>JANYEI010000028.1 GCA_025363205.1 Frigoribacterium sp.
CCTTGTCTTCTGCCTGGTCGTGGCCCCGACCGCCGTCGAGACCCTCAGCCAGGGCAAGTCGCTCGGCAAACTCGCGGTCGGCGGGCGCATCGTACGGGACGACGGCGGATCGATCGGATTGCGTCACGCCTTCATCCGCTCGCTCACCGGGGTGCTCGAGGTGTTCTCGACCCTCGGTGGCATCGCGTCGGTCACGGCGCTCCTCAACGGCCGTACCAAACGCCTCGGTGACCTCCTCGCCGGCACCTACAGCCAGAACGAGCGGGTCTCGAAGATCACGCCTCCCGTGTACGGGGTCCCCATCGAACTGCTCGGCTGGGCCGCGACGGCCGATGTGGCGCGGATGCCCGATGGCCTGTCCCGCCGCATCGCACAGTTTCTCCGACAGGCGTCTCGATTGACACCGGATGCCCGCACCCGACTATCGCGCTCGCTCGCGACCGAGGCATCCGGCTTCGTCTCGCCGCTGCCGACAGTGAACGCCGAACTCTTTCTCGCCGGCGTCTCGGCGCTCCGCCGGGACCGCGAGTACACCGGCCTCAGTCTCGAGGCGCAGCGCCTCGAGCACCTGCGGCCGGCGCTTGAGGGGCTGCCCCACGGGTTCCCCGAACGCTAGGGCTGCTGCGGTGAACTCGGCCAGTAGGGGTCCGACAGCAGCCAGGTACCCCAGTGGGCGCGCAACGTCACAAGTTCTGACGGTTCGACGGTGGCAATTCTGCTCTTCGATTCGTAATGGTACAGGCGAGCGTGCGGCGTCCAGATGACGCTGCGTCCGCTCCCTCGGACCTTGAGCGAAAGATCCACATCGTTGTAGTTACCGGCATAGTCAAGCGAGAATCCCCCCAGTTGCCAGAACGTGTCAGCGCGGATCATTGCGCAGGCCGCAGTGACCCCGGAGACTTCGCGATCGACGCCCATGGAACCGAGGTCGTCATCTCGATCGGCCGACCATCCGAACGCGATGTGTCCCGCCCAACTCGCCGAGTACACATGTCCACCGTGTTGCACCGTGCCGTCCTCGAAAAAGAGCAACGATCCGACCAGTCCGACCCCCGGTTGCTTGGCCAGGCCAAGCATTGCTTCGATCCAGCCCGGGGTGATCAGGTCGACGTCGTCGTTGAGGAGCACCAGGTACGCACCACGCGAGAAGATCGCCCCCCGGTTCATCTTCGCCGAGAAGTTGAAGTCCTCGGACCACCGCACGAGCCGAAGGGAGTCACCGGCGAGGCAAACGAGAGCGTTGATCACCGACTGGGGCGTCTCGTCATCGGCCACTACGACAATCTCCAGAGAGGGGTACGTCGATCGCTCGAGTATGCCGCGCACGGCATCCACCACGAGAACGCTCTCGGCACCGCGGATCCTCGCGCTACTTCCCCGGGTGGGAATAATGATCGAGACGAGTGGGGCGGACACCAGCGGGTAAGTCACCTGCAGCGCCTCGGCCACGACGGTCACTTCCGCGACGATGCCCCTCGAACCAAGGAATTGTGCGACGACCTTGCGGTGCTGCTCGGTGGACGGGCGGATGGCCATGGCGGAGACCGAGAGGATCTCCGGGATACGAAGCACACGGGCGGCATCCGCACCGAGACGCAACGAGAGGTCGAGGGGATGTGCGCCCGCGTTTCCCGCGCCGAACCCGCCGCTCTGGCGAAGCGCTTCCACCCGGAATCCTCGGACATCACCGAAATAGTCCTGGGACCGAAGTCGAATCGGCGAGAACGCAGGGCGGTGAGTCCTTTGCGAACCGGGGAGGCGTGCGTTGCCGTACAGAAGATCGATGTCGAAGCGCGCCACTGCGGTCTCGACGTGGCCGAGCGCTCCCGGGGCCAGGTTCGCCGACGCATCGATCCATACGACCCAGTCGCTCCGCGTCTGCGACAGCAGTCGGTTCAGCGAAGCGGCGTCGTCCTCGGGCAGTGGAACGACCAGCACCGCCGCGTCGACGGGCCAATCTTCGCCGTATCGCTCATCGTCGGCGATGAGACAGACAAACTCGGTGCCCGGAGCGGCCTGCCGAATGCTTTCGCGCAGCACCCGTTCGACGTCGGCCTGCGAACGACCAATGCCATCCACCCATATTGTGAGAGTGGGCGTGGCACTCACCGGTGTGAGTTCCGGCGCAGCATCCGCCGCATAATGCGCAGAGGCATGGTGACGACGCGACCGACCCGCCACGGCGGAGACGCGCGCATCGCAATCAGCTGCTGCTCGGCATCGAGCTGCTCGGTCGGAGTGAGTGCGCGCGTCGTACTGACCTGCGTGAGCTCTGCCTCGAGACTCTTGATCCGATCGGTGAGCTTGAGCAAATTCTCGAGGGAACGCAGGCGATCGACACTCTCGATTTCTGCCTCCGGCCCGACCCAGGGCTCACTGCTCGAATTGATCACGGCACTCGCTTCTTCCCTGGTTGTCCCACCAGCCCTTACTGTAACGCGCTGGTTGGTCGGGCATCCTGCGCCCTCGATAATGATGTGTGACCGAAATTGACGGAGCAACCGGCTCAAGGATTATTGCCGTCATACCCACCTTTCGGCCCGATGAGGCTTTGTTGGTCGGGATCCGTGCTCTCATCCCGCAGGTGGCAGCGATCATCGTCGTCGACGACGGAAGCCCGGACGATCCGGTGGGGATTCTCGAGTCGGCAGGGAAGCTTGGCTGCGAGATCCTGCGGAGCCCAAGCAACGACGGGATCGCGGCGGCGCTCAACATCGGCATTCGAATGGCGATCGCCGACTCCGCCGATTTCGTGCTCACCCTCGATCAGGACACCGTGCTGCCTGGTCACTACGTATCCGATTGCGAGGCAGCCTTTCGCATTGCGGCCCCAGCAACACGACTCGGCGTCGTCTGTACCGACCGTGTCAACGGCCAACCGTCCATCCCCGAGCACTACACGGCCGAAGGGCTCGGCTTGGTACGGGAGGCGATCCAGTCGGGCTTTCTGATCAGCGCCGAGTGCCTCGCGGAATGCGGGCTCTTCGACGAGCGACTCTTCATCGATTGCGTCGACACCGAATTCTGTCTGCGTATTGCGCAGTATGGCTATCGGATCGCCGTGGGGCCAGGCACGGACATCAGCCATTCGCTCGGCGAGCAGGTCGCGCTGAGACCCTTCGGGGTGGCTCGCTTCGATGAGCGGGGACGCCAACGCACCTACGAATACCACGGCCCCACCCGTCGGTATTTCATCACCCGAAACAACATCGACCTTTTTCTGCGTTACTCCCGCATCCGCCCGCGCTGGGTGCTCTCCGCGATCAAGCGCGAAATCGGGCCGACCTGCACCACCATCGTCTCGGGGCCACGGCGCTGGCGCCAGCTGGTGGCAACCGTCATCGGCGCGGCCCACGGCTTGACGCATACGCGCGGCCCGCTCTCGCCCCGACTGCGCAGAATGCTGGTCGGGAGGCGCGGCTAGCTATCGGGTCGCGCGTGCCGCACCCGCTCACGCTCGAGCGAGTACGCCTCAATTGTTCTGCGGTCGTCGAGTCGCACCCGCGCCGCGCGACCGTAGTTGCGCCACTTTGTCACGTGGTACCAGGGGTTCACAACGACCCACCGAACGGTCGCCCCCACCCCATAATCAGAATCGCGGATGATTCGACCCGAGTCTTTCAGGATGCCGTAGCCGGCCCGCAGCACCGCCCCCCAGAAGCCGCACATCGGGGCGCTCTCATCCACTCGGCGCATGGCAAGGGTTTCGTCGAAGATGCGCTTGCCATATTCGCGATAGCTGAGGTCGTTGGAGTGCTCGACGCTGGCGTCCGGAGAGTAAGCCTTGCGGTAGCCGGCCTCGATCAGGTCGCGGGCGAAGGCCATGTCCTCGGAATAGGACAGATCGCGGTAGGAAATCACGTCGAGGAGGAACTCCCGCCGAGCGGCCGAATTGACGTCCGAATAGAAGGCAAGCAGGTCCATCTCCGAGCCGGTGGGCATCCGCTCGGTGCGCTGATAGAGCGCCAGTTCGTCACCGAATCGCGCGAAGACGGCCTGGATCTCATACTTCTGCAGGGGAAAGCATCCCGGTCGGGGCTCCTGCTTGCCGAATACCGCCACGGCATCCGCTCCGCCGGGGTCGAGCGGCGCGACGAGAGCGCTGAGCCACCCGGCCG
>JANYEI010000040.1 GCA_025363205.1 Frigoribacterium sp.
AATTATTCACAGCCGGGGAAGTACCTTGTTGCGTCCGCCGACTACGACGATGCCCACCGCACACCCGTACTCACGGCGGGGCAAACCTTCATTCTCGGCTACACAAACGAGAGCGAAGGTATTTACCCGGCGTCTAAAGAATTGCCAGTCGTGATTTTCGACGACTTCACAACGGCGTTCAAGTGGGTCGATTTCCCCTTCAAAGCAAAGTCATCGGCGATGAAAATGCTCACCGTAAAATTAGGGCAGCCAACAGATCTCCGCTACATCTATTTCGTCATGCAGACAATCCGGTATGAACCCAAGGATCATGCTCGCCAGTGGATTGGCAAGTACTCCACGTTCCAGATTCCGGTGCCGCCGCTTGAGGTGCAGCGTGAGATCGTGCGGATTTTGGACAACTTCACGGAGCTGGAAGCGGAGCTGGAAGCGGAGCTGGAAGCGGAGCTGGAAGCGCGGCGTCAGCAGCTTCTGTACTTCCGAGGATCCATCCTTGAGTTCGAGCCAAACGTGCGGTGGGCCAGAGTAGACGAGGTTTGCAATGTCTCACGTGGGAAGGTGATTTCGAAGGACTACCTCCGTGATCATGCAGGCGTGTTTCCCGTCTATTCTTCTCAGACTCTTAGCAACGGAATTTTTGGCTACGTCGACACATTTGAATACGATTTCGAGTCGGTCACGTGGACTACGGACGGCGCAAATGCGGGTTCGGTGTTTTATCACCTAGGTGAAAAATTCAGCATCACGAATGTCTGCGGGCTTCTCAAAGTGCGAGACCCATCCTTAGTTTCTGCCAAATATTTATTTCACCAACTCAGTCAGTACGCGAAGGCCCATGTAAGCGCGGGGATGGGCAACCCGAAATTGATGGCCAAAGCTATGGGCGCCGTTCGTATCCCGATTCCTCCCCTGGTGGCCCAGGATCGAGCCGTCTCGGTTCTTGATCAGCTCGACGCGCTCGTGAACGACCTGTCGATCGGCCTTCCCGCGGAGCTGGCTGCCCGCCGGAAGCAGTACGAGTACTACCGTGATCGGCTGCTCACCTTCGATGAGTCGCCCGCGTGAACGGGAAGCATATTGAGCTGTTCCTGGTGGAGGGCGCCCCCGGTGCACTGACGACGGCGGAGATCTCGGGGTGGACCGGGCATGTGCTGTCGGGCCCACGGTCTGATCTGGCGAACATCATGAAGCGTGCGGAAGCAAACCGAAATGGCGCTTACCTGTTGCTCGGTGACGATGACGAAGCGGTCGGCGGAGTGCTGTGTTACATCGGTCGAACCGAGAATTTTGCGAAGCGATTTCGGGATCATGATGCGAAAAAGGACTTCTGGGACCGCGTCGTTCTGATCAGCGCTAAGGATGACGGTTTCAACGAGGGGCATTGGGGTTACCTCGAGGCGCGTCTGGTCGACCTCGCCCGGCAGGCGTCCCGGGTCACGCTGACCAACGATCAGACACCGCAGGGGCGGAAGCTCTCCGAAGCCCAGGTTTCTGACATGGAGGCGTTCCTAGAGCAGCTGCAGATCATCCTCCCGGTGCTTGGCGTCAACGCGATCCGCGTTCGTTCAGCCGCCAGCGTCGCTGTGCCTCCGGCTGTCGTCGATTCGCCAGTGTTCTCGCTAACAAGCACGAAGCTCGGCGTCGCAGCGACCGCGCAGTCAAACGGTGGCGAGTTCATCATGCTCGCTGGTTCACTGGTCGTCGGGTTGTGGGCCGGCACGGGTAAGTCGGAGGGTACGCAGCGTTCCTATGCTGCACTGCGGGCACGGCATGAGCGCTTGATCGCTGATGGGTCGATTGTGGTCGAGGGTGCGGTGGGGCGGTTGTCGCGGGATGTGGTGTTCGGCTCCCCGTCAACGGCCGGGGCGATCGCGTTGGGTCGGTCGTGCAACGGGCGCAGAGCGTGGATGTGGCCCGGTGGTACCTATGCGGATTGGGAGAATCGTGGACTCGACGAGTAGCAGTCTGCCGGAGGCAGGAAATCCTCCGCTCCGGTATGAACCGATCGTGGTCAGTGCCGAGAGCACGGTTGTCGCAGAGTTCGCGGCAGACGCGTCGGGGTTGGCCGGGTATCAGTCGGAGGCCGACCTCGAGCGGGAGTTCATCGGGCTGTTGCAGTCACAGGCCTATGAGTACCTGCCGATCACCAATCAGAAAGAGCTCGACTTAAACCTTCGCCACCAGCTCGAGACGCTCAACTCGATGACGTTCTCGCCGGGCGAGTGGGAGCAGTTCTTCATCGAAAAGGTCGCAGGAGTGAACGACTCGATTCGGGCAAAGACGGTGAGGATTCAGGAGGATCACGTTCAACTCCTGAAGCGGGACGACGGTACCACCAAGAACATCCTGCTCATCGACAAGACAAATATTCACAACAATCGCTTGCAGGTGATTAACCAATACGAAGTCACCAACGGCGAGGGTGGAGCAAAGCACGCGAACCGATACGACGTGACCGTGCTGGTGAACGGCTTGCCGTTCGTGCACATCGAGTTGAAACGTCGTGGGGTCGACATCCGCGAGGCATTCAACCAGATCAACCGCTACCAGCGGGACAGTTTCTGGGCAGGCTCCGGCCTGTTCGAGTATGTGCAGCTGTTTGTGATTAGCAACGGCACCCTCACCAAGTACTACAGCAACACCACCCGTCGGTCGCACCTCGACGAGGCGGCATCCGGTGCTTCGAAATCGAAAGCGAAGAAGACGTCGAACTCATTCGAGTTCACCTCGTGGTGGGCGGATGCCACGAACCGGCCGATCCAGAACCTTTCGAGTTTCACGAAGACCTTCTTTGCCCAGCACACCCTGCTGAACATTCTGACGAAGTACTGCGTGCTGACGGCCGACCGAATGCTACTGGTCATGCGGCCGTATCAAATCGTGGCGACCGAGCGCATTTTGCAAAAGATCGATATCTCGACGAACTACAAAAAGCTCGGCAGCCTGGCGGCCGGCGGGTATGTCTGGCACACAACCGGATCCGGCAAGACGCTGACCAGTTTCAAGACCGCGCAGCTGGCCTCCCGGCTACCGTCGGTCGACAAGGTGCTGTTCGTGGTCGACCGCAAAGACCTCGACTACCAGACGATGCGTGAGTACGACCGATTCGAGAAGGGAGCCGCGAACTCCAACACCTCCACCGCGGTGCTGAAGAAGCAGTTGGAAGACCCCAACGCCCACATCATCATCACCACCATCCAGAAACTCGCCACGTTCATCACCTCGCCAGCGAACAAGGGTCACGCCATCTTCGGCGGCCACATCGTAATCATCTTCGACGAGTGTCACCGCTCCCAGTTCGGCGACATGCACACGGCGATCGTGAAAGCGTTCAAGCGGTACAACCTCTTCGGATTCACCGGCACACCGATCTTTGCCGAGAACGCGAGCAGCAGCGGCGCCCCGGGGATGCGCACCACCGAGCAGGCATTCGGCGACAGGCTGCACACCTACACAATCGTCGACGCCATCAACGACAAGAACGTGCTGCCTTTCCGCATCGACTACGTCAACACCATCAAGTTGCCGGAAGGCATCACCGACAAGCAGGTGTCAGCCATCGACACCGAACAGGCCATGCTCGCACCGGAGCGGGTGCGCCAGGTCGTCGCCTACACGCTGAAGCACTTCGACCAGAAGACCCGCCGCAGCAGCAGCTTCAGCTTCTCCGGCGCCACGAACATCGCCGCTGTCGCCGCCGGCAAAAACCAGGTGGACGAACAAAAAACCAGTCGGCGGGTCAACGGGTTCAACGCCATCTTCGCGACCGCATCCATCGACGCAGCGAAGCGCTATTACAACCAGTTCGCCATCCAGCAGCAGGGCCTTCCCCCTGACCGGCGCCTGAAGATCGGCATCATCTACTCCTACGCGGCCAACGAGGCCGAGGCCGACGGTTACCTCGACGAAGAGGCCCTCGAGACCGGAGCACTGGATGTCTCCTCCCGCGACTTTCTCGAAGACGCCATCCAGGACTACAACGCACTGTTCGCCACCAGCTACGACACCAACGACGAACGGTTTCAGAACTACTACAAAGACCTCTCCCTGCGGCTGAAGAATCGGGAGCTCGACCTGGCGATCGTCGTGAACATGTTCCTCACCGGATTCGACGCGACCACCCTCAACACCCTGTTCGTCGACAAGAACCTGCGCTCGCACGGCCTTATCCAGGCGTTTTCGCGCACGAACCGCATCCTCAACTCGGTGAAGACCTACGGCAACATCGTCAGCTTCCGCGACCTCGAAGAGCAGACCAACGACGCCATTGCGCTGTTCGGCAACAAGAACGCCCGCGGGGTAGTGCTGCTGAAGCCCTACGGCGACTACTACAGCGAATACGCAGAACTGGTCACCGAACTACTGCAGCACTACCCGCTTGGATCGACCATCATCGGCGAGGCCGCGCAGAAAGCGTTCATCGGGTTGTTCGGTGCGATCCTCCGGCTGCAGAACATCCTCATCTCGTTCGACGATTTCGTCGGACAGGAGATCCTCACCGAACGCCAGACCCAGGACTACCGCAGCCTGTACCTCGACTACTACGCCGAATACCGAAGAGAGAAAGACGGCGAAAAGGAATCGATCAACGACGACATCGTCTTTGAGATCGAGCTGATCAAGCAGGTCGAAATCAACGTCGACTTCATCCTGATGCTCGTACAGAAGTACCGCGACGACCACGGAGATGGAGACGACACAGAGATCCGCGCCGAGATCACCCGCGCCATCGACGCGTCGCCTTCGCTTCGCAACAAGAAGGACCTCATCGAGGCATTCGTCGACCGGGTTTCGACCGGTCCGGTCGACAAAGACTGGATCACTTACGTTGCGGCCCGCCGAGCCGCAGAACTTGACACGATCATTGAGGACGAGGGACTC
>JANYEI010000044.1 GCA_025363205.1 Frigoribacterium sp.
GCCGACACCGGTGTTGACCACGATCTTCACGAGACCGGGCACCTGGTGCACGTTCGTGAAGCCGAAGTCCTTCGCCAGCTGGGCAGAGATCTCGGTGCGGTACTTCTGCTTAAGGCGCGGCTGCACTTTGACAGCCGGCACGGCAGTTGCGGTGTCAGTCATTAGTCGGCGTCCTTCTCAGTTGCCTTGGTGGTCTTGGGGGCGGCCTTCGCCTTGGGAGCGGCCTTCGCCTTGGGAGCGGCCTTCGCCTCGGGAGCGGCCTTCGCCTCGGGCACGACAGCATCCCCAGACTCGACGGACGTGTCGGCCTTCGTACTGTCGCTCTTCTTTGCTGCGGACTTCTTCACAGGAATTCGACGTGAGTCTTTGAAGAAGCGAGTGCGAGTGGTCTTGCCCGAGGCGTTCGTCTCCACCGTGAAGCCGACGCGAGCCGGCTGCTTTGTGTCGGGATTGACCAGCTGAACGTTGGAGACATGGATCGGCGCTTCACGCGTCTCGATACCACCGGTCTTGGTTCCCCGGTCGCTCTGTCCGACGCGAACATGCTTGGTGATGTAGTTGAGTCCTTCAACGACGACGCGGTTTCGCTCGACGAGAACCTCGATCACACGACCCTGCTTGCCACGGTCGCCACCGCGAGCCTGGCTGCGGCCGCTGATGAGCTGGACGAGGTCGCCCTTTTTAATGTTCGCCATGGTTACAAGACCTCCGGTGCCAACGAGATGATCTTCATGAACTTCTTATCGCGGAGTTCGCGACCGACCGGTCCGAAGATGCGAGTGCCACGAGGGTCGCCGTCAGCCTTGAGAATGACAGCGGCGTTCTCGTCGAACTTGATGTACGACCCGTCGGGACGACGGGTCTCTTTCTTGGTGCGCACGATGACCGCTCGCACGACGTCACCCTTTTTGACGTTGCCGCCGGGGATCGCATCCTTGACCGTTGCGACAATGACGTCGCCGAGGCCGGCGTAACGACGGCCGGAGCCACCAAGTACGCGAATCGTGAGCAGCTCCTTGGCACCGGTGTTATCGGCGACCTTGAGCCTGGATTCCTGCTGAAGCATTTAAGTGTCCTTATCCGAAGTAGGCGTGAGGCCTACTTGGCCTTCTCGAGGATCTCGACCAGGCGCCAGTGCTTGGTGGCACTGAGCGGGCGGGTCTCGCTGATGAGGACGAGGTCGCCGATTCCGGCCGCATTGGCCTCGTCGTGGGCCTTGACCTTGGAGGTGCGGCGGATGACCTTGCCATAGAGGGGGTGCTTTACGCGGTCCTCGACCTCGACGACGATGGTTTTGTCCATCTTGTCGCTCGTGACATAGCCACGACGGGTCTTGCGGTTACCACGGTCGACAGCCGTCTCTTGCGCCTCGGTGCTCTTGGTCTCGGTAGCCATTACTTCTTCCCCTCAGCTGACTCGACGGCCGCGTCAACAGCAGCCGACTCGGCGGCCGCCGGAGCGGCATCCTCGGTCTTCTTGGTCTTTTTCCCGGCAGCCTTCGGGGCCACCTCGACCGCAACGGGAGTCGCACGGATGCCAAGCTCGCGCTCACGAATGACCGTGTAGATGCGAGCAATGTCGCGCTTGACAGCGCGGAGGCGACCGTGACTATCCAACTGGCCGGTAGCCGACTGGAAGCGCAGGTTGAACAGCTCTTCCTTGGCTTTTTTGAGTTCGTCGACGAGTCTCTCGTCTTCAAATGTGTCGAGCTCGACTGGGGCGAGCTCTTTAGAACCGATCGCCATTATGCGTCGCCCTCCTCGCGCTTGATGATGCGTGCCTTGAGTGGCAGTTTGTGGATAGCGCGGGTGAGCGCCTCGCGTGCGACCGTCTCGTCGACTCCACCGAGTTCGAAGAGAACACGACCGGGTTTGACGTTGGCGATCCACCACTCGGGTGAACCCTTACCGGAACCCATGCGGGTTTCAGCTGGCTTCTTGGTGAGTGGGCGGTCGGGGTAGATGTTGATCCATACCTTCCCACCACGCTTGATATGGCGGGTCATCGCGATTCGCGCGGCCTCGATCTGGCGGTTCGTCACGTAGGCCGGAGTTATGGCCTGGATGCCGTACTCGCCGAACGTTACCGTCGTGCCACCGGTCGCCTGGCCGCTACGGCCGGGGTGGTGCTGCTTGCGATGTTTAACCCTGCGGGGAATCAACATGTCTCTAGGCCTCCACTGCTACTGCTGTCGGAGCAGCATCTGCCTTCGGAGCGGCCGCGGCTGCCGGGGCAGCTCGACGCGGACCGCTATCGCGTCCACCATCACGGCCGCCATCACGTCGGTCGTCCCGGCGCTCGGGCCGCGTGGACTTGGCGTTGGCCTGCTCGCGAGCGAGCTCCTTATTGGTGATGTCGCCCTTGTAGATCCAGACCTTCACGCCGATGCGGCCGAAGGTGGTCTTGGCTTCGTAGAATCCGTAGTCGATGTTCGCGCGCAGCGTGTGCAGCGGAACCCGGCCCTCGCGGTAGAACTCGGAGCGGCTCATTTCTGCACCACCGAGACGACCAGACACCTGGATTCGAACACCCTTAACCGTCGGGGTGCGCTGGGCACCCTGCAGGCCCTTGCGCATTGCACGACGGAATGCGACGCGAGCGCTGAGCTGCTCCGCGATCCCCTGTGCCACGAGCTGGGCCTCGGCCTCGGGGTTCTTAACCTCGAGAATGTTGAGTTGGATCTGCTTGCCCGAAAGCTCCTCGAGGTCCGTGCGAATTCGCTCGGCCTCTGCGCCTCGACGACCGATCACAATGCCCGGACGGGCGGTGTGGATGTCGACGCGAACGCGGTCGCGGGTGCGCTCGATCTCGATGCGGGCAACTCCAGCACGATCGAGTGACGTCTTAAGCAGGTTGCGGATCTTGATGTCTTCGGCGACGAAGTCGCTGTAGCGCTGTCCGACCTTCGTGCTGTCTGAGAACCAACGCGACACGTGGTCGGTGGTGATCCCCAGGCGGAACCCGTAGGGGTTTACTTTCTGTCCCATTACTTCTTCCCTGCCTTCGCAGTTGATGAACTTTGTGCGGGCACAGCAGCTCCATCCTTCTCGTCTGGCGTGGCCAGGACGATCGTGATGTGGCTGGTGCGCTTCAGGATTTGGAAGGCGCGTCCCTGTGCACGAGGCTGGAATCGCTTGAGCGTCGTTCCCTCGTCAACGAATGCGGACGACACAAACAGGTCTTCGACATCCAGGTAGCTGTTCGCAGCATCCGCCTTGACCCGAGCGTTGGCTATTGCCGACTCAACGAGCTTGTAGACGGGCACGCTTGCACCCTGCGGAGCGAACTTCAGAATGGCGAGAGCCTCTGAGGCCTGCTTGCCACGGATCATGTTGACGACACGACGAGCCTTCGTAGCGGTGACGCGAATGTGCTTCACGCGAGCGATGGATTCAACCATTTCTCTATACCTTTCCGTCCCCGCGCTAGCGGCGACGACCCTTCTTGTCGTCCTTCTCGTGTCCACGGAAGGTGCGGGTGGGAGCAAACTCTCCGAGCTTGTGCCCGACCATCGTCTCGGTGATGAACACCGGGATGTGCTTGCGGCCATCGTGCACTGCGATCGTGTGACCGAGGAACGACGGGATGATCATTGAGCGACGTGACCAGGTCTTGATAACGCTCTTGCTGCTGGCTTCGTTCGCCTTGGCCACCTTGCGAAACAGGTGGTCGTCGACGAAGGGGCCCTTTTTGAGACTGCGTGGCATCCTCTACAACTCCTACTTGCGCTTCTTGCCGACATTGCGGCGGCGAACGATGAGCTTGTCGCTCTCTTTGTTGATATGGCGGGTGCGGCCTTCTTTTTGACCCCACGGGCTGACCGGGTGACGTCCACCGGAGGTCTTGCCCTCACCACCACCGTGCGGGTGATCGACCGGGTTCATCGCGACACCACGGACGGTCGGGCGAACGCCTTTCCAGCGCATGCGGCCGGCCTTGCCCCAGTTGATGTTCGACTGCTCGGCATTGCCGACCTCGCCGATAGTTGCGCGGCAGCGAGCGTCGACGTTGCGGATTTCACCGGACGGCAGGCGAAGCTGCGCATACGGGCCATCTTTGGCGACGAGGCGAACCGATGCTCCGGCCGAGCGAGCCATCTTGGCTCCCCCGCCCGGCTTCAACTCGATCGCGTGGATGACGGTTCCGACCGGGATGTTGCGTAGCGGCAGGTTGTTTCCCGGCTTGATGTCCGCGCCAGCACCCGATTCGATGATGTCGCCCTGATTGAGCTTGTTCGGAGCAATGATGTATCGCTTCGACCCATCCAGGAAGTGCAGCAGTGCAATGCGCGCTGTGCGGTTCGGGTCGTACTCGATCTCAGCGACGCGGGCGTTGACGCCGTCCTTGTCATTGCGTTTGAAGTCGATCACGCGGTACTGGCGCTTGTGGCCACCACCGATGTGACGCGTCGTGATGCGACCGGCGTTGTTACGTCCGCCGGTCTTGGGCAGCGGGCGAAGCAGCGACTTCTCCGGGGTCGAGCGGGTGATCTCGGCAAAATCTGCGACCGAAGAACCGCGACGACCGGGAGTCGTGGGCTTGTACTTACGAATAGCCATTGTTATCTCTCCTCAGGTTTCTGTCGGGCGCCGTCTAGCCGACAGCCGTGAAGATGTCGATGGAACCGGACTTGAGGGTCACGAT
>JANYEI010000074.1 GCA_025363205.1 Frigoribacterium sp.
GAAGAACCCCTCGCTCGTGCCGTGCTCATTCGAGTATGTCTACCTCGCGCGCCCCGACTCGATCATGAACGGCATCTCGGTCTACGACGCCCGCCTGCGCCTCGGCAACCGGCTCGCCGACACGATCGCCCGGTACACGCCCCTCGGAGACATTGACGTGGTCATGCCCATCCCCGATTCCTCACGTCCGGCCGCCATGCAGGTGGCACAAAAACTCGGGATCGAATACCGCGAGGGCTTCTACAAGAATCGCTACATCGGCCGCACGTTCATAATGCCCGGGCAGGCCGAACGCAAGAAATCGGTGAAGCAGAAGCTCAATGCCATGGGCTCAGAGTTCCGCGGCAAGAACATTCTCATCGTTGATGATTCGATCGTGCGCGGCACCACCTCAAAGGAGATCGTGCAGATGGCCCGCGAGGCTGGCGCGAACAAAGTCACCTTCACTTCGGCCGCGCCGCCGGTGCGATTCCCGCACGTGTATGGCATCAACATGCCATCGCGAGAGGAGCTCATCGCCCACAATCGAAAGATCGGCGACATCACCCGGGAGATGGGATCCGATTACCTGATCTACCAGGAGGTCGCTGACATGCAGGCGGCCATCCTCGAGGGCTCGAACGTCACGGCCCTCGAGATGAGCTGCTTCACGGGCGACTACATCACCGGCACCGTGACCCCGGAGTATCTCGCCTGGGTGGAGCGCACGCAGCTCAGCTGAATCATCCCGGGGTTCGCCGCCCCTGGTGCGTTCGCTGCTCGAAGCGGACGCTGCACGGGTCGTCCCGTGCGCCGTTCCTTCCCTCGCGTGCGCCGTTCCTTGCCCCCGCGTGCGCCGTTCCTTGCCCCCGCGCGCGCCCCTCCTTCCCCCCGCGTGCGCCCCTCCTTCCCCCCGCGTGCGCCGTTCCTTCCGTCCGCGTGTGCCGTTCCTTCCTTCCCCCACGCGGGAGGGTTTTTTGCTCGATCAGCACCGAATGGAGGGAGATTTTCCGTCAAACGGTGGATTTCCCTCCCTCGCTGCGGTGCCGGTCACTCCCAACACCGCTGCCGAGGGGGCGCCGACGGGTGCGCGCACGGCCCACGATCACGACGATGCCCACCGCGGCGGCGAGGAACAGGGCGAACGAGACCGTCGAGGTCGCGGCATCCGGATGCACGATCGATTCGCCAGAGAGCGCCTGCACGGTGAGCACGGCGATTATCCCGAGATAGAGCCCCGCGAGCACCACCAGGATGCCGAGCCGGGCGCGTGCATCGCGCAATGCGAGCAGACGGCTGCCGAGCAGCTCGATGAGCAGCGCCACGAGGGGAATCACCTGCATCGCATGCATCCCGACGAAGTGCGGGATGCGCAGGTCGCCGGCAACGGTGCTCCAACCGAGCAGCGGGAGGCCCGGCCCCCCGTCGCTGAGCCCGACGGTGTGGGCGCCGGCGATGCCCTGGAAGTTCGACAACTGGGCCGCCGTCGGGCTGGTCATGAGAAACGCGAGGCCCATGCCGATCACCGCGATGATGAGGCCGGAGCGGATGGCGAAGCTGCGCGCCTGGTCACCGAGATCCGCGCGGAACAGCAACACGGCCACGAGGATGGTGGCGGCCCAGACGATCACGATCGACACCGCCATCGTGCTCCAGAGCGCCGCCGCGAACGGGGTGGCCACGTTGAAGTGGCTCGTCGTGTCGGCGAAAGCTGCTCCGTAAATCACGATCATCTCCACCGCGAGGAACACGGCAATGACCGTTCCAGCCCACCAGGCGAGTCGGCGAGCCCGCGGGACCTGGGTGAGCAACCAGGCCAACGTCACGCTGTAGATGAGCACGGAGAGTGCGAACTTGAGCGGCTTCGCCCACAGCGGCATTCCGGTGATCGTGCGGGGGTCGACCACCAGTCCGACCAGGGCAATCGCGACGAGCGCCATCATGCCGAAGGAAAGCCAGAACAGCGGACGGTGCCAGCCGAAGCGGAGAACCGAAGCGGCGAGCGCGTCGATGGAGTTGGTCATGGTTGTCATTGCTCTTTTTAGGAAAATCGTTGCGAGGTGATGTGCTCCTGGGCTGCACGGCGCAACCCGGAGATCAGGGCGTCTCCGAGCACCGTGCCGACCACGACGGTTTCGGCTTTGGCTGCGCGATCGGGGCGCGACTCGATCTCGTCAAGGTCGGCGGTGGCGATAAGAAGCGCGGCCTCGGCGTATCGGGCAAACCAGCCTCGGTCATCCGTCTGCCCGACTCCGCGGAAGGCGGAGAGCACGCGTGCAGAAGCAAGGCGCCCGGGGTTGTCCGGCGAGACGTGCCAGCCGACGAGCAACTCGTCGATGCGGTCGAGGTCTGCCGGGTCAAGATCGCCGGACGCGATGGGCACGGACACGGACCGCTGTGCCACCGCAAAGGTCTCGGGTAGCGAGGCATCCGAATCGATAGCGCGGAGCACGCTGCGGGCGGATACGACACTGAGCCCACCGACGTCGATGAGCGCGCGGATGAGACGGAGGCGATCGAGGTGCGTGCTGCCGTAGCGAGCTTGGTTGGCCGTCTCGCTCTCGCCAGCCGGCAGCAGCTTTTCGCGCAGGTAGTACTTAATCGTGGCCACGGGGACATCGCTGGTGGTGCTGAGCTCGGCCATTCGCATACGGATAGTATAGCTATCCGATAGCGCAACTATCTAGTCTGTCTAGTTTCGCCCCGCGAAGCTATCTCCCGCGCGGCAGGTCCCGTCAGGCGGCGGGCTCGTCCGGCAGCGGATCGACGGTGGTGTGCTCGGCCATCACGTTGCGGGCGCGGCGTTTGAGGCCGGTATCCAGCACGATCGCAATCACGGCTCCGATCACAACTCCTGCCGGCACTCCGAAGATCAGGAAATAACCGAAGAGGGCGCCGAACCCCACCTTCGGATCAGACGGAAACGATGCCGTGAGAATGAAGGTGGCGACAGCCCCCAGCCCTGCCCCAAGGATCAGAAAGCGCGAGTATCGGGGAATCCGGCGCATCGTCACCTCGGTCTCGACCGTGGACCGGGAGGGTTCGTCCGGGCCGGTTCTCGACCCGCTGTCCACCTGTGGATCGGGGTCTGGCTCGGCAGTCATGTTCCTATTGTCCCTGACTGCTCCGGGGTATCCGCCCCGGCCCAGGCGAGCGGCAGGTGGGCGGAGAGATCGGCGCGGGATCCGGATGCCGCGATCCGGCCGTGCTCGAGGGCATGCGCCCAGGCGGTGCCCCCGGTCGCGATGGCGAGCCAGGTGAGCGCGTCGGTCTCGACGACGTTCGGCGGAGTTCCGCGGGTATGGCCAGGGCCCTCGATGCACTGCACGGCGCCGAACGGCGGCACCCGCACCTCCACGGAGTTGCCAGGAGCGCCCTCCGCCAGCACCTGGAGAAGGTAACGCACGGCCGTCGCCTCGGTGTCCCGATCCGCCACGGTCGCGAGCGCCCGATCCACGGCGTCGCGGCCGGAGACATCCGAAATGCGTGCTTTAACCATGGTTCTACGCTACTCGGGGTCTGCACACCTATTTGGGCACGAACGCCGGCGTCCGCGGGCGCCGGCTCACGACGGCAGCCGCGAGCCCGCCGAGCATGATCGCCCCGCCAACGAGTTCGCTGCCGGTCGGCTTCTCGTCGAAGACCGCCCAGGCGGCGAGGATGCCGATCACCGGCACGAGCAGCGTGAACGGCACGACGGCGCTGGTCGGGTAACGGGCGAGCAGGGAATTCCAGATCGTGTAGGCCACGAGAGAGGCCGCGACCGCGGTGTAGACCGTGCTGAGAATCGCAGCGATCGACAGATGAGTGAGCGAGTAGCCAACGGCCCGTGGGCCATCCACCAGCAGCGCCAGGCCGAAAGAGGGGATGGGCACCACGAGCCCTGACCACACCACAAGTGAGAGACCGGATGCCGCGCGCGCTCGTCGTGACAGCACGTTGCCAATGGCCCAGGACAGCGCGGCGAGCAGGGTGATCACGAGCGGGAGCCAGGGCGCGGCATAGGTGTGCCCGACCACCACTACGGCGAGACCGACCATGCCGATCACGATCCCCACGAGCTGTCGGCGGGTGGGATGCTCGCGCAGCAGCAGGGATGAGACGACCACGGAGAACACGATCTGGGTCTGCAGCAGCAGTGAGGCGAGGCCCGGCGGCATCCCGAGCGACAGCGCGAGGTAGAGAAGTGTGAACTGGCCGAGGCTGAGGAAAGCCCCGATGAGCAGGATGTTCCGCCAGCCGATCGCCGGTGGCCTAATGAAGAAGACTGCCGGAACGGCCACCAGCACAAACCGCATCGCGAGGAAGACCAGTGGCGGTACATTGGTGAGTCCGAGGTCGATAGCCACGAAGTTGAAGCCCCAGAGCACCACTACCAGGAGCGCGAGAAGAGTGTGGCGGGGAGTCATCCCCTCAGCTTGGCAGGTGCGGCCGTGCCCGCTTCACCGCGAGCGGCGTCGGGGCTTCAGCGATGGCGTCGTCGCACCTGGAACGGCCCCTTCGCTGTCGATGCATCGACGACTCTGCCGGCCTGGAGGATGTCGACCTCCCCTGCCGCGACGAGTCGCCTTGCCGCGCGCCGGGCCGGCTCCGCGAGCTCCTGCCAACGGTCCTCACCGACAGCCCTTGCGGCATCCGCGACGAGGATGGTGGCGCCAGCGGGGCGGTCGGCCAGCAGTGAGAGAATCGCGGATTCGAGCATCCGGTCGCTCTCCGCCACTCCCCGGCCTCGGCAGGCGTCGGAGCAATAACGCACGGCCTCCCAGTCGCGCGCCCATTTTGCCCGCCACTCGATGCGGCGGCCGCAGGCGACACAGAACTTGTCGACCGGCGCGGTCGATTCGGTGGGTCGCTGACGGTGGGCCATGTCATCAGTCTGCCCGGCGATGCTGGGCATCGGGCCCGGCGATGCTGGGCATCGGGCCGGGCAATCAGGCCGATGGGTGGCGCAGCGGGTCGGTACGCTTGCCAAGTGAGAATCCTCGTCCTCGGTTCCGGTGCTCGTGAGCATGCCATCATCACCGCCCTCCTGCGTGAGGCCGTTGATCACGCCATCATCGCGGCCCCCGGCAATGCCGGTATCGCTGCCGACGTACCCGTCATTGCGCTCGACCCCGCCAATCCAGCCGTCGTCACCGACTTCGCTCTGGAAAACGACATCGAGCTGGTGATCATCGGCCCGGAGGCACCCCTCGTCGCCGGTGTCGCCGACCGACTGCGCCAGCGCGGGATCGCGGTGTTCGGTCCGGGCAAGGCCGCGGCCCAGCTTGAGGGCAGCAAGACCTTCGCGAAGCGGATCATGAATGTCGCCGGTGTGCCCACCGGCCGTGCGACCCGGGCGGGCAGCCTCGATGAAGCGATCGCCGCAATGGACTCGTTTGGCGCGCCCTACGTCGTCAAGGCAGATGGACTTGCCGCCGGCAAGGGTGTGCTGGTCACGAGCGATCGGATGGCAGCGGTTGCCCACGCCGAATACTGGATTGGCCAGGGCAGTGTGCTCGTTGAGGAGTTCCTCGATGGCCAGGAGGTCTCACTCTTTCTGCTCAGCGACGGTCACAACGTGCTTCCGCTCGAGCCGGCGCAGGACTACAAACGCCTGTCTGACAACGACGAAGGCCCGAACACCGGCGGTATGGGCGCCTACTCCCCCCTTCCGTGGCTGCCTGCCGGCTTCGTGGACGAGGTGATCGACACCATCGCCATTCCCACCGTGCGCACCCTCGCCGCAGAACAGACACCGTTCATCGGACTGCTCTATTGCGGCCTGATCATCACTGAAAGCGGTACGCGGGTCATAGAGTTCAACGCCCGCTTCGGGGACCCCGAGACCCAGGTGGTGCTGCCACGTCTCATCACTCCGCTGAGCGGCCTGCTGTTCGCGGCGGCGAGTGGCGAACTTGGCGGGCTTGCCCGCCCGGAGTTCTCTGACGACGTTGCGGTCACCGTGGTGCTGGCGAGTGAGGGCTATCCCGAAACCCCCATCACCGGCCGCACGATCTTCGGCGTCGATACCGCCCTCGCGATCCACGGGGTGACGGTAGCCCATGCGGCCACCGCCGTCTCCGGCGGCGCCCTCGTGGCAACTGGCGGACGCGTGCTCAGCGTCGTCGCGACCGGTAGCAACTTTGTGGAGGCCCGATCCCGCGCCTATCTCGCGCTGCAGGCGATCGACCTCGAGGGTGGGCAATACCGCACCGACATCGCACTGCGCGTCGCGGAGTAGCGTCGGCTCTTGCGGAGTAGCGCGGAGTATTGCGGAATAGCGCCGGGGTGGCTGACGCACGAGGTGCCGCGGGCTGTCATCCGAACATCCGCCCCCCAGGTTCCTGAATAATGAGGGGGGTGAACGCAATCGACTTGACCGCGGACGGCTGGACGCACGCGTACTCCGGCAAAGTGCGTGACCTGTACTTCGAGACGGGGACGGCGGATCTGGCCAGCGCCCGGCGGGTGCTCCTGGTTGCCAGCGACCGGGTGAGCGCGTTCGACCATGTGCTCTCGCCCGGAATTCCGGGCAAGGGTGAACTGCTCACGACGCTGAGTCTGTGGTGGTTCGACCAGCTTGTGGGGGTGCCGAATCACCTCGTCGCCGATCGCGAGCTGCAGGGAGATTCGGTGCGAGACCTCATTCCGGATGCCGTGGCCGGGCGCGCGATGCTCGCGCGAACCCTCGGTATGTTTCCGATCGAGTGCGTGGTGCGCGGATACCTCGTGGGCTCCGGCTGGCTCGAATACCAGGAGTCCCAGACGGTATGCGGCATCGCCCTTCCGGCGGGGCTCGCGAACGGAGATCGGCTTCCCGAGCCGATCTATACGCCGGCGTGGAAGGCTCCGATGGGTGCGCACGACGAGAACATCAGCTTCGAACGCACGGTCGAACTCGTGGGGCGGGAAGTGGCCGAGGCGCTGCGCACCCTCAGCCTCGAGATCTTTTCACGGGCATCGGCAATTGCGGAGTCCCGCGGCGTGATCCTTGCGGACACCAAGTTCGAATTCGGCGCCAATCGTGATACTGGCGTACTTACGCTCGCCGACGAGGTGCTGACGAGTGACAGTTCGCGCTACTGGGATGCCGCAACCTATGCCGCCGGCAATCGAACGGACAGTTTCGATAAGCAGATCGTGCGCAATTGGCTCAGCGCGAACTGGGATCAGCGCGGCGTGCCGCCGGAGCTCCCGCCGTCGCTCCCACCCGAGATCGTGGACGAGACCGCGGCCCGCTACCGGGAGCTGATCCAGCGGCTCACCGGCTCATGATCGTGCGCCAGGTCGCCTGGGACGACCCGGAAGCCACCGCGCTCCGTGCAGCCCAGCGCGCCGAGATGGAGCTGCGCTACGGCACGCCCGATTCCGAACCGGGGCCGGCTCCGACCGCCGCCGACATCACGGCGTTTTTCGTGGCGTACAGCGACGACGGCGACCCTGCCGGGTGCGGTGGCCTGCGGCAACTCGGCGACAGCGAAGCGGAGATCAAGCGGATGTATGTGGCGCCGCACTACCGCGGCTCGGGAGTCTCGACCGGCATCCTCGATGCTCTCGAGGGCTTTGGCAGGGAGCGCGCGTGGCTGCGCCTCGTGCTCGAGACGGGTGAAGCCCAGCCGGACGCGATCCGTTTCTACGAGCGGGAGGGATTCACCCGCATCCCGAATTTCGGTCATTACGCCGACTCAGCGCTCTCGATCTGTTTCGAAAAGCTGCTGTTCGGTGGAGATCCCGCCAACGACGCGCTGTGCGAGGGATGCCAGTAGGCGCTGCCTTCGGTACGGCAGGTGCCTGCATTCCGTCAGGGTGGTCGCCATACCCTCCCGCGACACACCGTGCCTCGCAGCGTACTTGCGAGGTCAACTGCGCTGTGCGGGGTTGCCCGTGGCGCGGACCGTGTTCGCGGATCAGGTTCGCGGATCGTGTTCGCGGATCAGGAGTTACCCGCGACTCGCCGCTCCACTGCCAGCCGACACGCTGCAATCTCGAACGCATCCTGATCCGCGAACGGGGCGGGGTGCGCTCGCGGGGCGGGGCAGGCCGCGAACTGGGCGGGATCCGCGAACGAGACAAGGTGCGCGAGCGGGCCTGGTCACCCCTCTCAACCTGTCGACGTAGCGGAATAGTTGTCGCATCAACTAAGTTGATACCGATATGACCGCAACCGATCTCCTCGCCGCCGACACCTCTATGGGTTCCGTGACGCTGCTCGTCGCCGACCTCGACGGGATGACCGCCTACTACCGTGACGCGGTGGCGCTCACCGTGCTGGCCTCCACCGCCGACACCGTGACTCTCGGCCGCGGCATAACCCCCCTGATTATTCTGCGGGCGGCCCCCGAGCTCGTTCAGGCGAGTCCGCGGGACGCCGGGCTGTTCCATACGGCCATCCTGTTCGATTCGGAGGCCGCACTGGCGGCATCCGTCTATTCGGTCGCGACGAAAGCCCCCGGCACCTTCACCGGCAGCTCCGACCACCTCGTGAGCAAGGCCTTCTACTTCACCGACCCGGAGGGCAATGGGGTGGAGCTCTACTGGGACCGCGACCGCGCCGAATGGGGCTGGGCGCACGGCCAGGTCGAGATGTCCACGCTGTTTCTCGACCCGAATGTCTTTCTGCAGGAGCACCTCACCGAGACCGCCGTCGCCACTCCGAACTTCGGCGACGCCGTCGTCGGCCACGTGCACCTCGCTGTGGGCGACATCGCCTCAGCCCGGGAGTTCTACGTCAACCGTCTCGGCTTCGAGCAGACCATCATGTACGGCGATTCCGCCCTCTTCGTGAGCGCAGGCGGCTATCACCACCACATGGCGATGAACATCTGGAACAGTGCGGGGGCCGGTCGCCGCGGCCGCACGCTCGGACTCGGCCAGGTCGACATCGTCGTGCCCGGGGCAGACGACCTCGGATCCCTCGGCGAGCGGATGTCACACCACGGCATCGAGACCCGTCACGACGGGCAGACCCTGAGCTTTGACGACCCCTGGGCCAATGTGATCCGCGTGACCGCATCAGCCTCCTGAGCCGCCGCATCCCGCGCTGTCAGGCCGCCTGGCGTGAGCGGCCTAAAATCGGTGAAGTGATGAATTTCCGCCCGAACTTTCTGAGTCGGGCCGCCGCCATTCCCCTTGCCCCTGTGCTGCTGGTGCAGGCGAGGAAGGCCCGCTCGAGCATCCCGCGGCTTCCGGATGCGGCGCTGCCCTGGACCGGATCGTTGCCGGGCGCCGACCTGATCCGCCTGCTCGTGCTCGGGGATTCGACGGCAGCCGGCGTCGGAGCGGACAGACAAAATGAGGCACTTCCCGGCAGTTTCGCCCAGGAATTCGGAGATCGTTTCGATCGGGGAACAACGTGGAGGGCGATCGGCGAGAACGGCGCAACCTCCCGTGACCTCCTGACACGGTTCATGGGTGCGGCGACCGCGGATCACTATGACGTCGTCTTCCTCACAATCGGAGCCAACGACGCTCTCGGGCTGCGCTCCCGCCGAGCCTTCGCTCAGGATGTGCGCGAGATCGTGCTCCGACTGCGACAGGTGAACCCGGATGCCCTGCTCCTGGTCTCGCTGATGCCCCGGTTCGACCGCTTCCGCAGCCTTCGCAGCCCCCTGCGCTGGAACCTCGCGCTGCATGCCGCGAGTCTGGACGATGCCGCTCGCGCCGCCGTTCGAGGCCTCGACCGGGTGTTGGCTCTACCGAAGCCGCCGCCGTACACACCCACGTTTTGGGCAACCGACCTCTTCCACCCGGGTCCGTCGGGCTACCGCGAGTGGGCGGAATTCGTGCTCGACTCGGTGCCGCTCAGCCTGCTCGAGCCGCTCCGCCGTCGACACTCACCTCGCGGCTGACGCCCTCTTCGCGGTGTCGACACCCGGCTCTGGCACGATCGGGTCGTTCCAGCGCTTGATGACGGCCCAGGCGACCGCCGCGGCGGGAACTGAGATCAGCGTGCCGAAGATTCCCCCGAGGATAGTGCCGGCGGTGAGGGCGAGCAGCACGATGAGTCCGTGCAGCTTGAGCGACTTGCCCATCACGAAGGGAGAGAGAAAGTTACCCTCGAGCTGCTGCACCGCGACAACGACGATCACGACGATGATCGCCGCGGTGGGGCCGTTCGTCACCAGGGTGACCAGTGCCGCGATAATGCCAGTGATCGTCGCCCCGACGAGGGGGATGAACGCACCGATGAAGACCAGGATCGCCAGCGGGATGGCGAGGGGAACCTGCAGGACCAGCATGGCCACACCGATGAAAAGTGCGTCGACGAACGCGATGATCGCGGTTCCACGCACATAGCCGCCGAGGGTCTGCACCGCGCTGTCACCGGCGCGACGCAACTTGGCGTGCACACGAGGAGCGAAGGGCGTGATGAGGAACGACCAGATCATCGGGCCATCCTTCATGAAATAGAACAGCACGATCACCGTGAGCACCGCGCCGGTGATGAACTCCGCGGCCGTCGACACCCCGGCGAGCGCACCAGAGCCGAATTGCGCGCTCGTGACGAAGTCGACGAGTGTCTTCTGCACGGCAGTGATTTGCTTGGTTCCGAGGTTGAGCGGACCATTCTGCACGAAGTTGGCCACCGTAGAAATGCCGGAGGTCACCGACTTCTGCAGGGTGGAGAACTGCGACTGCACCTGGAAAACAGCGATCGTGATCACTCCGCCGAACACGATGATCCCAGCCAGGAGCGAGATGATCGCGGCGATCACCCGCGGCATGTGCTGCTCAAGAAGGCGCACCACTGGGCGGAACGCGGATGCCACGATCAGTGCGATCAACACCGGCACCACCACCAGCTGCAGCTTCGTGGCTGCGAAGACGGTCAGCGCCACGATGGACAGCACAAGCAGCGCCTGGCCGGAGCGCTGCGCGAGACGCCCGAAGGAGTCGTTCCACACGGCACTCGGCACACGGCTCGGGAGGGCGGGGGTTATGACCTGCTTCTTCGTGAACATCCTTCGAGCGTAGCGACGGCGCCCCCATCTGGCGCGGGGCTTGCACAAAGCCCCCGATGCATGCATCCCGGTAGACTGGGCCTATCCACCCACCGGCGAACTCTTGGAGTGATTTGTGCCCGTAATCGTCGTCGAGGTCATGCCGAAGCCCGAGCTCCTCGACCCTCAGGGTAAGGCTGTCGCCGGAGCCCTACATCGCCTCGGTATGGCCGGTATTGCCGGTGTACGTATCGGCAAGCGCTTCGAGGTGACGGTGGACGAAGTCACGGATGCCGTGCTCGCCGAGGTCACTCGACTCGCGGAGGACATGTTCTCCAACTCCGTGATCGAAGATGTGGTGTCGATCACGACGATTCCGACCGCGACCGGATCATGACGTCCATCGGAGTCATCACCTTCCCCGGGTCGCTCGACGACCGCGACGCCCAGCGCGCCGTGCGACTCGCCGGCGCTACCCCGGTCGCCCTGTGGCACGGCTCGCACTCGCTCGAGGGCGTCGATGCGATCGTGCTGCCCGGCGGATTCAGCTACGGCGACTACCTGCGCTGCGGCGCCATCGCCTCGCTCTCTCCGATTATGGCCGAAGTCATCGATGCGGCGGCGAAAGGCATGCCAGTGCTCGGCATCTGTAACGGATTCCAGATGCTCACCGAGGCCCACCTGCTCGAGGGCGGTCTCATCCGCAACGACCACGGCAGCTTCATCTGCCGCGACCAAAAGCTGCGGGTGGAAAACGCCTCAACGGCCTGGACAACCGGCTTCGAGACCGGTGCCGAGATCACTGTGCCACTGAAGAACGGCGAGGGTGGATTCATTGCCGACGCCGAGACCATCGCTCGCCTCGAGGGCGACGGCCGCGTGGTCTTCCGTTATCTCGAGGTGAACCCCAACGGATCGCTCAACGACATCGCCGGCATCTCGAATGCCCGCGGCAACGTGGTCGGCCTGATGCCCCACCCGGAACATGCGACCGAGGAGGGTTTCGGCCCGGACACCGCGCTCGCTATGCGCAATGGCACCGACGGGCTCACCATCTTCACGAGTGCGATCGCGTCTCTCGTCTCCGCCTGACGTGCAGCTTCAGCTTGCGCCGTGGTCTGCTGATGACGAGGCATCCGGATCGACCACCGGCACCGTGCCGGTGAACTGACTGGCCCGCTCTTCAGCCTCCGGCGTGCCGGTGAAGAGTCCGATCTGACCGGTGGTCACTGGCACTGAGGATGCACGGGCACGGGGCGGGTTCTCCATCGACTGGATGCGCGTGCGGGGCAGGGAGGCGACATCCGTCTCATGCAGCCACTGCACCAGTTGCTCGCGAACGTGACAACGCAGGTCGAAGAGGGTCGGGGCATCGACTGCCGTTACCAGCACCCGGATCCGCACGAAGCCACCAACGGCATCCGTCACCTGTAGCACCCCGGTGCGGCCATCCCAGAGCGGGGTTTCGGCGAGGATCAGGTCGAGCCGGTCGCGCATCTGCGCTGGACTCGCCTGCCAGTCGAGATCGAACTCGACTGAGCCGAGAAGCTCGCTCGAGTGCCTCGTCCAGTTCTCGAACGGGGTGTTCGTGAAGTGGGTGGAGGGCAGCACCAGCCGCCGGTCATCCCAGATGTGCACCACAACGTAGGTGAGGGTGATCTCCTCTATTCGGCCCCACTCCTTCTCGACGATCACTACGTCCTCTACCCGGATGGCATCGCTGAAGGCGAGCTGGATGCCGGCGAATACGTTGGCGAGGGTGGACTGCGCCGCGAGGCCGGCAACGATCGACACCACGCCGGCCGAGGCGAGCACGCTCGTGCCAACGGCCTGGACCCCAGGGAAGGTGAGCAGGACGGACGCGATACCCACGATCACGATCACGACACTCGCGAGCCGACGCACGATCGCGATCTGTGTCTGGACGCGGCGAGCGCGCTTGTTGTCCGCGACATCCGTTCGGTATCGGCCGGTCGCAAGCCCCAGTCCGAAGTTGACGAGGGCAGCGACCAGCCAAGTGCCCGCGGCAATCGTCGCGATCAGGAAACCGTGATCGACGACGCCGAGCGGCGCCGCCTTCGGCAGGGTGAAGTGAACCGCGATCCATCCGGCAACCACGACGAGGAGGAGGCGATACGGAAGACGCGCCCGGAGGATCAGCGCGCGTGCCCAGCTCTCCCGCCGGGCGGTGAGCCGCGCCGCCACCGAGGTGATCGCCACGACCACGAGCACGGTTGCGAGGGCGATGAGCAGGGCGAGGCCGAGCCCGGTCCATGATTTCCAATCCGACATGTGGCCAACGGTAGGCGCATTCGCCCCCATGGCACAGTGCAGAGTCCCACGTTTGCGCGAACCCTGAGATGCCACTTTCCGTTCCATAGCAGCGAGGTTGGAACAGAAAGTGGCATCTCGTGCGGTGCTTTGGCGCGGGCACCCCTCCTGCCCTTGGCTGTGGATGGATCGGGACGCCTCTGCTCAGTTTCGGGCAATATGAGCGGATGTCTCCCCGCCGAGTCGACTTACCGCCCGAGCTGGCGGGCGCGCCGTTCTCGATCGCGCAGGCACGGCAAGCGGATATTGGCCCGGAACGGCTGCGGAGCGAGGATCTTATTCGTCCGCATGCCGACGTCCGGGTGACTCGTTCGGGCGCGGGCGCCAGCAGCTCGGGTGCCGATGTTTCGAGCGCCGCCAGCAGCACGTGCGACACCATGCATCGCTGCGCGGAGTATTTGCCGGTGCTCGGTCCTCACCACTTCTTCAGCCATCTCACCGCCGCCCGACTGTGGGGATGCCCACTACGGACAGAGCGCGACGAACCCCTCCACGTCTCGGCGTCCCAGAACGCCCGAGCTCCGCGGCGGCGGGGCGTAGTTGGTCATCATGCCGACCCGGCCTCGGGAATCGTGATGCGGGGTGGATTTCCGACATCCGACCCGGTCTCGACCTGGCTTGCGATCGCCTCCGTCATCAGCCTGGATGAGCTCGTGGTTGCCGCTGACCACCTCATACTCGATCCGTATCAGCTCGACCCGCGGGACATCCGCCCGTACACCTCTATCGAGGCACTGGATGCTGCGGTCCAGAAGTTTCACGGACGGGGGGGCGCGGCGTGCGGCATCCGCTCTTGATCTGGCGTGTCAAGGAGCGGAGTCCCGACCGGAGACACTGCTGCGGCTGTTGCTCCAGCGAGCGGGACTGCCCGAACCGCAGCCAAACCGAGAGGTGAGGGATGACGCGGGCCGCTGGCTCGGTCGCGCGGATCTCGTCTACGCCGCCTTTCGCACGGTG
>JANYEI010000097.1 GCA_025363205.1 Frigoribacterium sp.
ACCCACTTGGCATCGCAGATGTCACGGAAGGACACATCATGAACAAGCTCACCAAGGCGACAATCGCCGGAGCCGCTGGAGTCGCACTTCTTCTCGGCGGCGCGGGAACCTTCGCCACGTGGAACGCGACGGCACCGATCAGCGGCGGAACTATCGTCGCCGGCAGTCTCCTCGTCGGCACCCCGGCCGCCGGAAGCTGGTCCGTTACCCACCTCACTGCGGGCAGCGGCACCGTATACGGGTCTTCCGCCGCGACCACGCTCGCCAGCTACAAGGCATCTCCGGGCGACAAGCTCACCTACACGACTACCGTCCCGATTACCGTGTCGGGCACCAACCTCGTCGCGACGCTGGCACTTGCTCCCGGAGCGATCGCGGCCTCCGCGCCGGGCTCTGCCGCCAATACCGCGTTGGCGGGCCTTCTGACGCTCAACACCATCGTCGCCATGTCCGGCACCGGCATCACCGGTACAGCGCCGAGCTACGTGATCAATGGAGGACCGACCGGCACGAACAACGCGATCGTGAACGCGACAGTGACCGCAACCATCACGTTCTCGAGCGGCACTGCCAGCACAGAGAACACATCGATGCTCGGCTCCGTCGACCTTTCAGGTATGGCGATCTCCCTGGTACAGAACTCCTAGCAGCAAGCAGCATCGAGATCGTTGGGTGCCCGCCCGTGGGCGGGTACCCAACGATGGCTGCGAGAACGTATCAATCTATTCATCGGATATCGACGAGAGGCGGTGGTTACCGTGAGTGCAGAGCGAGGTGCCATTCAGCGCATGTTCTCAATTCGGTCAATCCTCAAGGCCCTCGCCGCAGTCAGTGTCGCACTATTCGTCGGTGTGGTCGCAACCGGTGGCACCTACGCCCTCTGGAATTCGAGCGTGAAGATCGGCGGTGGAACCGTGAAGGCGGGGGCCGCGACCCTGGTCATTTCCCGCGCGCTCACGATGTCGTCGACTCTTCTCTATCCGGGACTCACGACCTACGGCGCATCCGAGGTAACCAACTCGGGCGACGTACCTCTCCAGCTGAATCTGCAGTCGCTCACCGGCGTCACCTCGAACGGTTTCACACAGAACCTCACTGTCAGTGTCGCGGTCGCTCCCAGCGCCAGCGCCAGCGTGGCCGACTGCCCCGCACTCTCGTCCTATCCCTGGTCGCGGGTCGCGACCGCGCCGACCGCCGGGTCACTCGGTACCACCCTCAGCGCGGGCGCCTCGGCCACCCTGTGCGTATCCACCTCCCTCGCGTCCAACGCACCGGCCGCGGCTCAGGGCCAATCCGCACCGTCCTTCACTCTGACCGTCGGCGGGACCCAGCCATGAGGTCTTTCAGCTTCCAGACCATGCGCACCCGGCTTGCCGTCATCGCCGGACTCTCCGTGTTCCTTGTGCTTGCCGGAAGCGGGGTCGCTGCCGCGGTGTGGACCTCGGCGGCCTCCGTTGCGGGATCCGTCACGGCGGCAACTACTTCTCTCACGGTCGGGGGCGCCAACGCTCTCGATACCCAGTATGCGTTTGCCGGGGATGCGAGCCACTCTCCGACGATCGTGCGCACCCTGGTGATCAAGAACACCGGGACCGCACCGCTCGGCTATACACTCTCGATCAGCGGAATCGCGGGCAACACTCTCGCAGGCTCGGTGACCTTGACCTTGTGGACCAGTACCGGAACCTGCCCGAGCACCGGTGTTGGTGCTGGTTCTGGTGCCACAACCGGTACCCTCGCCTCCCCGCCGGCGTTGCCGAGCGGCGCACTTTCCGCTGCTCCCGGTGCGAGTTTTACCCTCTGTGTGTCTACTGCGCTGAACACCACAATCGTTGGCTCCCAAGGGCTCACCGTCACCCCGACGTTCACGATCACGGGCACGGTGGGCACGAGTACCTGGACGGCCAGCGCACCTGATGCGACTTTCACCCAGACGGTGTACCGAATGGCCAACCCAACGTCGCTCACCTGCTCTCCAGGTAAAAGCGACAAGACAGTGACCCTCAGTTGGACCGCTCCCGTCGGCTACGGCAGTACGGGAAATGTGTCGTACCAGGTGGTCGATACTGCGGGCACATTGATTCAGGCCCAGCCCGGAGGTCAAACGACCGTCTCTATCGGATCGAAGGACGTGAACAGCACGCCGGGAACTCTCTTTGTTCAAGCGAAAGAGGACCTTTATGGTTCAACGTCTCCTGGCGTGTCGATCACGCTCGGTCAACAAGGCAACAAGATTTTTTGCCCATAACCGTCATGAGAAACCCACTCGCGCACCGACCCCGCTTAATCCTCGTTGCCATTCCGATCGCGCTTGCGTGCTCGGTGCTGGTGCTGGTGCTGGCGAGCATGCCAGAGCGCAGCGCGAACCGAACGGCAAGCGGTGACATTCTCGTGAGTCTCGACGGTTCGAATTGGTCGACGAGCCTCCCGTCCGGGCTGTTCTCCGGGGCAGGAAGAGTCGTGCCGGGTGACAGCCTCAGCCGAACACTCTGGATCGAGAACACGTCGTCGTCTCCTGCCATGCTGCGCCTCAGTAGGCGTGAAACCGGCGGGACGAGCTCGCTGCTCAGCCAGGCGATTTCTCTTACGGCAACTTCCCGGGATGCAAATGGTTCCCCACCGCCTGCCGCAGACGGCAGCTGCACGCAGCTGCTCCCCGAAGAGGTCGTCGGCGCCGGCAAGTCGACATCGATCGTTGTCACGCTCGCCATCGCCGACCTTCGGGCCGCGGAGGCGCAGGGAGAGTCGGCCGCGATCAGCCTCCTCGCGAGCATGAGTTCTCTCGGCCAGGCTGCCGCGTCGCCCTGCCCCGAAAGCGGAACGGATGTTCCTCTCCTCAGCGCGGCGCAGAGCAACGCGGAATCAGACGGATCCCTCGTGTTCAGCGGAGCCGGATTGCTTTATCCTGCAATCATGATCACGAGTGTTTTGACCGGAGTGGCACTTTTTGCCCACCTTGCCGCTCGACGTCGTCGGCATGCTGAATGAGCGCATCACTGGGTGATCCGGATGTTGGGCGGGACATGGCCCGTAAGGCCACCCCGGCCGAGAGGGGTCTCCTGCACTACATTGGCCTCGCGGTGAGTGGAGCGTTGCTGGTGCTCGTTTTGGGGTTGGGCGCCCTCGTCATCGTGATTCCGGCTCTGACCGGAGGAACCGCTCTCACCGTGCTCACCCAATCGATGGAGCCAAGGCTTCCGCCCGGCACTCTCATTGTTATCCGACCGACGGCTATTGATGACATCAAGATCGGCGATGTAGTCACTTACCAGATCAAATCGGGCCAGCCAGCGGTCGTGAGCCATCGCGTCGTGTCGCGCTCGGTCGACACCACAGGGCGAACCACCTTCACCACGAAGGGTGACAACAATGATCTCCCCGATGCTGGCCCCGTGCAGAGGGCGCAGATCAGGGGAACGCTCTGGTACAGCATTCCGTGGCTGGGATACCTCAATAATCTGGTTGGCGGGCAGGGTCGCAGTTTCCTCGTGCCTGGCATCGCCGTCGTGCTGTT
>JANYEI010000101.1 GCA_025363205.1 Frigoribacterium sp.
CCGACTTTCGGTGGATGCCGGCGAGATGATGAAGGGCATGCGAGCCATCGAGGCTCCGCACATGGCGCAGTCCAGTCGCAGCGTGGCCGAACTGCTTGTTGACGTTGGCCGCATTTCGCGAGCGGAAGCCCATCGCTTCTACCGTGTCGGGGTCGCCACCGAACAGCGCTCGACTCTTCTGGGGCAGCCTCTTCCCATCGAATTCGGGGTGGTGCGAGGCGCGCTGGACGATGGCAGCATTCCGTTGGACTCCGCAAACTACATCATCTCCGCTCTTGCCCAAGCTTCCCCTCGGGCCGACGCCTCCGACCTTCTTGCCGCCGAAGACGCACTCGTCGCTTTCGCTCGGGAGTGCCCGGCCGACCTGGTGCGCAGGGTGGCGAACTCGTGGCGCGAAGCGCTCGACGTCGACGGCATAGAGCCTCGGGAAGAAGCTCTTGCGGCGATGATTTCCTTGCGTCGTACCATTCGCCCCAACGGTATGAAGCGGTACATCATCGACGCAGACCCGATCGGTGCGGCCTATCTGGATGCCGCGATCGACTCGCATGTCGGGGCCAACATCCGGCGTCCCAGCTTCGATTCGACCCAGGGCGGATCGGGCTTTGCGGACAGCGGCGATGCAGCCAGCAACTATTCAGCGAACGGCGACACCGCGGGCGACGACGCGCTCATCAACCAGCGCAGCATCGCCCAGCTCGGGGCCGAGGCGATCTTCGAGCTCGCCCGGCACGGCATCGACTGCACGAACACGGAGATTCCGATCCGCGCGACTACCGTTGTGGTGCGGATGACGCTCGAGTCCCTGCTCAGCGGACTCGGCGAGGCGAATATCGATGGCATCGAGCAGCCGATCTCGGCAGGAACAGCCCGCCGGCTGGCTGCGGAAGCGCAGATCATCCCCATGGTTCTCGGTGGGGACAGCGAAATTCTCGACCTCGGAGTAGCGCAGCGATTGTTCAGCAAGGCACAAAAGATCGCGATGGCGGAGAGATTCGGCGGATGCGCCTGGCGCAACTGTCAACTTCCGCCGAGTCATACGGAAGCTCATCACGTGGTGTGGTGGGGCCGCTCCGGTGAATCCAATCTTCAGAACGGCGTACTGCTCTGTTCGAAACACCACCATGAGGTTCATCGCAACAACTGGATGATCGAAGTTCGCGGCGACGTTCCCTGGTTCATCCCGCCCTCGACAATCGATCCTCGCCGCACGGCTCGCCGGGGCGGCAAACCACCGCGACCAACCGTCTGACGCACCGCCCTCGGAAATCATCGACATTTTCACAGTCCTCGTCGCCCCGCCCCGGCGGCAGATCCTCCAGGACCTCAAATACGGCAAACTGGCGGCGGGCGAAATCGCGGCGAAGTTCCCGATTTCCGGGCTTTCCGTCACTCGTCACCTGTCGGTGGGGGCGTCCCACCGTGTACCCGGAGCGGATCGTGCAGCGAAGCATCCGTAGCTATAAGGCCAATAGCAAACACGCCAGCAGTACACACGCCAATAGCAAACACGCCGACAGCCCAGACACCAATAGCCCACAGGCCAGCACGGCCAGCACGCCGGCGACGGCGAGACAATCCGCATCCCGGCCTTGTCTGGCACCGTCGAGCGGTGCGTGCTCATCACCAGTCGGCTTGACCGAGCAGTTGCGCGCCCGATGCTGCCCAGCGCCCTTCGACCGCAGTTGGTGGGCGGCCGCGCGGTCGCTGGAATCTATCTACTGAGACTCGGTGCGATGCGCAGCATTCAACCGGGCCGGGCTCCCCGCTCAGATCGGCGGGTCGCCCACGCGCAATGGACACTGCCTGCAGAGCCTGCAGAGCCTGCAGAGCCTGCTAACTCGCCACCGAGCAGCTGGCGGGGGAGGCCGGCAAAGCGCTCGAAGAGTATTCCAACTTTTTCGACGCGCTGCCCGCGGGGTCGGCGCAACAGGATTCGGTGCTCGTGATGCGCGACGTGCCGATCACCTGGAGCGTTCCGAAAGAAACGATCTCACAATCCACAGGACCTAAGCCCCTCGTGCGCTGCACGATCAGATCGACGCTGGCTAATAACGGATGAGTCGAGGGGAGAAATGACGGAAGCGGTCGGGAGCCAGCAGATGAGCGCTCTCGTTGTCTACGAATCGATGTACGGCAATACCGACAGCATCGCTCGGGCCATCGCCGAAGGCATTGAAAACGTCATGCCGGTCACCGTTGTAAACGTGAACCACGCTTCGACTTCAGCTCTTCTCGCTATCGATCTGCTCGTCGTCGGAGCGCCAACCCATGTTCACGGCTTGTCACGGCCGAACTCGCGGAGTGCCGCTATTTCTTCCGCATCCGCTGCACTCCCGCTCGACGCCGATGCGGTCGGCACGGGAGTGCGCGAATGGCTGGCAGGCATCGAGACGTCAGCGCGATACTTCGCGGCATTTGATACCCGCGTCAACATGCCGAGATGGATGACCGGCGCTGCAGCGCCGCTGATTTCCCGGCTGTTGCGCGCACGGGGACTTGAAGCCGTCACCACGCCGGAGGACTTTCTCGTCACGGATGAGACGCGGCTCGTATCGACCGAGCTCACCCGCGCGAAACAGTGGGGTCTCGATCTAGCACTGGCGGCATCCGTTCGCCTGTCACCGCCAGTGGTTTCCGAATAGTCGGAGGCCCGTTCTGCGACAAAGTCGAAGCCGTCGTGCGCTACTGAGCCACGTACCCGCCATCGACCGCGTGATAGCTGCCCGCGATGAACGAGGGGGCATCCGAGGCGAGGAAGCAGATAAGCGCCGAGACCTCCTGCGGAGTGCCGAGACAACCCAGAGCGTGCTTGGCGCTGCCATAGGCGCTGACACAGGCGCTGGATGTCGGGAAGCCGACGCTCCCGAGAATGGACGCCATATTGATGATGGATTCGCCGCCGTTCTCGGCCATCGACGGCAGCTGCGCCTTGAGACCGTAAAAGACGGCAACGGGCAAAAACGCCGCAGTGCCCGGACAAAACCTGCAGTGCCTACAGTTTCGCTAGCCGTGCACGGGCGAAGCAATACAGCCCGTAGGCGATTACCCCGATGCCAACAGCAACGAGGATCACGCCGCCGAACGGCAACTTGAGCATGGACCGCAACGCGCCATCCAGTCCGGTCGCCTGCGACGGATCGGCGGTCGCCGCCGCCACGACAAAGAGGATGCCCACCACTCCGACCGCAATGCCCTTGGCCACGTAACCAACGACACCGAGTGCGACAACGGCCTTTCCGACTGTGCCGGCCGGCACTCGGATGTGCTTGGTGAATGACTGTCGCACGCCGCGCACCACGAACACCACGCCGATCGCCAGCACGCCGAGCCCGACGATGACGAGCAAAATTACCCCGCCCGGGTTCGTGAGGAGCGTGGCGCTGAAGCTCTTGGTGCTGCTGGCGGAATTGCTGCTTCCTCCGAGCGCGAAGGTGAGTGCTGTCACGGCGATCGCCAGATACGCGACTGCCTTCCCCAGCTCTCCGGCGATGTGGGCGGCTCGTTTGGTGGCATCCGGCTCGCGCACCAGTGCCGCCGAGAGCAGCTGCCAGATGCCGAGCGCCGCGAGCCCAACAACGATGACCCAGAGCACGAACACCCCTCCGGGGGCGGCGGCGAGTGTGCCGAGAGCGCCAGACTGGTCCGCTCCGGATCCGGTCCCGGCCCCCGACGCGACGCCGATGGCGATACCCCCGATGAGGATGTGCAGGATGCCGTTGACGGCATAGCCCGTGCGGGCCAATACGGAGAGCACGGGGCTGTTCTTCGCCTTGGCGGCCACACCGGATGCGGAACGGCCCGCCCCGGACGAGCGAGGGGAGCGAGAGGAGCGGGAGGGCGACATGGCGCCGAGTGTACGCCGATGGGAATGCAGCGCACCCTGCTGCGCTTGCACTTCTCGTGACTTCGCCGCCCAATGCACTCGACGTAGGATTCCGGTCCGAGCGTGGCCCCATTCTCATCACCCTCATGGTGACGACCGGACTGGTGGCGATCGATTCGACAATCCTCGCGACCGCAGTCCCGTCGATCGTCGGCGACATCGGCGGCTTCTCGGCCTTCCCCTGGTTGTTCTCGATCTACCTGCTTGCCCAGGCCGTGTCGGTGCCGGTCTACGCCAAACTGTCGGACACCCTCGGGCGCAAACCGATCATCCTCATCGGAGTCGGACTCTTTTTGCTCGGATCGATCCTCTGCGGATTCGCATGGAGCATGCCAGCACTGATCGCGTTCCGCGCCATCCAGGGACTGGGTGCCGGGGCGGTGCAGCCCATGGCCATCACCATCGCGGGAGACATCTACACGGTCGCCGAACGCGCCAAGACGCAGGGCTATCTGGCGAGTGTCTGGGCCGTGTCATCCGTCGTCGGACCGACCCTCGGTGGAGTGTTTTCGCAGTTTCTGTCCTGGCGCTGGATCTTCTTCGTGAACGTGCCGCTCTGCATACTCGCTCTGGTGCTGCTCGTGCGGGTGTTCCACGAGAAGATCGAGCGCACCAGGCACACGGTCGACTACCTGGGAGCCGGCCTGCTCACGGCATCCCTCAGCCTGATCATTCTCGCCGTGCTCGAGGGTGGACAGGCCTGGGCCTGGAACTCGGTGCAGAGCATCGGCGCCTTCACGATCGGAGCGCTGTTGCTCGCCGGATTTGTCGTGGCCGAAAAGTACGCGGCCGAACCGGTGCTGCCCCTCTGGGTCTTCTCCCGTCGGCTGCTGCTCAGCACCGCGTTCATCTCGCTGGGAGTCGGCGCGGTGCTCATCGGGCTCACCTCCTACGTGCCCACCTACCTCGAGCGTTCGGTCGGGGCTCCGCCGCTCGTCGCAGGTCTCGCTCTCGCTGCCCTGACCATCGGATGGCCCATCGCGGCCTCGCAATCGGGCAAGCTGTACCTGCGAATCGGCTTTCGCGACACCGTGCTGATCGGCATGGCCGTCACCGTGGCCGGCACCCTCGTGCTTGCCCTCACCAGCGAATCCCCGAGCATTGCGCTCGTGGCCACGGCCTGTTTTGTGGTCGGACTCGGCATGGGACTGGTGGCCACCCCGAGCCTGATCGCCGCGCAGGCCAGTGTGCAGTGGAATGAGCGCGGCGTCGTCACCGGCACCAACCTGTTCTCACGGTCCATCGGGAGCGCCCTCGGCGTCGCTATCTTCGGGGCGATCGCCAACGGGATCTTTCATGCGACCGGAGGAAGCGAGAGGGTGCCATCGACGGTGGAAGCGGCAGCGGGTGCCGTGTTCATCGCCGTGGCGATCGCCGCCATCGCCACCGTCGCCGCCGCATTCTCGATGCCGCGCACCCCCGTTGTTCCGGTCGAGGCTGCGGATGCTGGCACTGCTAACGCGGAGCCCGCCGCCTGACCTACCCGCGCACCCGGTGCACCCGGAACACCAGCATCGGAATCAACACCAGCGACCGCAGGTCGATGAGCGCATGCGCGACGATCGCCACGAGGATGCTTTCGGTGGCCAGGTAAAGCACCATCAGAAAGGCGCCGATCACCGTCGCCCCCACGATGCCTGGCCAGCCCTGGTAAAAGTGCAGTGCTCCGAAGACCATCACGCTGCCGATCACGGCGGTCAGCGCGCTGCCGGTCGCGCCGAAGATCAGGGCCGGAACGGCGAGGCGGAACAACAGCTCCTCCACGATTCCGGCGTTGACCGAGAGGAGCGCTCCGAGCACGAGTTCCGGACGATTGCGGGGAAGTAGGGCGCCGATATCGCCGATAGTCGGCACGGAGTCGGATCGCCGTGCGAGCACCACCGCGGCGATGGTGCCTCCGACCAGGGCGACCGCGAGCCCGGTGGCGAGACCGGGCAACAGGGCACCGGTGTCGGCGAGCAATGAATGCCACCACCGTCCGATGGGCGACTGGTTTACCCGGCGCTGCAGCAGAGGCACGAACTGTGCCGCGAGCACCAGGATGATCACCGCGGCACCGCCGAACACGGTGAGGGAATCAAGCAGCCACTTGCGCATCATCCGTTGACGGTTGCGGGTGCGTTCGAATCGTTTGAAGCGCTGGTATTCGTTGCGGTCCTTGCGCACGGCGCGGTACCCGAGAAGAGCAACCAGTGCGACGAGTGCACCCGACAGGACGGCTTGGCCGGCCGGGTCATTGGGGGAGAGCACACCCTATTTTGACCCGGACGCCTGCGAGATTCCTCGCACGGGGCAGGATGGGGGCATGAGTGAAACTGAATCTTCGCCACACCCGAAGCTCGACGAATTGATCGCCGTGCTCGCTCGCCTGCGGGCGCCGGGCGGCTGTGCGTGGGATCGCGAGCAGACCCACGAGTCGCTCGTGCCGTACCTCATCGAAGAGACCCACGAACTGGTGGATGCGATCGAGACCGGCGGTCGCGATCCGCTGACGCGACGCGATGAAATGATCGAGGAACTCGGCGACGTGCTCTACCAGGTGATCTTTCACTCCGACCTCGCCGCCGAGGCTGGCGAATTCACCATCGAGGATGTCGCAGCTCACATGACGGCAAAGATGATCGGCCGACATCCCCATGTCTTCGCAGATGCGATAGCAGCCACCTCAGACGAGGTCGTGGCCCTCTGGGAGGTGCGTAAGGCAGAGGAGAAGCCGCACCGCATGAGCGTGCTCGACGGCATTCCGCAGGGCATGCCCTCTCTCGCACTCGCCGACAAACTGATCGGTCGCGCGCAGAAAGTCGGAGTGCTCGAGGCGAATGCTGCGGCTGCGGTGCCGGTGAATGATGAGGACCAACTCGGTGCACTGCTCCTCGCGATCGTCTCTTCGGCGAAAGCCGGGGGACTGGACGCCGAGCGCGCGCTCCGCACGACGCTGCGGGGATTGCAGGGCGAGATCCGAGCCGCCGAGGCGGTCGACCCCTTCGACGCCGGGGTCATTGGCTACCGAGCACTCGAATAGGGGCTAAGGAGATGGTGCCCCTCTCAACCCGAATGAGAGGGGCACCGCAGCCCGAGATGACTGGTTTCGCTGGGAATTCCGCAGCGAAAGCCAACTCGGGCACGGGCCTTCGAATTACCCGATCCGAAGGCCCTGCTCAGGGGACCACAACCGTTGAGCGGATCTGCGGTGAGATGATTTTTATGTTCAATACACCGGATTCACTTCGACGGCGCTGGCATCTTGATGCTGTGTATAGGTTAGCCGCTCTGGCGTAATTCTCCAAACGTGCGTTATGTTTATCGCGTGGCGCGCCCGAAGGACCTCGATCGCAAGCCAGCGCTGCTTGTCGCAATCATCGATCACCTGCTGGACAAGCCTCTCTCCGGCCTCAGTTTTCGCACGCTTGCCGAGGCGCTGTCCGTGAGCACCTACACGCTCGTCTATCACTTCGGTAAGCGCGCCGACCTGCTGCGCGAGGTCGTGCAGGCGGTCTCCGAGCGCCAGAGTTACGTCGTTCGCACCATCGACGAAGAAAGCGGGCTGCTCGACCAGCATCTCGCGAATCTGCGCCACTCCTGGCGCCTCTCGCTCGACGAGCGCAGCCTGCAGCTGCAGCGCCTGGAGTTTGAAGCGGCGATGCTCGAATCACGAGAATCACGCGCTGATCGCATTACCCTCGAGTCGTTCAACCGATGGAACCGGTCGGGAGTCGACGCGCTCGTGAAGATGGGGGTTTCCGCCGACGATGCGGAGGTCGAGGTGCGCATCATCGTCGTGACTTTCTACGGGCTGCACTACGACCTCATCGTTAGCCGGGATGTCGAGCGCACGACCGCTGCCTTCGAACGGGTGATTGAGCACTACGGGCGGCGCATTCGAGAGCTTGTCGTCGTGGAACAATCGAGGCATGGCTAGCCCGGTAAATCCCCCACGCGGAATGCGCGACTTCCTGCCCGTCGATAAGGCGCGGCGAGAGCGCGTGCTTGCGGTCATCCGCTCCGTTTTTTCCGCTCACGGCTTTGACGAGATCGAGACCCCGGTGATGGAGGACTCGACACGGCTTCACGCGGGGCTGGGAGGCGACAACGAGAAGCTCGCATTCGGAGTGCTGAAGCGTGGGCTCACCGCGGAGGACTTCGCCACTGCGACGGATGCCCTCGATCTCGCCGACCTCGGACTGCGCTTCGACCTCACCGTGCCGCTTGCTCGGTTCTACGCGACCCATCGCGCGGAGTTGCCGACGGTGTTCCGTGCCATTCAGGCAGCCCCGGTCTGGCGCGCCGAGCGCCCGCAGAAGGGGCGATATCGCCAGTTCGTGCAGTGCGACATCGACATCATCGGCGAGGCAGGTCCGCTCGCCGAAATCGAGCTGCTCACCGCCACGGCCGATACCTTTGCCGCGCTCGGGCTCACTGGCTGCACCTTTCGCATCAATGACCGTCGCCTGCTGATCGGCATGCTCGAGACACTCGGCTTTGCGGCAGAAACGCACGAGCAGGTGCTCATCACCATCGACAAACTCGACAAGGTAGGGCAGGAGAGCGTCGTCGCAGAACTGCGCGAACGCGGATTTGATGCTGTGGCCGTCGACACCCTCGATGCCTTCTTCCGGCGCCCGCAACTGCTCGAGCAGCCCAGCTTCGGTGAGCAGTCCAGCTTCGGTGAGCAGGCGATCCGCGCAGCGCTGCCGGCCGGAGCGGACGCGGCGGTGGTGGCTGAACTCGCCGGAATCGGGCTGGCCGTGGCCGGCGGGCAGGTCGAGTTCGATCCATTCCTCGTGCGCGGCATGGGCTACTACACCGGAACCATCTTCGAGATCGTGCACCCCGACCTGCCCTACTCTCTCGGCGGCGGCGGACGCTACGACGGCATGATCGGACGCTTCCTCGGCGTGGATGTTCCGGCCGCCGGCTTCTCGATCGGCTTCGAGCGCATCGTGGATCTCGTGCGGCTCCGCGACGACGAGAGTGCTGGCGGAGTCGCCCTTGTGTATGACAGTGACGTGACATCTGCCACTCTGATGCAGCTGAAGGCAGAGCTCATCGCGAGTGGACGGCGGGTGCGGTTGGAGCGCGCACCGCGCAACCTGAAGCCACTGCTCGCCCAGCTCGCCGCATCCGGTTTCGTCGAAATCGCCACGGTGTCGACGGGTACCGCGACCACGGCCGACCTGCGGATGCGCAATCTCGCTGCCGGGTAGAGTGGCGAACGCAAATCCCCCAATTTTAAGGAGTCCCGTCGTGGCTTTAATCGAAGCAGTAGGCGCCCGCGAAATTCTCGATTCCCGAGGAAACCCGACCGTCGAGGTTGAGGTTCTGCTCGAGGACGGCATCGTCGCTCGCGCATCCGTTCCCTCCGGCGCGTCCACCGGCGCCTTCGAGGCCTATGAGCTGCGCGACGGCGACAAGAAGCGCTACGGCGGCAAGGGCGTGCAGAAGGCCGTCTCGGCCGTCATCGACACGATCGGGCCGGCACTCGAGGGATTCGACGCCACCGATCAGCGTCTCATCGACCGGGCCATGATCCAGCTCGACGGTACCGAAAACAAGAAGAAGCTCGGCGCCAACGCCATCCTCGGCGTCTCGCTCGCTGTCGCGAAAGCCGCGGCGGACTCGGCAGACCTCCCCTTGTTCCGCTACGTCGGTGGACCCAACGCGCACACACTGCCGGTGCCGCTCCTCAACATCATCAACGGAGGATCGCACGCCGACAACGACATCGACGTGCAGGAATTCATGATCGTGCCGCTCGGTGCATCGTCCTTCAGCGAAGCGCTTCGCTGGGGTGTCGAGACCTACCACTCGCTCAAGTCGCTTCTCCAGTCGAAGGGCCTCTCCACCGGACTCGGCGACGAGGGCGGGTTCGCGCCCAACCTGTCGAGCAACCGCGAGGCACTTGACCTCATCGCCACCGCGATCGAGCAGGCCGGCTTCACTCTCGGCCATGACATTGCTCTCGCGACGGATGTCGCCGCGACCGAGTTCTACAAGGACGGCTCGTACCACTTCGAGGGCAAGCAGCTCTCTGCTCTCGAGCTCACGGCCTACTTCGCCGACCTGGCCGCAAACTACCCGCTCGTGTCGATCGAGGACCCGCTGCAGGAAGACGACTGGGAGGGCTACCAGCACTTCACCGCCGAGCTCGGCAGCAAAGTTCAGATCGTGGGCGACGATCTCTTCGTCACCAACCCGGTTCGCCTGCAGAAGGGTCTCGACCTTTCCGCCGCCAACTCGATCCTCGTCAAAGTCAACCAGATCGGCACCCTGACCGAGACCCTGGATGCGGTGGCCCTTGCCCAGCGTGCCGGCTACACCGCGATCCTGTCGCACCGCTCGGGTGAAACTGAGGACACCACCATCGCCGACCTCGCCGTCGCGACGGATGCCGGACAGATCAAGACCGGAGCCCCGGCCCGCAGCGAGCGCGTTGCCAAATACAACCAGCTGCTGCGCATCGAAGAGGAACTGGCTGAGGCCGCCGTGTACGCCGGCCGCAGCGCGTTCCCCCGCTTCCGGGGTTAGTCGCGCTTAAGCTCGTCGTATGACCAAGGACAACCGCACCCGGCACCCGCGTGGCTCGACGCAGCGAGTGCCGGTGCAGCTGCCCCCTGAGGCGCCGACGGGGCAGTGGCTCCGCAGCATCCGCGTTTCTGGGTTCGCGATCACGGCGCTCGTGCTCATTGTGATGTTCATCGTGGTGCTCGCACCCTCGCTGCGCATCTTGGTGGAACAGCGCCAGCAAATCGCGGCACTGCAGGCAAATGTCGCGGCCTCGAAGACGGCGGTGCAAGACCTCAAGGGTCAAAAGGCACGCTGGAGCGACCCGAAGTACATCGAGGCGCTCGCTCGTGAGCGGCTCGACTATGTGTTCCCCGGCGAGTACAGCTACCTCATCACGGATGCCCCTGCTGCGACCCCGACCACGGCAAACGGCCAGCCCATCAGCGACAAACTGCAGACCACCCAGGTGGACTGGGCGAAGGCCATGCTTTCATCGGTCTTCACCGCGGGCCTCACGGATGCTCCGGCCAACAAGATCGTCGCACCGGTCATCACCGGCCAGCCACGATCGAGCGGACCTGGCCAGTGACCACTGCGCCCTTCGCGCCGGTAACCGCGGCCGACATCGACGCGGTCTCTCGCCAGCTCGGCCGTCCGGCCCGCAACGTGATCGGTATCGCAGCACGCTGCGTCTGCGGTAGTCCGACCGTCGTCGCGACGCGTCCGCGACTGGATGACGGCACGCCGTTCCCCACGCTCTACTACCTTTCCCATCCCGCTGCCACCGCCGCGATCTCCACCCTTGAGGCCAATGGGGTCATGGCCCAGTTGCAGCAATTGCTCGCCGACGCGCCGATGGCCGCGCACTACCTCGACGCTCATCACAGCTACCTCGCCGACCGCGAAGGCCTCGAAGTGGTCGAGGAGATCGCGGGAATCTCAGCCGGCGGCATGCCCGCGCGGGTGAAATGCCTGCATGCCCTCGCCGGACACTCCCTGGCCGCAGGGCCAGGAGTGAACCCGATCGGCGACCTCGCGCTCGAGCAGGCCGACTGGTCGCCGCTCGTCTGCCAGTGTGAATAAAGTCAGCGTGAATAGCCTGGCTTCACGAAGACGCACTCTGGCGGTAGCGGCGGCCCTCGTGTTGGGAATTGCGGCGTCCGTGCTCGTCGCGTCGCCGGCATCCGCCGACAACATCCGAGACAGGGAATACTGGCTCGCCGATTACGGCGTGCAGACCGCCTGGGCCACCACCAAGGGCGCGGGCGTCACAATCGCGGTCGTCGACACCGGTGTCGACGGATCCCACCCCGACCTCACCGGCACCGTAATCGGGGGAACGGATGTCTCGGGCATCGGCTCCGCGAACGGCCAGACCCCCATCGGCGACGACAGGCAGCACGGCACGATGGTGGCCTCCCTGCTCGCCGGCCACGGTCACGGGGTGGGGGACGGCATCCTCGGGGTCGCACCCGAGGCCAAGATCCTCTCCGTGTCGGTCGGCTTCGGTGTCGACGGTGCCGGCTCCGATGACCAGATCGCCAAGGGGGTGCGCTGGTCGGTGGATCACGGCGCCGACATCATCAATATGTCGCTGACCCGCAACACCCTTGACTGGCCCACGAGCTGGGATGACGCATTCCTCTACGCCATGGAAAAGGGAGTGATTGTGGTCGCCGCCGCCGGTAACCGGGGCAGCGGCACCACGGAAGTCGGTGCTCCCGCGACGATGCCCGGTGTGGTGGTGGTGGCCGGGGTCGACCAGAGCGGCACCGCCAGCTTCGATGCCTCCTCCCAGGGCATCACCCTCTCGGTGTCCGCTCCGAGCGAAGGGCTCGTCGGCGCCGCTCCCGGCGGGGGCTATTACAGCTGGGCCGGCACGAGCGGCGCGACGCCCCTCGTCGCCGGGGTACTCGCCCTCATCAAGGCTTCGCATCCCCGGCTCAGCGCCGGAAACCTGATCAACCGCCTCACTGCCACCGCGCGGTCGAAGGGCAACCCGATCGTCTACGGCAGCGGGCTGTTCAACGCCGCCGCTGCCGTCAGCGCCACAGTGGCCAGCGTGACGACGGATCCGGCCAACGAACTGAAGGACTGGATCCGTCTTAATCGTCGGGCGGTGGCATCGGCGGTGCCGACACAGACCAGCACTGCCACGCCCACGCCCAGTCGCACTCCCGCGCCGACGGTGGTCGCGGCGCCGGTGAGCCCTTTCGGGCGATTGCTGCCGGCTGTCGGCGACCTGCGCGATATCGGAATACCGGTTCTGGTCTACGCTGGTTTTGCGACGTTGCTGATTCTGGTGCTGCGGAGCATTTTCCGTGAGTTCACCACCTTTCGGCAGTCGAAGGGCTCTCGGCGCAGGCCATAGACTTACTGATATGCCTAAAATCCTGATTGTTGGCGGCGGCTACGCCGGTTTTTACACCGCTCTCAAGCTGGAGCGCTCGCTGCGGCCGGGCGAGGCCGAGGTCACCATCGTTGATCCCCTCCCGTACATGACCTACCAGCCTTTCCTGCCGGAGATCGCAGCCGGATCGATCGAGCCGCGCCACGCGGTGGTATCCCACCGTCGCCACCTCGGAAAGACCACGGTCATCACCGCCAAGGTCACCGGCATCAGCCACGCGACCAAGACCGCGACGATCACGCCCGAGATCGGCGAACCGTGGGAGTTGGCCTACGACATCATCGTCGTCACCGCCGGATCGGTCTCGCGTACCTTCCCGATTCCCGGAGTGGCCGACCAGGCCATCGGCCTCAAAACCATTGAAGAGGCGACCGCGATCCGCGACCGCGTGCTCACCAACTTCGACAAGGCCGCGCTTCTTCCGGCCGGTCCAGAGCGCGACCGCCTGCTCACCTTCGTGGTTGTCGGT
>JANYEI010000132.1 GCA_025363205.1 Frigoribacterium sp.
CACACCGGATCCGACGACGATGAGGTGCTCTGGCGTCTCTTTGAGCGTATACAGCTGCGTCCAGGTGAAGATACGTTCGCCGTCGGGCACCGCCGAGGGGAGGATGCGCGGACTCGCGCCGACCGACACGACGATGGTGTCCGCATTGATCTCGTCGAAGTCCGTGCTGGTTCTGCCCTTACTGGTCGACACGACGACGCGGTTGGGTCCGTCCAGTCGCCCGTCGCCCTGGATCACGGTTACCCCGGCCTTGATCAGCTGCGACTTCATGTCTTCGGATTGCTGGCGGGCCAAGCGCATCAGTCGCTGGTTGACGGCCGCGAGGTTGACGGCGACCTCCGGCCGTACCGGTCGCCCGGAATCACCGCGAAGGAAAAACTGCACTCCGAGGTCGGCGGCCTCGCCGATGGCGTTCGCTGCCTCGGCTGTGGCGATGAGGGTTTTGGAAGGCACCACGTCGGTGAGCACCGCCGAGCCGCCAACCCCGACACGCTCGACGACGGTGACCTCGGCTCCCATCTGCGCTCCGGTGAGCGCCGCTTCATAGCCCCCGGGGCCGCCCCCGATGACAGCGATACGTTGCTTGCGCTCAAATTCATAGGACATGCCTCTATTCTCCCGCAGGGAAAAGTATTCTCCCGCAGGGAACAGTGGGGCGGCTACTCGCGGGAGCGGCCCGCTGGTGGATGTCGAGCCGCCATCGGCGCGTCTCCCATAGGCTGGGCGAATGCCGAATCCTCTCGACGACATCGCTGCCGACCCATTCGAAATCGCCGCCATCGCAGCGGCCGAGATCGCCGAACGCACCGGAGTCAACCGTCACGACATCGCCCTGACGCTCGGCAGCGGCTGGGGTAGGGCGGCCGATCTCATTGGTGAGACCACCGCCACCATCCCAGCGGCAGAGATCACCGGCTTCAGCGCGCCCGCACTCGAAGGCCACGTCGGTACGCTGCGCTCGATTCGGCTCGCCGACGGCAGGAATGCGCTCGTCATTGGCGCACGCACGCACTACTACGAGAATCACGGGGTGCGGCGGGTCGTGCACAGCGTGCGAACGGCAGCCGCTACTGGTGCGACGACCATGATCCTCACGAACGGGGCGGGCGGCATCCGGGAGACCTGGAAGCCCGGCACGCCAGTGCTCATCAGCGACCACATCAACCTCACGGCGGACTCTCCGCTCGAGGGCGCAACCTTCATCGACCTCACGGACCTCTACAGTGCCCGCCTGCGCGAGATAGCGAAGCGCGTCGACCCGACCCTCGACGAGGGCGTCTACACCCAGTTTCGTGGGCCGCACTACGAGACTCCGGCGGAGGTGCAGATGGCGAAGGCCATCGGCGGCCATATCGTGGGAATGTCCACCGCCCTCGAAGCAATCGCCGCGCGGCAGGCCGGCATGGAGATCCTGGGACTCTCATTGATCACCAATCTCGCGGCGGGCATTCAGAAGACCCCATTGAGCCACGCCGAAGTGCTCGAAGCTGGTCGGGCTGCCGAACCGGTGATCTCGGCGCTGTTGGCGCGAATTGTGGAGGAGTTGTCGTGAACCTCATCGACGTCGCCAGGGCTTGGCGCGACCAGGATCCGGATGAGGAGACTCGCACCGAACTCGACCACCTGATCGCGGATGCCGAAGCCGACTCCGCCCAGGCTCTCGACGAGCTCCACGATCGCTTCGACACCCGCCTTGAGTTCGGCACGGCCGGTTTGCGCGGGCGCATCGAGGCCGGCTCCAACCGGATGAACCGGGTGCTCGTGGCGCAGGCGGCGGCAGGGTTCGCGGCCTTTCTTCTCTCCCGAACGTCCCTCAACGGCGCGCCGAGCGTTGTCATCGGCTACGACGGCCGCAAGAACTCGCAGGTGTTCGCCGTCGATACAGCCGAACTGATGGCCGGCGCCGGTGTGCGTGCGGTGCTCCTGCCGCGATTGTTGCCGACTCCCGTGCTCGCGTTCGCCGTGCGAGAGCTTGGTCTGAGCGCCGGAGTCATGGTGACGGCAAGCCACAACCCTGCGGGGGACAACGGATACAAGGTCTACCTCGGCGATGCGGACGGGGGGTCTCAGATCGTTCCCCCGCTCGACGGCGAGATCGCGGCCCACATCCTGGCCGTCGCCGACGACCAAAACGTGCTGCAACTGCCCCGGTCGATGCACTACGAAACCGCGGGCGAGCACGTGATCGATGAGTACGTGCGCCGCACTGCCGCGCTCGGGACACATCCGAAGTCAGCACTGCGCTACGTCTATACCGCCTTGCATGGCGTGGGTTGGGAGACCGCGCACCGAGTTTTCGTCGAGGCGGGCTTCGGCGAGCCGACCGTCGTCGCCCTTCAGATCGAGCCGGACGCGGCATTCCCGACCGTGGCCTTTCCCAACCCCGAGGAGCCGGGGGCGCTGGACCTCGCCTTTGACACGGCCATCATCGCCGACGCCGAAATCGTGATCGCGAACGATCCGGATGCGGACCGCCTGGCCATCGGCATCCCCGATGTAGACGGCGACTGGCATCGCCTCAGTGGCAACCAGGTTGGCGCACTACTCGGCTGGCGAGCGGCCGAGCGGCTCGCCGCTGCGGGCACTCCCGGCACTCTCGCGGCCTCCATCGTCTCCTCGCCCGCCCTGGCGGAGGTCGCCCGCCAATACGGTCTGGCCTATGTCGACACGCTCACCGGGTTCAAGTGGGTTTCTCGCGTGCCTGGCCTGTCCTACGGCTATGAGGAAGCGCTGGGGTACCTCGTCGATCCGGCGAAAGTTCGCGACAAAGACGGCATCTCCGCGGCCGTCGAATTCCTCGGCCTCGTCGCCGACCTGAAGGCCGCTGGCCGAACGGTCACCGATCATCTCGCCGACTTCGCGGGAAGGTTCGGTGCGTTCGCCTCCGCCCAGGTGTCGATCCGGGTGACGGACCTCGCTGACATTCCTCGCCTGATGGACTCGCTGAGGCAGTCGCCGCCGGAGCGGATCGGCGCAACGGTAGTGCAGCGAATCGACGACTTCGCCGAGGGCTTCGGGGGATTGCCCGCCAGCGATATCCTGCGCTTCTGGCTTGAGGATGGATCGCGCGTTATCGTGCGTCCGAGCGGAACCGAGCCGAAGGTGAAGGTGTACATCGACGCCTCGAGTGTCGAGGGAACCCCGACCTATCGCCAGGAAGTCGCCAAAGCGACCGTCGATCGCCTGGAAACGGACCTGCGCGCGATCTTCGCCTGACGGCGCTCTAACCGAGCGCCGCTTCGAGCTTTCGCGCGAGTTCTTCGGTGTCGAAGTAGTTTTCGATCACGATCACGTCGGCGTTTGTCGGTCCGATCGCGTCGACGAATTCGGC
>JANYEI010000150.1 GCA_025363205.1 Frigoribacterium sp.
GCAACGTCTTGATGGTCGCCAAGAGCCCGTCACGCACCGCGAGAGCACCGTGGCCGTTAGGGAGGTGGACCAGCATCACAAACCGGGTTTGGCGTTCCACCAGGGTGGCGATCGCTGAGCGGCAGTTCGATCCCAAGATGAGGTCTCCCTCCCAGTGCCCGGGAATGGCACGGTCGATCACTTCGGCGGGCCGTTCACTGATCAGGATCATGTCCGGGATCTTGCCCTGACGGGCCTTTAGCCGTGGATCGCCTCGGCCGACGGATGGCGCGCCCAGTGCGGAGGTGTTGGTGCAGATCGGCGCGCAGATGCCCGCGGCCCTGCACATACAGGGCCTGGTAGATGGTCTCTGGGCTCACACGCATCTCCTGCCGGTCTGCGGACGTAACGGCCAGGTGGTCGCTGATCTGCTCAGGGCTCCACTTCAGACACAGTTTCGTCTGCACCACCGACGCGAGCTCGGCGTTGTCGAACTTGGACGTTTTGGGTCGCAGGCCCTGTTCGGCGGCTCGTTTCTGCGCCGCATACGGAGCATATGTGCGTCGACTGGCTTACGCCGATCTGTTGCGGACCAGCTCGCGACTGATCGTCGCCGGTGAACGACCCAACTGCCGGGCGATCACACGAACCCCGCCCCCAGCCAGGTGCACATCCGCGATCTGTAACCGCTCATCCAGGCACAGATAGCGTCCCGACGATGGTGGCTTGATGCGCGGGATCAGCCCGCCGGTAGCTTGGCGCCAACGCCGTCCAGTTCGTCTATTCACACCAACAGTGTCACAGGCCGCGACCAGCGTTGACCCTTCGGCCATCAACACCCAGAACCGGGCCTGCTTATCGATCAGATCCTTCTTCGACCACATCCACAACACCTCACATCAAAACGGGGTGTTGCAACGACCGACTGAGTCCGCCCTCCATTCGAGGGACATGATACTGTTTCGTCTGCTACTAGAGCTGGAGATACCCGAACCTCCGGCCGACCCGATGGTAGTCGCTAAGAAGGTGATACCACACTTACCCCGTTGTGGGCGATGGCAGCCTGCTCTGACTCGCCATCCCGCCGCACACCCGACCCGAATCAGCCCCCCCATCACCCAGCGGGGATCTCCGTTATTCCCAGCGAACCCCGGAGAGATGCTGGGACTTACCCAACCCGAAAGCAGCCCGAAAATGCTTAAGAAACTATTGGCGGCGGTCACAACCCTCGCTCTCGCAGTGGGGATGGTCGCCGCGACAGCGGGGACTGCCAGCGCTCACACGCCTAACGTGACGTCAACCTGTTCAACATTGACTCTCGACCTCACGAACTACGCAGACACCGTCGTCGGTGTCGAAGGTTCGCCGGGATCACTCGCCGTCTACGAGACAGTGACCGTCATCGACAACCTGGAATCACGGGTCCATCACGAAGCCGTTGCTGATACTTACACGCACTACTCGTATACGCCGCACGGAGACGCAAGAGAGCCTCTTACGTCCTCCACTCCCGTCGAGGACTCCAATCACTGGCAAGCAGACAATAAGAAGAAAACCGGCAACGACTTGCTGGGTCAGGCCTTCCAGCAGGGCAATGGTGTAAATTCATCTTGGTTCTTCTGGCTGAGTAACAATGACGGCAAGGATGGCTACTATGAAACAATCCCGGCAATAACCCACACCGAGCAGAAGCAGGTGAAAGAGGCCATTGAGCCTGTGGAGGCAGTAGCTGGCCACACCAACACGGTCAAGGTCGTCATCGACGGCGCAGCTGTGGAGGACACCACCTTCGGCACCACCTTCAAGAAGAGCTACGAGTACACGGATTCCGCAGTCGCACACGATTACACCGTCACGGTGGTGGCATGGGACGACTCGAATTACAGCTTCACGCAGTCCGGCACCAGCGTTCCCTGCCACGTTCCTCCGGTTCAGCCGGAAGCGATTGTCACTCACAGCCCGGTCAGCACGAGCGACTGTGAGGCCAAGACCGTGACCACTGTGGACACGATTTCGACCACCACGTTCGTCCTGAACGAGTCTGAGACCGAGTACATCAAGGGTACTCCGGTCATCACGTCGGAGACCAGCACGCGGGAAATGACCGACGCAGAGGTCGCAGAGTGCCCGGTGATCGTTCCGGTCCAGCCTGAGTCGACGGTTTCTACGCGTTCTGTCTCCGTCGCCACGATTCACTGTGCAACCAGCACGGTCAATACGGTAACGGCGCACTACTCGACGACGACGACCTACGTCTACAACTCGGAGTCCAACTCCTACGATGCAGTTGTAGGTGCTGAAGTTCGCGGAGAGGACACCTCGTCAAGTCGCGCTGCGACGCTCGGAGAGTGCCCGGTGATCGTTCCAGGCAAGCCTGGGCCTGTCGTCACGAACACCTCTTCCACCACGGTTGACTGTGGCACGACGATCGTTACTACGCGCAGCTCCACGACGACCGTCGATTACAAACTGGTGAGTAACGTATGGGTGAAGCAAGCACCGGTCACCGTTCAGGATCCGGACATCACTCGGGCAGCTACCGACGCTGAGTGTCATGTGACCACGTTTGCGCTAGTCACGCCGGTCGTCACCAGCGTGGACCGCACCTGCACAGTGAACGGCTCGTACTCCCTCGGTGTAGTCGACGGTGTCATCTACACAGTGAACGGCACGGTCCAGCAGCCGGGCACCTACCAGGTGTCTACTGCCAAGACCGTCAATGTGGTCGCGAGTCTCACGTCAGCCGATTTCGGTTTCGAACAGGGAGTGGAGGCTGTCCGCAACCTGACGTTCACCGACCCGAAGAACTGTGGGGAGCTCGCCACGCTCGCTCTCCCCGGATCTAACGGCACGCTCGCCTTCACCGGATCCAACGGCACTCTCGCCGGTGGCCTCCTGCTCGGCCTGATCTTCATGATCTTCGGCGCCGGAGCCATGACGGTGAATCGCGTCCGCAGGCGCACTAACTGATCCTCAACCAGTAGCACCGGATGCCCCGGCTCCTCTCTTCGCGGAGGGCCGGGGCATCCCGTGTTTCCGGCTGGGCGGTTTGTGTGAGCGCGACGCTGTCTCGGCCATGCTCGCGGGCCGGACTCGGCAGTCTCGTGATCCGCGGGGAGGGAGGGAAATCTGTCCCTAAAGCGAAAATCTCCCTCTATCGGGTGTTGATCCGCAAAAAGTCCCTCCCGCGGGAAGGGATCGGGGCGGCGCGGGCTACCCCGCTGTCAGCTTTTAGGCGAGACGCCCCTCGAGCGCAGCCCGGCAGCCTCGATGGTCTTCGGCAAGGACGGGACGGGAGGGATATCTGTCCCAGAGGCGAAAATGTCCCTCCATCGGGTGTTGATCCGCCAAAAGTCCCTCCCGCGCAAAGGGATCGGGCGGCGCGGGCCACCCCGCTGTCAGCTTTCACGCGACACGCTCCTCGAGCGCAGCCCGGCAGCCTTGATGGTCCCCGGCCGGGACGGGAAGGGAGGGAAATCTGTCCCAGAGGCGAAAATCTCCCTCCATCGGGTGTGGATTCGGAAAAATCCCCTCCCGCGGGGCGGGGCGGGGAGGGAGCGGAGTGCAGCCGGAGGGCGGCACGAATCGCCCCGCCGTCAGCCGTTAGGCGAGACGTTCCTCGGGGAGGACACTGGCGGGGCAGGTTGCCACGCGCGGCGCTTCGACGCCGAAGAGCGAGGTGACCGCAGCGCTGAAGGCGTCACCCTCGCCGGCCCGGGCGAGCTCCCGGGCGCGAACCGAGGGAGTGTGCAGCAGCACTCCCGCGAGGTGGCGAAGGGCCGCTTCGATACGGCCGTCGGCGTCGCCCCGAGCGCGAGCGCGCTCAATCTCGGCGTCAAGCAGGCCGAAGACATGAGTACGAAGAGCCACGACCGACGGCGCGAGCTGATGCTCCGCGGTTGTCGCGGCGAATTCGGTGGCCGCGTTCACAACCAAGGCACGGGCATCCGTCGTCGCGGTCAGTTCTTCGAGCGGGGCGTGCAGGCTGATTGTCTCGAGGTCGAGGAGTTCGGTTCCTGGCACTGTGGCGACATCCGGATGCACGTTGCGGGGCAGTCCGAGGTCGATCACGATGCGCCGCTGGGTGCCAGCCGAAGGGAGCGGGGAGAGCTGGGCTGCCGTGACGACGGGCGCGGCCGATGTGGTGCAGGTGATCACGACATCCGCTGCGGCGAGGGCAGCGATGAGGTCGACGCTCGCGGTGAGGCCGAGGCGGAGGGCGAAGCGCGCTGCGCGTCCGGACGGCGAAAACACCGTGACATCCTCGGCGCCGCGATCGCGCAGGGCGGCGACAGTTGTCGCAGCGTACTGCCCGGTGCCGACGATCAGCACCCTCGTGCGAGACCAGTCCGCGATCCGACTGGAAGCGAGCTCAAGCCCGAGTCGCACGAGCGATCGCCCGGCCCCACCGATTGCGGTCTGGTTCTTCACCTCACGTGACGTGTTGGCCGCCTTCTGGAAGAGGCGTTCGAGACCGGATGACGTTGTGCCTGCCGCGCGGGCACGCTCCAGAGCACGGCGCACCTGCCCGGAGATCTCGTCTTCGCCCACGATCACCGACTCGAGTCCGGAGCTCACGGCGAAGAGATGCTGCGCGACGGCATTGCCGCTGAGCACAGTCACCGCGCTGAGCAGGGCTGCGGGGTCGATGCCGCTCGCGGCGCTGATCACCCGTACCGAGTTTTCCACCGCGACGGCGGTGGCAGAGGTGAGGGGCTCGTCGATCTCGAGATAGGCCTCGAAACGATTACAGGTGGCGAGAACGACCGCTCCGGAAACGGAGTCGCCATCATTCACGAGGATGCCCGCCGCCTGGGGTGCGCCAATCGAGAGCTTCTCGAGAATCTCGAAGCTCGCGTTGCGATGGTTGGCGGTCAGACACAGAAGCATCCCACCAGCCTACGTCGAGCGATGGGGATCGAGTAGCGTACGGCACTCCCAGCCCGTTCGCTCATACTTAATCACGTGAACCTCCCAGCCAGCCACCCCCTGATTGACGGCCGCACGGCTGATTCGCCGCTCATTCGCGCCTATCGCGGCGATCGTCCGTCCACCACTCCGGTGTGGTTCATGCGCCAGGCTGGCCGCTCGCTGCCCGAATACCGTGCCCTCCGGGTCGGCACCAAGATGCTCGACGCCTGCCTGGATCCCGAACTGTCGAGCGAGATCACCCTGCAGCCCGTGCGACGCCACGGGGTGGATGCGGGCATCTTCTTCAGCGACATCGTCGTGCCGCTGAAGCTCGCCGGCGTCGATGTCAACATCGTCCCCGGCCGCGGTCCGGTGCTTGGCTCTCCGATTCGCACCGCGGCGGATGTTGCGGCCCTCCGCCGCCTCGACCCGGATGCCCTCACCCCCATCACCGAGGGCGTCGCCCTCGCCGTCGCGGAGCTCGGCAGCACTCCCCTGATCGGATTCGCCGGCGCTCCGTTCACTCTCGCCGCGTATCTCGTCGAGGGCGGTCCGTCCAAGGACCACCTGCGGGCCCGCGCCCTGATGCATGCCGACCCGCCGACCTGGGATGCCCTGCTCGGTTGGGCGGCGGATGTCACCGGAGCCTTCCTTCGCGCACAGGTGCTCGCGGGAGCGAGCGCGGTGCAGCTGTTCGATTCCTGGGTGGGGTCGCTCTCAGTTTCGGATTACGAGAGCCGAGTCGCGCCCTTCTCCCATCGGGCGATCACGCACGTGACAGACCTCGGTATTCCCGTGGTGCACTTCGGAGTGGGCACCGGCGAGCTGCTGCGCTCGATGCACGCGATCGGAGCCGACGTGATGGGCGTCGACGACCGCATCCCGCTTGACGAAGCATCCGCTCGCCTTGGCGCCGCCGTACCGCTGCAGGGCAACATCAACCCGGCGCTGCTCACGGCACCCTGGCCGGTGCTGAAAGCCCACGTGCTCGACGTGATGGCCCGCGGCCGATCGGCCACGTCACACGTGCTCAACCTCGGCCATGGGGTCCCTCCGGAAACCGATCCCGATGTGCTCACGCGCATCGTGCAGCTCGCCCACGCACCGGCCATCGCGCATGCCTAGCGCGATCGTCGTCGGAGGAGGAATCGCCGGGCTCGTGATGGCCCGCGATCTCGTGCTCGGCGGCCTCGACGTCACGCTCATCGAGGCCTCCGGCCACCTCGGCGGCAAGATCGCCCGTCACACGGTGGCGGGACTGGCGCTGGATGCGGGCGCCGAGAGCTTCGCCACCCGCCGCAACACCGTGGCCGAACTTGCCCGCCAGCTCGGACTCGAGTCCGAAATCACCCCTCCGAATCCGCAGGGAGCATGGCTTCAGACCGCGGAGGGCCGCGCTTATCCGCTGCCTCGCACCGGCATTCTCGGCATCCCCGGCACTCCATTGGCGGCTGATGTGATCGCGGTCATCGGGTTTTGGGCGTCGTTGCGCGGCCAGCTCGATCAGCTGATACTCGGATTCGCCGCATCCAAGGAACGCAATCTCGGGCGGCTGGTGCGCCGCCGGATGGGCCGACGGGTGCTCGAACGGCTGGTCGCGCCCGTGACCCTTGGCATCCACTCGCGGCATCCCGACGAACTCGATGTGGATGTCGTCGCGCCCGGACTGCGTGCGGCGATGCTCGCCACCGGATCGCTCTCGCACGGTGTGCGCAGGATGCGCGATGCCGCGCCGGCGGGCACGGCCGTCTCCGGAATCGTCGGCGGGATGTATTGCCTGATCGAAGCCCTGACCCGCGATCTCGAGCGCTTCGGCGTGACGGTGCGCCTCAACTCGCCGGTCGCCGCGGTGGATGCGTCGGGCGTCACGCTGGTTGATGGTGAAGTTCTTGAGGCGGATTACGTCGTGCTGGCGACCTCGTTGCGGCCTGCCGGTTCGGCGGCGATCGTGCTCGCGACACTCGTGGTGGATGCACCGGAGCTCGATGCTGCGCCGCGGGGAACCGGCGTGCTGGTGGCGCGCGACCCCATGCACCCCGAGCTTCGGGCGAAGGCCCTCACGCACGCCACTGCCAAGTGGAGCTGGCTCGCCGCGCAGGTGCCGCCGCACCGCCACGTGCTGAGACTGTCCTATGACGCGGCGGCAGCGGCAGCGGTCAGCGATGCGCAGCTGCGCGGTACCGCCCTGCGCGATGCCGGCGCCCTGCTGGGAGTGGCCTTGTCCGAGGCATCCGTCGTCGCGTTCGCACGGGTGGAATGGAGCGCGCCGTCGAGCCGCCCTGAGGCCGTTGACGGTGTGATCTTCATCGGTGAAGGCGTGGCGGGCACGGGTCTCGCGGCCGTCATCGCCCAGGTGCGGGTCGAATCTGGACGTTTACTGGAAGAGGTAGAGGCCTAGCCCTCGGGGGCTACTGTGGAAGTCCACGCCGGTTATATGCCCGATCGGGCACGCGAAGGACGGAGCACATCATGCGAGGCAAATTGCTGCTCGTGGTCGGACTGGCCGCTGGCTATGTGCTTGGCGCCAAAGCCGGACGCGGTCGCTACGACGCCATCAAGCGCGTGACCGGCAAATTCTGGGGCGATCCCCGCGTACAACGACAGGTGCAAAACGTCGAAGGACGCGCCAAGGAGTTCGCCAAGGACAAGGCGCCGGAGGTGGTCGACTTCCTGAGCGACGGGGCTAAGAAGATCGTATCGAAGGTGAGCCGATCGAAGTCGACGCCAGCCACGCGCTCCGCGACGGCAGCCGAGTCGGCTTCCGCCAGCGATAAGTAGGCCGTCGTGAACGACGACGCCACGGCACGCAAGTCTCTCTTCTCCCTCATCGCCGACCTGCCGAGACTTGTTATCGGGCAGGTCAAAAACGAGATCGAGCAGCTCAAAGGCGAGCTCATCGCGAAAATCAAGCATGCGGGCATCGGTGTTGGACTGTTCGCTGCGGCGGGATTCATCGCCTTTTTCCTCTTCGCCGTACTCATCGCGGCCGCGGTGCTTGGCTTGGCGACCGCACTGCCGGGCTGGCTGGCCGCGCTCATCGTGGCCGGCATCCTGCTGGTGATCGTGGTGATCCTCGTGCTGGCCGGCCTTCGCCAGGTGAAGCAGGGAGTTCCGCCTGCCCCCACCGAAACGATCAAGAGCGTGAAGAAAGACGTCAACGTGATCAAAGGCCTGGGCAAAAAGGAGATCCGATGAGCGACACGTCCGATTCGGTCGAGACCAGAATTACCGCAACACGATCCGAGCTTGAGCAGACCCTCGATGCGATCGAGGACAGACTCAATGTGCCAAAGCAGGTCGGCAAACTGACAGCTAAAGTGCAGTCCTCCTATGAGGAGAACCCCGTACCGTGGTACATCGGAGCGACCGCAGCCGTGGTCGTCATCGGCGGCATCGTAGCCTGGGCGATCTTCGGCGACGATTAGATACCGTCAGTTCACTACCGGTAGAACAGAAGAACCTTTCGCACTGAGGCACGGCCGCTTTTTGTTCTCGCAGCAATGCGGGGGAGGATAGACGGCATGAGCACCACCCCGATCCCGAACGGGCTACCCGCCGAGGCAGCCAGCAGTCCCGAAGACCACACCACGACCGGATACACCCTCTGGGCAGTTCTTCGTCGCGATGGTGCGGTGCCCGCCGGTCACGATGTCGACTCGCTCTCCGCCGCGGTTGCGGTGGTGAAAGCCGCGGGAGTTACCGTTCGCGGGTTCTACGACGTCTCCAGTCTTCGAGCTGATGCCGACCTGATGATCTGGCTCCACGGGGGCGCGCCCGAGACCCTGCAGTGGGCGCTTCGCGAGCTGCGTCGCACCGAGATGTTGCGCACTCTCTTGCCCACCTGGAATGCGATGGGCGTGCACGTCGATGCCGAGTTCTCCGCGAGCCATCGTCCCGCATTCATGGGGACCAAGGAGCCGGAGGCGTGGCTCACGGTCTACCCCTTCGTGCGCTCCTACGAGTGGTACATCCTTCCGGATGAAGAACGGCGATCCATGCTGGCGGACCACGGACGCAAGGGCGGCGCCTACCCGCAGGTGCTCGCCAACACTGTTGCATCCTTCGCCCTCGGGGACTACGAGTGGATCCTCGCGCTCGAGGCCCCCCAGCTCATCGATCTTGTCGACCTGATGCGTGCCCTTCGGCAGACCGAAGCGCGCCGCCATGTGCGCGAAGAACTGCCGTTTTATACCGGTCGACGCATCGCCGTCACCGAGATTGCCGAGGTGCTTCGATGACCATCACAAACGGTGAGCTAGCCGGAGAGTTAGTGCGCGGCGCGACGGACGCGTCGAAGACCGGACCAGAGCACGTCACAGCGCCGACCGCGTACGACGCCATTCTGCTCGCGAGCTTCGGCGGACCGGAAGGCCAGGATGACGTCATCCCGTTTCTGCGTAACGTGACCCGCGGTCGCGGTATCCCCGACGAGCGGCTCGAGGTGGTGGCCCACCACTACCGGGCATTCGGCGGCATCAGCCCCATCAACCAGCAGAACCGCGAACTCAAGGCTGCCCTCGAGGCCGAACTCGCGCGTCGGGGCATCGACCTTCCCGTGCTGTGGGGCAACCGCAACTGGGCGCCGTTCATTCGGGATGCCGTCGTCGAGGCGAATGAACGCGGCTTCACCAAGTTGATCGCCATCGGCACGAGTGCATACAGCTCGTACTCCGGTTGCCGGCAGTACCGCGAGGATTATGCAGCTGCGCTCACCGACGCCGGACTCGACGGAGTGATCCAAATCGACAAGGTGCGCCAATTCTTTGACCATCCCGGATTCGTCACCCCGTTCATGGAGGGTCTGCGCACGGGCCTCGCCGAGGTCGCTGCGGCGGGCATCCCCCTCGGCGAGACGCACGTCTTGTTCTCCACCCACTCGATTCCATCGACGGATGCCGCGAAGAGCGGCCCCTCGTTCCGCGACTTCGGCGAGGGTGGCGCCTATGCCGCCCAGCACCGGGCGGTCGCCGAGGTCGTCGTGGCGGGTACCGACGCGAACTGGAGCCTGGTGTTCCAGTCGCGCAGTGGACCGCCAACCCAACCGTGGCTCGAGCCCGACATCAACGACGCCATCCGTGACCTCGCCGGCAACGGCATCCGCGCGGTGGTAATCGTGCCCCTCGGCTTCGTGAGCGATCACATGGAAGTGAAGTGGGATCTGGACACCGAGGCGATGGAGACCTCAAACGAGCTTGGCGTGCTCGCAATCAGAGTGCCGACCCCTGGCATCCATGCGGCCTATGTGTCGGGGTTGATCGACCTCGTCGTGGAACGTCGCGATGCCGTTCCGGTGGCCGAACGCCCGGCCCTCACCGAACTCGGACCCTGGTACGACGTGTGTCGCGCCGGATGCTGCGAGAACGTGCGGCTCGGATTCAAGCCCGCGCTCGCGGGGCAGGTTCCGTGAGCGGATCCAGCAGCATACTGCGCATCGGCACTCGCGGCAGCGCGCTTGCTCTTGCGCAGACCCGCGTGGTGGCCGCGGCAGTGGCCAAGGCATCCGGTCTCGAGGTGGAGATCGTGACGATCGCTACCGAGGGTGACCACTCGAAGGAGTCGCTCGCGAGTCTTGGCGGCACCGGAGTTTTCGCTAGCGCGCTGCGTGAGGCGTTGGTGGCCGAGGCCTGCGATCTCGTCGTCCACTCGCTCAAAGACCTTCCGACGGATCCCTACCCCGGGTTGCGCATTGGCGCTATTCCGAAGCGGGCGGATGCGCGCGATGCACTCTGCGCGCGTGACGGTCTCACTCTGGCGGCGCTGGAGCCAGGGGCCCGCGTCGGCACCGGTTCGCCGCGTCGGGCCGCCCAGCTGCGGGGCTGGCGACCGGATGTTGAGGTCGTGGACATCCGCGGCAATATCGATACGCGCTTGCGCAAGGTGGCCGAGGGCGAACTGGATGCCGTGGTACTCGCTGCGGCCGGTCTCGGGCGGATCGGCCGACTCGACGCCGTGACGGAGTTGTTCGAGCTGGGGAGGTGGGCCACCGCTCCCGGCCAGGGGGCCTTGGCCATCGAGGTGAGAGACAGCTACTCGAGCACCTTCGCCGCGATGCTGAAGGCCATCGATCATCCGTCCACCCGTCTCGCGGTTCTCGCCGAACGAGCGATTCTCGCTCGCCTGGAGGCCGGCTGTGCCGCGCCGATCGGGGCCGCGGGCGTCGTCGACGGCGACATGCTCTTCCTCACCGCCACCGTATACGCGCCCGACGGCACGAGTTCACTCACCAGTTCGCACGCCCTCGTGCTCGAAGGCAGCCCCTCCGAGCGAGCGCTGCTGCCCGCGGAGCTCGGCAACCGGGTGGCCGGTGAACTCCTCACCCTCGGTGCCGCCGACATCGTTCCTGTCGGAGCCGTCTTGTGAACCCGTATCGCAGCCTGAAGCCATTGGCCGGCTGGCGCGTGTTGGTACCGCGTGGGGGCAATTGGGGTGACGGCGTTGCCGCCAACCTGCGCACCTACGGCGCCATCCCCGTGATCGCGCCGATGATCAACTTCGCGAGTGCCGAAAACGCCAGGGAGCTCTCCGACGCGCTTAAGCGCCTCGAGCAGGGAAAATTCGACTGGCTCGTGATCACCAGCGCAACGACTGTTGACGTGCTGATCAGCCAGCAGGTCACCATCCCACCGAGCACACGAATCGCGGCCGTCGGAGAGACGACGGGAGCCGCGCTCACTCTCGCCGGTTACCACGTGGACTTCGTGCCAGACAGCGATAATTCGGCCCGCGGCCTTGTGAAGGAGTGGCCCGCCTCCGACATCATCGGTCGGGTGCTCATCCCCCAGGCTGATATCGCCGAACCGACCCTCGTCGCGGGCCTCGCCACCCTGGGACTCGAGGCGGAATATGTGTCGGCCTACCGCACAGTGGGAGTGCCCGTCTCGGAGCATGTGGCGGCGGATGTCGCCTCCGGCCGCATCCGGGCCGTGCTGGTGACCTCTGGCAGTGTCGCTCGCCAGGTTCAGGCACAGCTCGCGCCGCTGCCCGACGAGACCGTCGTGGCCGCAATCGGACCTCGCACGGCATTCGATGCCCGCGCGGCGGGGTTGACCGTGCATGTGATCGCCGAATTGCGCTCCGCGAGTTCCCTCGTGGAGGGCCTCGCGGAATACGTGATCTCGCATGATTCGGATGCAAGCGATGCTGTTCACACCGACCGCCAGGAGGGCGATTCATGACCGGTCCGAGCATCCGTCCCCGTCGCCTTCGGGTGACCCCGGCGATGAGACGGTTGGTCGCAGAAACCAGGCTCCACCCGGCCGAGCTTGTGTTGCCGATGTTCGTGCGCGAGGGCCTGCGTGAACCGGTGCCGATCTCCTCGATGCCCGGTGTGGTCAACCATTCGCTCGATTCGTTGCGGCGTGCGGCTGTGGAAGCGGCCGAGGCCGGCATCGGGGGCGTGATGCTTTTCGGCGTCCCGGAGCACAAGGACGGCATCGGCTCCGGCGCGACGGCCGACGACGGCATCCTCAATGTTGCCACTCGCGCGGTCGTGGACGAGGTCGGCGACGCTCTCGTGGTGCAGACCGATCTCTGTCTCGATGAATTCACCGATCACGGTCATTGCGGGGTGCTCGCCGCCGACGGCAGCGTCGATAATGATGCTTCCCTTCTTCGTTATCGAGACATGGCTGTGGCGCAGGCCACCGCCGGGTCCCAGCTGCTCGGCCTCAGCGGCATGATGGACGGCCAGGTTGCCGCCGTTCGCGATGCCCTCGACAGCAACGGCTTCGGCGGCACCGCGATTCTCGGCTATGCGGCCAAGTACGCCTCTGCTTTTTATGGGCCATTCCGCGAGGCGGTCGACTCGTCGCTCGTCGGCGATCGTCGCAGCTATCAGCTCGACGCGGCCAACCGCCGCGAGGGACTTCGCGAGGTGCTGCTCGACGTGGAGGAGGGCGCCGATATCGTGATGGTGAAGCCAGCCATGAGCTACCTGGATGTGCTCGCCGATGCCGCGGCCGTGAGCCCGGTACCCGTGTGGGCCTACCAGGTTTCGGGCGAATACGCGATGATCGAGGCCGCCGCAGCCAACGGCTGGATCGACCGGCGCCGCGCGATCGAGGAATCGGTCGTAAGCATCAAGCGCGCGGGAGCCGACGCTGTTCTCAGTTATTGGGCCATTGAACTGGCAGATTGGTTGCGCTCGTGAGCATTAACGAGACCTATTTCACCCGAGCAAAACTGTCCATCCCTGGTGGCGTCAACTCGCCGGTGCGAGCCTTCGGCTCTGTCGGTGGCACGCCGAGATTCATGGTGTCGGCTCGCGGACCCTACATTGTTGATGCTGACGGGCGCGAGTACGTCGACCTCGTGAGCTCCTGGGGTCCCGCGATTCTCGGGCACGCACATCCGTCCGTGGTCAGGGCGGTGCAGGATGCCGCCGCTCGCGGCCTCTCGTTTGGGGCATCCACTCCCGGTGAGACTGAACTCGCCGAGCTGGTGCGAGAGCGTGTGCGGGTGGAGTCGACCACGAGCTCCGGCCAGCTCACCGGCTCGGTGCAGTCGCCGATCGAAAAAGTCCGCATGGTGTCGACCGGTACCGAAGCGACCATGACCGCCATCCGCCTCGCCCGCGGATTTACCGGCCGTGATCTGCTGGTGAAATTTGCCGGGCACTATCACGGGCACTCCGACGCCCTGCTCGCTGAGGCGGGTTCCGGGCTTGCAACACTGGCCTTGCCAGGATCCGCCGGTGTGACCGCGGCAACGGCCGCGCAGACCATTGTGCTTCCCTACAACGACCTCGATGCCGTCCGGGCGCTTTTTTCGGTACAGGGCCAGAAGATCGCCGCGGTGATCGTGGAGGCGGCTTCGGCAAACATGGGTGTTGTGCCGCCTGATCGTGGTTTCAACCGTGAACTTGCGGCAATCGCACACGAGCACGGTGCGCTCGTTATTTTCGACGAGGTGCTCACCGGATTCCGCGTCGGTCCGGCCGGTTGGTGGGGCCTTGAGGCGGCCAGGGTCGTTCCCGATGGCGCGGGGTGGATGCCCGACCTCATTGCCTTCGGCAAAGTCATCGGTGGGGGTCTGCCTCTTGCCGCGCTCGGCGGTCGCGCAGACATCATGGACTTTCTCGCACCGCTCGGCCCGGTTTACCAGGCCGGAACGCTCAGCGGCAATCCGGTGGCGGTCGCGGCGGGCATCTCCACGTTGCGTGCCGCGGACGCCTCGGTCTACGCCCGCCTGGACGCGGTCGCCGACCAGCTCTCCGTCGCGGTGTCATCGGCGTTGAGCGCTGAGGGCGTCGACCACTCGGTGCAACGCGCTGGCAATCTCTTCTCATTTGCCTTCTCGGCCACGAAGCCGCGCAACTACGATCAGGTGCGAGCGCAGCAGGCGTTCCGCTACCCGCCGTTCTTTCAGGCGATGTTGCACGCGGGGGTGTCACTTCCCCCCTCGGTGTTCGAGGCCTGGTTCGTCACGGCCGCGCACGATGAGGCCGCGGTGTCCCGCATCCTCGAGGCCCTGCCGGCAGCGGCGCGAGCGGCGGCTGCGGCGGTTCCGCTGGTCGTCTGACGCTCCTTTGCCGCGGCTGGTCGAGCGCAGCGGGCGGGCCGCCGTCGGCTGGTGGAGCACACGAGCAAACGATCACGCCGTCCTCGGCCGTATCGAGACCTCGCCGCACGCTGTCGCTGCGCCCCGGCCACTCGGCTCATCCACTCGACTCGGCCACTCGAGTCTGGCAATCGACTTGGTAGTTGTTGCGACTTATCCGGCCGCAAAGTCGCAACAACTACCAAGTCGATTCAGAATGGCAGCCGCTACAGACGCGAGTGGCTCACTCGTCCAGCAGGGGCAACGGACAGCGAAGGGAGATCAGCCGGCGAGGGCCGACAGTGGTGGCAAAACCAGAACGATGAACGGTGGCACACCCTGGATACGCGCCGAGGGCGGGGTCTTCTTCGACGAGAACAGCAGCACGATCGCGGCCAGTGCCATCGGGCGCCGAGCGTTCTGCCGGCGATAACGCGAAGAAGTGAAGCGCAGCGGGAGGGAACTTTCGCGGAATAGCACCGAAGGGAGGGGTTTTTCACCGATACAGCGAGATTCCCCTCCCTCGGTGCTTTGTCCCCGATGGGTTTGGCTGGGCCGGGTCTGGCGGTTGCAGGAGGCCGAGTCCGGTCAGGTCAGCAGCTGGGCCAGCCGACCGATTTCGGCCGGAGACAACCCGATTGATGCGAGGTATCCAGCAACGTCGATCGGCTCGAGCCAAGTAATGAGGGCGGCTCGCCGTTCGAGGATGCGCGCACAGAGCGTCTCGTCATCGTGAGCCGTTTCCCGGCGGGGTTCAGGCGTGGTCCAGAGGTGCTCGTTGACTCGGCGTACGGCAGCCTCGTAGTCGTCAGCGATCACTTCGACGGGGACTCCGGCGAGCCGAAGGAGGAGGGCCGTGATCAGCCCGGTGCGATCGCGTCCCGCCGAGCAGTGAACCAGCACCGCGCCATCCGCTGCTCCCACCGCGCGGAAGACTGCCGCGAACTTCTCGGGAAAGAACACGAGATAGTCGGCATAAGACGCCGGGCTATCGAGCAGCGGGCCGCAGACGCGACGGAACTCCGGGTCATTCGGATCTTCGGTGGGCAGATTGAGCGTCGTGAAGCCTGCGAACGTCGATTTGTCGACCAGCGGATGCTGTGGATCCCGATCGACCTCGGACGGGTTTCGCAAGTCAACAACGAGCCGTACGCCCTCCGCGATCGCCTGGCGCCATCCTTCATCGGTCAGGTGTTCAGGCCGACCGGACCGGTACAGCCGTCCCCTCCTGGTCATGCCGCCCTTCTCGAGCGGAAGCCCGCCGAGGTCGACGGCGTTGAACGCACCGTCCCACGTCACCGGAGATGCCAGGCCTGAGGTCATGGATGGGAAGTCTAACTTCCGCGTCATCGCCTCCGGTCGTTCCCTGCGCCGACAGGTAGTCAACGGCGGGAGCGAACAACGGCGGGAGCGGACGGCGGCGGGAGCGAACAACGGCGGGAGCGGACGGCGGCGGGAGCGGACGGCGGCGGGAGCGAACAACGGCGGGAGCGACGACACCGAGGGAGGGATATTTCGCAAAACAGCACCATAGGGAGGGACTTTTTGCAGCGAGGGACAAAATCCCCTCCCTCGTTGAGGATGCCGCGAGCGTGCGGATCCCTCGTTGAGGACGCCGCGAGGGTGAGGATGCCGCGGGCCCGTCGCGGCCCGGCGCGGCCCGGTGCGGCATCGTTTAGCGGGACCCCCGGCCAAGATGGAGAGGTCAATATGTGGGCGGCCACGCACCGAGAACAGCAGCCCGAACACAGCCAGCGCAGTCCTACTCACCAGGAAGGCGAAAGCGGACGGATCATGCCCGGCCGCCCACCAGAATTATCCGAAGAGGATCGCGGCCTCGTCGTAGCGGGATTGCGGCACTGTGTTGAGCTTGCCGAGCGCATCCTCGAACGCCACATGGGTGATGGAGGTACCGCTGAGCGAGACCATGCGGCCCCAGCGGGCGTGGATCACTGAGTCGACCGCGGCCATGCCATACCGCGTGGCGAGCACACGATCGTAGGCGGTCGGTGTTCCACCGCGCTGGATGTGGCCGAGCGTTGTCGCGCGCGTCTCGATGCCCACCCGCGCTTCAATCTCCGGAGCGATGAGCTCACCGATGCCGCCGAGCCGCGGGCGTCCGAACGCATCGAGCCCGCGCTCCGAGTGGGCGTCATCCATTGTGTCGAGGTGGAAGCCCTCGGCCACCACGACCAGCGGCGCCCGGCCGCGATCAACGACGGACTGCACCCAGGCCACGATCTGGTCCATCGAGGTCTTCTGCTCCGGGATGAGGATCGCATGAGCGCCGGCCGCCATGCCCGAGTGCAACGCGATCCAGCCGACGTGCCGACCCATCACCTCGGCGACCATGCATCGGCCGTGCGAGTCGCCGGTGGTGCGGAGGCGATCCATGGCATCGGTCGCGATCTGCACGGCGGTGTCGAAACCGAAGGTGTAGTCGGTGGCCGAGAGATCGTTATCGACGGTCTTCGGCACGCCCACGATCTTGATGCCGGCATCCGTCAGCCGCTTGGCGGCAGCGAGAGTGCCCTCTCCACCGATTGCGATGAGAGAGTCGACGCCGAGGCGCTCCATGTTGGCTCGCACCACCTCCGCCCCGCCGTTTTCTTCAAACGGGTTGGTGCGGGAAGTGCCGAGGATGGTGCCACCCTGCTTGCCGATGCCCTGGATATCTTTGCGCTCGAGCGTGACGATGTCGCCTTCGATGACGCCGCGCCAGCCGCCCTTGAAGCCAACAAAGTCCTGTTTGTAAATCTGTGTGCCCTTGAGGACGGCGCCGCGGATCACCGCGTTCAACCCGGGGCAGTCTCCACCGCTGGTGAGGATTCCAATGCTCATGACACCATCCTTCCCTAGGTTGGGCGCCTGCCGATCACACCCGTGCCGGCGGTGCTCGCTAGAGTCGGGGGAAGCGCAGACCACGGGGATGCGCGCCCACGATCCAAGGAGCATCATGTCCGATCTCAACGGGGGTCCGATCCCCAGTCCGTCCGACGGCCGGCCTCCGGTCACGCCCCCGGTGCCGCCGGCTCCCGACGCGGGCCCTACTGCTCCGGTGGCCCCGCCCGCGCCGGATGCTAACGCCGCATCCGCCCCGGCTTATGCCCAGCCGGCCGCGGTAAACCCGGGCCGCACCCTCGGAATCGTCGGCTTCATCCTCGCATTCTTCGTGAGCCCCGCCGGGATCATCGTCAGCGCCATCGGGCTTTCCAAATCGAGGAAGTCCGGCAATAAAAATGGGCTCGCGCTCGCCGGGCTCATCCTGTCGATCGTGTTCTTGATCATCGCCATCGTCGTCACGGCCGTTCTGGTCGGTGCGGCGGTGGAACTGCTCAATCAGTGCACGGGACTTGGCGGCGGAGTGCAGCAGATCAACGGCGTTACCATCACCTGCCCGTCGCGTTAGAGCTTGCCAGGGGCGTCGAGTCCGCCCGTGCAGGGGGCTCCGGGCTCCGGAGCGTTTCCACTATTTCGGTATTTAGCAAAGAACTGCGAGATTCGGGCATCCGTCACCGACGACACTGTCACCTGGGCGTTCCAGGCACTGAGCACGATCGGGCCAGGCAGCCCCGGGTAGGGCGAGAGCACGGTGTAAGTGGAGGGCATCCGATCGCGGAGCTTGGTGACGGACTCGGCGGGCAGCGATGGATCGTAGGTGACCCAGACCGCACCGTGCTCGAGGTCATGCACTGCATTCTCATTGGGCACCGGCTGCGTATAGATGCCGCAATTGAGCCAGATGGCGTTGTGTGGGCCGCCGGCCGGCGGGGTCTGGTCGTAGGTGACGGGTCCCTGCACGTGTCCAGCGGTGTTGCTGTAGGTCGTGAGGCCCCTGATTTCTGAGCCGGCGGAGTTGCCCGAGCCGGCGGAGTTGCCCGAGCCGCCGGACGGTGGCGCGGTGGGCTTCGAGCTGAGCACGATCGACGTGACGACGAGCGCGACCACGGCGACAGCCGCCACGCTGCCAATCGTGATGGCGACGCGGCGCACTCGGGCGCGGCGCTTTTCTTCAGCGCGCAACGCTTCGAGCTTGCTCTCGCGGCTGGCCTTCGGTGATGACGAGCCAGGGATGGGGGTGGCGGGGGTCACGGAGCCTCTTTCGATGGGAGCCCTCTATTTCACCACTTGGGCCGCGGTGTTCGTCACCGTCACCAGCTGGTTCACATCGAAACGGTCGGCGCATCTGCGGGCGGGAGCAGCATCCTCCGGTCATCCTGTTGGCTCTTGTCTCGGAGGCGTCCCCGTATTCTCGAAGCATGGAACAGGCGCCGCTCAGCAGCAGCTATCGCCCGCCGCATCCGCTCGATCTCGCCCAGACGCTGCGACCGCTCAGTCGCGGTGCCGCCGACCCGACGATGCAGTGGGATGCCTCGGGCGTCTGGCGCACGCTGCCGACGCCACTCGGTGCCGCCACCCTGCACCTCGCTTCGCAGCGCGGCATCGTGACAGCGACGGCGTGGGGGGATGGCGCGGAGTGGGCGATTGCCGCAGTGCCCGAGTTGCTCGGCAGTGGCGACGATTGCGCCGACTTCGATGTGTTAGAGAACCCATTCCTCTCCGAGTCGCAGCGGCGCAATCCCGGGCTGAGGCTGCTGCGTACTGGCCTCGTGCTCGAGATGATGGTCGCGGCGATCTTCGAGCAGAAGGTGACAGGCAAGGAAGCGCGCCGAGCTTGGGCGACACTCGTTCGCGCCCACGGCGAACCCGCGCCGGGCCCAGCACCCGGTGGCATGCGAGTCTTCCCTTCTGCTCGTGCCTGGCGCCTGATCCCGTCCTGGGAATGGCACACGGCAGGAGTCGACCCCCAGCGCTCGCGCACGGCGATTGCCGCGGCATCCGTCGCCGGTGGCCTTGAGCGCACTCTTGCACTCGGTCGGGGCGGCGCCGAGGTGGCGAAGAGATTGCGCAGCGTGCCTGGCGTCGGTATCTGGACCGCCGCCGAGACGACCCAGCGCGCCCACGGAGACGCGGATTCGGTAAGCGTCGGCGACTACCACCTCCCGGCGGTGGTGGGTTGGGCGCTCATCGGCAGTCCGGTGGACGACGACGGGATGCTCGAACTGCTCGCCCCCTGGACCGGGCACCGGCAGCGCGTGATGCGACTGATCGAGGCGAGCGGTTTCGCCAAACCCCGGTTCGGGCCGCGGATGACGATCCAGGATCACCGGCGCCATTAGCGTTGTCTCGTGCACCTGATCTTTCGAACCTTTCTCGTCTGGCTGCGCCGCAACGGCCCACGCCTCGATCCTCATGAGGTCGGACGCCTGACCTTTCGCGTGCTGCCCACCGACCTTGACGTGCTCGGTCACATGAACAACGGTGTGTACCTGTCGATCATGGATCTCGGCCGCATGGACCTGCTGCAGCGCTCGGGCGTCTGGTCTCGCCTGCTCGGGGCCGGATTCTTTCCGGTGATGGCGGATGAGACGATCAGTTTTCGGCGCTCCCTCATGCCCTGGCAGCGCTTCACGCTCGAAACCCGCATTGTCGGTTACGACGCGAAAGCGGTCTACGTTGAGCAGCGCACGGTGGTCAATGGGGAGATTTATGCGCGCGCGACGACGCGCGGCCGGTTCGTGAAGAAGACCGGCGGCACGGTGACGACCGCCGAGGTTGCCAAGGTGGCTGGTATCGATATCACCGGTCATCCGCTGCCAGAGTGGGTGGCTCGCTGGGCAACGGATGTCGCGCTGCCCGCGGCACGCGCTGCGGCTCCGAGCGTGTGGGACTAGGGCTGGCGACAGAACCGGATTCGATCGCGCTGGGCCGTTAGACCGCGCCGGATTCGACCGTGCCGCGCAACTAGACCGTTCCGCGCAACTAGACCGCGCCGCGCTTCTAGACCGCGTCGGGCTTCTCGGTGCTGTCGGGCTCGGGGTGGGCACCGAGGGGACCGCCACCGAAGTCGGCGGCCCGGGCGGCATCCGCACCCTGTCGCAGCAACTCATCGGCCTCGGCCTTGGCCGCAGCCGCCTCTGACTCGTCGCCCGCGGCGGCACCGCCCTGGTTCGCAAACTGGTCGAACGTTGCCATGGCGAAGCTCCTTGATTCCGCAGCATTCTCAATACGCTGCTTCACAGGAGTTTAACCGGCTAGAAGGCGGGAGGCAAAGCGCGTGAGACAGGGGGCGGGCGGCTACCCCTCGAGCGCGGCCATCGCGGCGTTGTGCCCGCCGAGACCGCTCACGCCGCCGCCGCGCTGCGCGCCGGCACCACAGAGCAGAATCTTTTTGTGGGCAGTGCTGACACCCCAGCGTCCGGCCGCGGTGCTCAGATCCGCCGAGTCCTCAGCAAAGGGCCACGACAGCGGCGCGTGGAAGATGTTGCCCCCGGGCAGCCCGAGCGCCGACTCGAGGTCGTGGGTGGTCTTCGTTTCAATGCAGGGACGGCCTGCGGCATCGCTCAGCAGGAGCGATTCGATCGGCTCTGCGAGCACGCTGTCGAGGGAGTCGATGACCGCGCGTTCGAGCGCGGCACGCACGGCGTCGTTGGTGGCTGCCGTGACCAGCCGATGTGGGGTGTGCAGCCCGAAGACGGTGAGAGTCTGTGCACCGGAAGCCGCCAGCTCCGGGGAGAGGATGCTCGGATCGGTGAGCGAGTGGCAGTAGATCTCCGCTGGCAATGGACTCGGGATGTTGCCGGCGCTCGCCGCCCGGAAGGCCCGCTCGAGCTGCGAGTAGCCCTCGTTGATGTGAAAGGTGCCGCCGAAGGCGGCGGCCGGATCGAGCGACGCATCGCGCAGTCGGGGAAGCCGTCGCAGAAGCAGGTTGACTTTCACCTGGGCGCCCTCGACCGGCTCGCTCGGCTCACCGAGCAAGCCGGAAAGCGCCTGCGGGGCGACATTAGCGAGCACGATGCCGGCATTCAGGCGGTGTTCGACGTCGCCGAGGCGATACCGTACCTCGCCATCGGGAGTGATCGAGATGACGTCGGCGCCGGTGAGCAGCGAGGCCCCGGCCGTGCGGGCGGCGTTCGCGAGCGCACTACTGACCGCGCCCATGCCGCCGACCGGCACATCCCAGTCCCCGGTTCCGCCGCCGATCACGTGGTAAAGGAAGCAGCGGTTGGCGGCGAGAGTTGGGTCGTCGGCCGGGGCGAAGGTGCCGATCAGGGCATCCGTCAGCACGACTCCGCGCACGAGATCGCTGTTGAAAGAGCGCTCGATCACTTCGCCGATCGGGCGGTCGATGAAATCGGTCCAGTCCGCGGCATCCACCAGGCGCTTCAGTTCCGATCGCCGCAGCAACGGTTCGGTGACGGTCGGGAAGACGGCGCGGGCGAGCGCGGCGGTGCGACCGTAGAACGACTGCCAGGCACCGAAGTCGGCGCCGAGAGCGTCGAACGAGCGGCGCGTGGCCGCGGCATCCCCGTTGTCGACGAGAAGGCCGCGATCGGTGCCGGGCAGCGGGGTGTACGAACTGTAGCGACGACGCTCGAGACGGATGTCGAGGCCGAGGTCGCGGATGATGGCGGCCGGCAGCAGACTGACCAGGTACGAGTACCGCGAGAGCCGCGCCTCCACGCCCTCGAAGGCCTGCGCGGAGACTGCGGCGCCGCCGAGGTGGTCGAGCCGCTCGAGTACCGTGACGGATCTCCCGGATTGGGCGAGATAGGCCGCCGCGACGAGACCGTTATGGCCGCCGCCGACGATCACGACGTCCTGTCGCGTCATCGGCGCTCCGCCGGGTGCGCGTTCACTACGCACCATCCGTTCATCCTGTCGTCGGACAGCACCGATTCCCCAGCCATGAACCAGAGTCTACGAGTCGTTCGGGCCCGAGGTCGATGACCGCGCTGCTCTGCCAAAATAGCCGCCGGTGGCGAGCGCAAGTAGTCTCGATACATGCTTTCGACCGCTGCCGATACGCCCGCGAGCCCCGATCCGCTCGCCGCCGAAGCCGTCGCCACCGTGCATCGCTGGCTCGCCGAGAGCGCGGATGTCGCACCTGGCCGTTCGGAACAGCGACTGGCTGGCGTGCTCAAAGACCCGAGCGGTCTCGACTTCACGATCGGATTCGTCGACCGCGTGGTGCGTCCGGAAGACCTGCGGGTCGCTGGCCGCAACCTCGAGGGGCTCTCCCGCGTGATTCCCGCGTTCCTGCCCGGGTACATGCGGGTCGCCATCCAGCTCGGTGGGGGATTCGCACCGCTGATCCCGTGGCCGATCGTGCCGATTGCCCGGCGGGCGCTGCGCGGTATGGTGAGCCACCTCATCCTGGATGCGAGCCCCCGGCAGCTCGACCACAGCCTGCGGGCGCTGCGCCGGTCGGGCATCCGTCTCAATCTCAACCTGCTTGGCGAAGCAGTGCTCGGTGACGACGAGGCCGATCGGCGGCTTACCGGAACCCGTGATCTGCTGAAGCGGCACGACGTGGACTACGTCTCGATCAAGGTCTCCTCCGTGTCGAGCCAGCTGTCGATGTGGTCATTCGACGAGACGGTGACCCGGGTGGTGCGACGGCTGACGCCCCTCTACGAGTTTGCCGCGGCATCCCCAACCACCAAGTTCATCAACTTGGACATGGAGGAATTTCGCGACCTCGACCTCACGATCGAGGTGTTTCGTCGCATCCTCGAGCAGCCGAAGCTGAAGAACCTCGAAGCCGGAATTGTGTTGCAGGCCTACCTTCCGGATGCCCTTCGGGCCATGCAGGGACTCACCTCCTGGGCGACCCAGCGTCGGGCCGAGGGCGGCGCTGGCATCAAGGTGCGCGTCGTGAAGGGCGCGAATCTCGCGATGGAGCGGGTGGATGCTGCGGTGCACGGCTGGCCGCTCGCGACCTGGGGTACCAAGCGCGACACCGATGCCAACTACAAACGCATCCTGGACTGGTCGTTGCAGCCGGCCCGCACCGACGCGGTGCGCATCGGGGTGGCCGGTCACAATCTGTTCGACATCGCCTGGGCCTGGCTTCTCGCGAAGCAGCGCCGGGTGGAGACGCGGGTGGAGTTCGAGATGCTGCTTGGCATGGCCAGCGGGCAGGCGGATGCCGTTAGCCGTGATGTCGGCGGCCTCCTGCTCTACACCCCGGTCGTGCATCCGAGGGAGTTCGATGCCGCGATCTCGTATCTCATCCGGAGGCTGGAGGAGAACGCATCGAGTGAGAACTTCATGTCGGGCGTCTTCGAACTCGCGAGCGACGCCACGATCTTCGATCGGGAGGCCGCGCGCTTCCTCGCCTCGCTCGAGGGGCTGACCGACGCCGTTCCGGCATCCCACCGCGTGCAGGACCGTCGACTGCCGATGCCGGACACTCCGGTCGATACCGCGCCGCGCGCCTTCGCCAACGAACCCGACACCGATCCCTCGATCGCCGCCAATCGCGAATGGGGCCGCCAGATTCTCTCCCGGGTCGCAACGTCGACTCTCGGGGACGCCGCCGTCGCTGCGGCTCGGATCACCGGCCTCCCCGCCCTCGAGGCCGTGATCACCGCCACCGCCCGGGCCGGGGAAAGCTGGGGGCAGCGCCGATCGGATACCCGCGCCACCGTGCTGCACAGTTCGGGGGAGGCGCTCGCCGCTGCCCGTGCCGACCTGATCGAGGTGATGGCGAGCGAGACCGGCAAGACTCTTCTCGAGGGAGATGTCGAGGTGAGTGAGGCCGTGGACTTCGCCCACTACTACGCGGAACGAGCCCGCGAGCTCGACCGGATCGCGGATGCCGAGTTCACACCGTCCCGACTGATCGTGGTCACCCCACCGTGGAACTTCCCGGTCGCGATCCCGGCCGGATCCGTGCTTGCCGCGCTCGCATCGGGTGCCGGCGTGATCATCAAGCCGGCTCCGCAGGCGCGCCGCAGTGCCGCGGTGATGGTCCAGGCCCTCTGGGCCGGCGGTGTGCCGCGCGACGTGCTCGCGTTCGTGGATCTCGACGAGGGCGACCTCGGTCGCGAGCTGGTGGCGCATCCGTCGGTCGATCGGGTGATCCTCACCGGCGCCTGGGAGACGGCGAAGCTCTTCCGCTCCTGGCGCCCCGACCTTCCGCTGCTGGCCGAGACGAGCGGCAAGAACGCGATCATTGTGACCCCGAGCGCCGACCTCGACCTCGCGGTGGCGGATGTCGTGAAGAGCGCGTTTAGTCACGCTGGCCAGAAGTGCTCGGCGGCATCCCTCGTGATCCTGGTCGGATCGGTCGCGAAGTCAGAGCGATTCAGACGGCAGCTCATCGACTCCGTGACCACACTGCGGGTGGGCTACCCCCAGGAGGCGACGACCGTGATGGGGCCGATCATCGAGCCGGCACAGGGCAAGCTCCGCTCGGCACTCACCAGCCTCGCCGAGGGCGAGTCCTGGCTGGTCACCCCGCGCCCACTCGACGAGAGCGACCGACTGTGGTCGCCCGGCGTTCGGGATGGGGTGGCCCAGGGATCGGAATTTCACCTCACCGAGTACTTCGGTCCGGTGCTCGGCATCATGCAGGCTGACACGCTCGAAGAGGCGATTGCGCTGCAGAACGCTCCGGCCTATGGCCTCACCGCGGGCATCCATTCGCTCGATACCAGCGAAGTCGCGCTGTGGGTCGAGACCGTGCAGGCGGGCAACCTTTACGTGAACCGTGGCATTACCGGTGCCGTCGTGCGTCGCCAGCCGTTCGGTGGCTGGAAGCGGTCGGCGGTCGGGGCGGGCGCGAAGGCCGGCGGTCCGAACTATCTGCTCGCCCTCGGCGACTGGCGGCCGCTGTTCGCCGAACCCGGTCGCACGGCGGTGCTCAAGGGACTCAGCGAGAAGGTCGCGCGCGTGATCGAAGCGGCGCAGCACGGCATGGAGTTTCTCGAGTTCGATCGCGTGCGTGCCGCGGCCAAGAGCGACCAGCAGGCCTGGGCCGATGAGTACGGCACGGTGAAGGATGTCTCTGGCCTCGGCATCGAGCGCAATGTGCTTCGCTACCGCCCGGTTGCGGTGACGGTGCGCCTGGCCGAGGGGGCATCCCCCGCCCAGCTTGTTCGCACGATCGCGGCGGCCACGCGCGCCGGTGCGTCCCTTTCGATCAGCTCTGCGGTGCCGGTGGCGGCGGGACTCATCCGGCTTTTCGGCTCGGCGGTGCCCCCGCTCGTTATCGAGTCCGTTGTCGTGGAGTCGGATGTGCGCTGGCACGCGCGCTTGCAGTCCGGCGAGATCCGGCCCGGGCGCATCCGCCTGCTTGGCGGTGACCGGCTCGCGCTCGCGATGGTACTCGGCGGAGATCCGGATGTGGCGATCTACGCCGGTCCGGTGACTACCTCTGGGCGAATCGAGATGCTGCCGTTTCTGCACGAACAGGCCATCAGTATCACCGCCCACCGCTTCGGTAATCCCGACCCGTCTACCTTCGTTGCGCTGTAACCGTGGGGTGGGCGGTCTCGCATCGTCCGGCTCTGCATCGCTGCGCCCCGCGCGTGCGGGCAGCTTCCGCGGTGGGCGGTGACACTCGCGCCCACGAGTGACACCCGCGCCTGCATCCTCCCTCTGCGCGCCAGCGAGTGACACTCGCGCCGGAATGTTTGGGCGCGCGTGTCACTCGTGGGCGCGGAGGTTGTGGCGAGCGGCCTCGGCTACACGAGGTCGGGGTGGTGAAGCGCTGCGACATCCGGATGCGCGCGCAGCCGACTCTTGAGCGCGTTCTCGCCGTAGGTGCGGAAGATCGGATTCTGCGGGTCGGTGGTGATTCCGCGCGACTCGGCGGCGAGCTCAGGAGGCAGCGTGAGAGTCGGGATTGTGGCATCCAGCGCGGGGGCGAAGAAGAACGGCACCGAGATGCGATCCGTGCCGATGAGGGGCGAGATCACCCGGTGCACGGTGGCGGTGAGATAGCCGTCGGTCGCGACCTCGAGCAGCTCGCCGATGTTGACGACGAATGCTCCCGGCAGCGGAGGGGCGTCGATCCAGCCTTCACCGTACTGCACCTGGAGGCCACCCTTGCCCGGCTCGACGAAGAGCAGGGTGAGCACCCCGGAGTCCTTATGCGCGCCGACGCCCTGTTGCGGAGTGGGATCGGACTTGCCGGGGTAGCGCACGATCTTGGTGAGGGTCGACGGATTCGTAGCGAAGCTGGAATCGAAGACGTTCTCCTCGGCGCCGAGGGACACGGCCCAGGCGCGCAGCAGGGCGAGCGCCACCCGAGAGAGGGCGTCATTCCACTGCGTGACGACCTCCCGCAGTTCGGGCAACGCCGAAGGCCATTGGTTCGGGCCGTCCAGACGCCAGTAGTCGGCGACCCCGCTCCCGCGGGCCACCGCCGGGCGCTCCACTCCGATGTCGATCTGCTCACGCCAATCGACCGTGCCCTTGGTGAGTTCGCCGCCGACCCGGGTGTACCCCCGAAAGTGCGGACTCTTCAGATTCTCGATCTCGAGCTTGTCGGAATCCGGCAGCTCGAAGAACGTGCGGGCGGTGCGGATGACGGCATCCTGCAGTTGCTCGGAGACGCCATGGCCGGTCAGGTAGAAAAAACCGAATTCGTGTGTGGCAGCCCGCAGCTCGCGCCGAAACGCCGCCGCTTCGTGCTCGCCGCGATCCAGCCGGGAGAGGTCGAGCACCGGAAGTGTGAGTGACATGCTTCCATTCTCGATCGGATTTCGGAGACGTGTGCCCGTGTTACGCAGCATGAAGCGCCCCCCGAACTGGCGGTCTGTCCCCCATTGTGCGGACACGCCCGGTCCCCACATAATCAATGCCGGGGGAAGTGCTCTAGGCGGCCCCTCTGCGACCGGGTACCCCGAGCACGGTCGCGGAAAATCGGCCGGATGCGTACCCGAATCGCGCATCCGGTCGGCTCGCCTCAGGAGATGACGGGCAAGCAGAACCGCTCATCCAGCCGCTTCTTTGGTGTGCCGCGACAGTTGCCGATACTTGCCGATACTTGCCGATACCTGCCCGTGTCCCGTCCGCGTCGAGACTGCCGAACGCCTTCAGATTCCGCTCAACGCGGCGAAGTCGCGCATCCGCGATGGTCTGCGGAGCCTGCTCGTTGAGCCCGCTGGAGAACAGGGGCTACCGGCGGTGAGTACTCTCGTAAGTGCGACAGCGCCAGACATCAGGAGTAACCGTGGCTGATTCTCCCTTTCCCCGCAGCCCGACCTCGATCGGCGATTTCGTCGTTACGGTCAATCCCGCGTCATCCATTCCGCATTATGAGCAGCTGCGCGTGCAGTTGCTCGACGCCGTGGCCTCCGGATCAATCGCAGCCGGTGCCAAGCTTCCGACAGTGCGCGGTCTTGCGGACTCCCTCGGTCTCGCGCCCAACACCGTCGCCCGCAGCTATCGCGAGCTCGAACGGGATGCCGTGATCGAAACGCGCGGTCGTGCCGGCACCTTCGTCGCTCCGTCGGGCGATGCCACCCACCGCCAGGCGCAGGATGCTGCAGCGGCCTTCGCCGCCCGCATCCGCCAATTGCGTCTCGATCCCGGCGCCGCACTCGAGTTGGTGCGGGCAGCCCTGCGCTGAGGCTGTCGGTGGCTGCCCCGTTCGCAGCCATCCAGTTAGTTGGTGGGCGTCCAACCGCTGGCCTTTCTGCTAACGGCCCTAGCCGTCTGTTGCGGTGTTTCTGTTCGGATGGGCTACCCGGTTTGCGCGCGTTCTCATCTGCGCGCTCGTGACTGGCAAGAAGACCACGTTCCCCTCGCGTCTGAGCATGCACTTCTCGCCACTCACGCCTGACGAAGGGTTGGAAAAGTGCTGGCATGGGTGCGTGCGTCGCGAGGGTCACGGGAACCTCTCACACTCACCGCCCTGGCGTGCAAGCGCCCGACAAACCGCGGCGTTCGCGGATCAGGAGTTGTGCGGCGCCCGCGGCGTGTTGATGCATCGACACGCCGCTCGTCACAGATGACTCCTGATCTGTGAACGGGCGGGAAACGCGAAAGTCGACAGCCCGCACAGCTCGTGAACGGGCGGAAAACTCGAAAGTCGGGCCCGCACCTCGCAGCCCGGGCGGATCAGATCGACGCGACCGCCCCGGAGTCGACTCGGTAGTTAGCCCCGTTCACGAAACTCGCCTGCTCGGAGCACAGGAACGCGACCACAGCCGCGACCTCCTGCGGTTCGCCACGGCGCTGGAGGGCCATGTACGGGCGCTCCTCCGCGAGGAAGCTCACGACCGCCTCGTCGACGCTCGATCCGATCTTTTTCGCCCGCTTCTCCATCATCGCGTCGGTCATCGGCGTGTGGATGAAGGCGGGCGAGACGCAGTTCACCAGCAGGCCCTCCTTTGCGTAGGTGCGCGAAAGACCCTTCATCAGCGCCAACACCCCGGCCTTGGCCGAACAGTAGGGGATCTCGTCGTCGTAGGGCTGCACGCCGTCCTCGGAGGCCATCAGCACGATGCGGCCCCAACCACCTTTTCGCAGGCTGGGCAAAAACGCACTCACGAGCCGCACTGGGCCCATGAGGTCGACCTCGATCGTGTTCGTCCAGCCCGCATCGTCGATCTCGTGAAAGTACCCCTGCGCGCCGGTGATGCCGGAGGACTGCACGAGGATGTCGATGTCACCGACCGCGTCCAACACCCGATCGCGCATTGTCGCGATCGAATCCACCTTGGTGACATCGGCGGCGAAGGCGAACAGTCGACCCTCGGGGGCGCCGAGGCCTGTGGCCGCGGCATCCAGGCTCTTCTGATCCTTGTCGGTGAGTACAACACGCACCCCTTCGCCCAGCAGGATGCGGGCCGTCTCCCAGCCGATGCCCGAGTCGGCGCCGCTGATGAGGGCAGTGCGGCCGGTGATTCCGAGGTCCATGACAACTCCCTTGTTATGCGTTCGTTATGGAAACGTATGCTGGCATCATGAACGTCGTCAGGGGGTTGCCCCGGATATTCCGGGATGCTAAGGCCATCCTCGCGGAGAGCATCGTGTGGGATCCGGCCGGCTTCGTTCTCTGGTGCGACATCACCTCCGGTCTCCTGTACCGCTGCCCGATCGATGGCCTGGATGACACGGTGATCGAATTGCCCCCGCCGCTCGCGTCGTTCGCTCCGGCAGCCACCCGCAGCGGATACGTGGCCTCCCTCGGCGACCGGATCGTGCTTGCGGATGCGGTGGGCGGCATCCAAATTCTGGCCCGCATCGAGCACGCGCACGCCGGCCTGCGGCTCAACGAGGGAAAGTGCGACCCCTACGGACGTTGGATCACCGGCTCGATGAACCTCACGACCGGGGAGCCGGATGGCGCACTGTACTCCGTCACCGCCGACGGTCGGGTTCGGGTGCTCCGCGGCGGTTTCGGAGTGGCGAACGGTTTCGAGTGGAGCCTCGATGACACCGAGATGTTCTTCACTGACACCGCAGTGAAGACGATCTATCGTGCTCCGTACAGCGAAACCGGGGAGCTCGGCAATGTCAAGGTCTTCCATTGCGGAGAGCCGCATGATGGGCTCACCATCGACGCCGAGGGATTCCTCTGGGGCGGCATCTACGGAGGCGGTCGAGTAGTGCGGTATTCGCCAGAGGGAGTCGAAGACGTGATGGTCGAGTTGCCTGCGCCGAATATCACCTCCGTTGCATTCGGCGGACCCGGGATGTCAACGCTTTTTGTCGGCTCCGCGCGGGAGAATCTCACGGAAGAGCAGTTGGAGGCATACCCGTTCTCCGGAGCGATCTTCGCGATCGACACCGCAACCAACGGGCGCCCGGCACGTCACTTCGGCGCATGACCGGATTCTCGCTGCAGGGGGCCGGCGAAGGACCCGCCAACCGGATCGACGGCTATGCAGACTTGCGCGCATACGCGGCGATCGGCGATGGTCGCACGGTCGCGCTCATCGCGCTCGACGGTTCCATCGACTGGTTTCCGGCGCCGAACCTGCCGACCCCTCCCGCCTTCGCCGCGATTGTGGATGCTCCGCACGGCGGTCGCATCGAGTTGCGTCCGGTCGATGACTACACGGTCACGCGACGGTATCTGTCCGGCACCAATGTGCTGCAGACCACCTTCACCACCGCAGCGGGCCGCGTGCGCGTGACCGACGCCCTGGTCACCGGGGTGGCGGGACGGCTGCCCTGGGCCGAGCTCGCGTGCCGGGTCGACGGGGTGCGTGGCGCCGTTGCATTGCGCTGGTCGGTCGCACCCGGAACGATGCTCGGCACCGCAGCGCCCTGGGTCGAGCACACGGTGCAGGGTGCGGTGATCCGGGTCGACGGCGTGATGCTCGGCGTGCGCGGCATCGACCACGGGCCATCCGCCGCCGAGGCGCAGGGCATCGCCGGTGCATTCACCACCTCAGAGGGGTCCCGTCACCTCGTGGTCGTCACTGCAACAGAACGCGAGCCGCTGCGCATGATCACCCCGGAGATCGTGGATCGCGGGGTGGATCGCACCATTGCCAACTGGAAGGCCTGGTCGACCGAGTTCTCCTGGAAGGGCGAATGGAGCGAGGCGGTGCTGCGCAGTGCGCTCGCCCTGAAACTGCTCATCCACAGCCCCACCGGCGCCATCGCCGCTGCGGCCACCACGTCGATCCCGGAGGCTCGGGAGGGCGAAAAGAACTGGGACTATCGATTCGCCTGGGTTCGCGACCTCGCATACACAGTGCGCGCGCTCATTCGCTTCGGATTGCGCGAAGAGACCCACGCGGCCGTCTCGTGGCTGCTCACTACAATCCGCGAACAGGGCCCTGAGCTGCACATCTTCTACGCGCTCGATGGCTCGGTGCCCGAGGGCAGTTCGCGACCGGATGTTTCGGGGTGGCGCGGAATCGGGCCGGTTGTGGTGGGCAACGGGGCCCAGGGACAACTTCAGCTCGGCGTCTACGGCGACCTCTTCGATGTGGTGCGCGCCTATGTCGAGGACGGTAACCTGCTCGATGCCGAGACCGGACGCCTGCTCGCCACAATCGCCGACCGCGCGTGCGACAACTGGCAGCGCCCGGACTCCGGCATCTGGGAGCTCGAGGAGCAGCAGCACTACACCTCGTCGAAACTCGGCTGCTGGCAAGCCCTCGACTGTGCGGTGCACCTCTCCACGCTCGGCCAGTTACCCGGCGGAAACGAGCGTTGGGCGGCGGAGCGGGATCGCATCCGCGACTGGGTGGAGAACAACGCGTGGTCCGAGCCGCGCCAGAGCTACGTGATGTATCCGGGCAGCGAAAAGCTCGACGCATCCGTTTTGTTGCACGCGGCGAGCGGCTTCGATCGGACCGAGCGGATGTCGGGCACTATCGATGCAATCGAGAGCGAGCTCGGTCGCGGAGTGCTCGTCTATCGGTACTCCGGCATGCAGCGTGAAGAGGGTACCTTCGTGGCGTGCGCGTTCTGGATGGCGGCCGCGCTGGCCTGCGTCGGTCGCATGGATGAGGCGCGGGCACGAATGACCGAACTGGTGTCGCTTGGCAACGACGTCGGCCTCTATTCAGAGATGATGGATGCCGAGACCCACGAGTTTCTCGGCAACCTTCCGCAGGGCCTCAGTCATCTGGCTCTCATCAACGCGGCGATCACGATCGACGAACTCGGGCGGTGACCCATCCGCTGGTCGAGCAGGTCGGCAGACCCGTGGGAGCGAGACGCGGCGCTACCCCTCGCGGGTGCGATGGATCAGCTTCGACAGCACAATAGCGCTGCGGGTGTGGTCCACGTTGGGGGCGACCCGCACGCGCTCGAGCGCGAGTTCGAGCGAGGGGATGTCGCGGGAGCGCATGTGCACGATGGCATCCGCGCTGCCGGTGACGGTGCCGGCATCCACGACCTCCGGAATACCGGAGAGGATGCGCCGCAACTCCTCCGGCGCAACAGTGCCGCGGCAAAAGAGTTCGACGTAGGCCTCGGTGCCGAGTCCGTCGACGGCGGGGTCGACCTGGATGGTGAATCCGCGGATCACCTTGTCGGCGACCAGCCGGTCCACGCGGCGTTTCACCGCGGACGCGGAAAGCCCGATCACTTCGCCGATATCGCCGTATCCGGCGCGGGCATTCTGGCGGAGAAGGTCGATGATGCCGTAGTCAAGACTGTCCATGGGCTTACTCTACGGTGCATTATTGTGCCATCTGCGTCATCTTCGGCGATTTTGTGCGCCTTACGCTGCCAAAGATCGGATGTGTGCGTGTGAGACTGGAACGACCCCACACCCCGATCTCCGAAGGAGCCCTCGTGTCGGCCACAATGCCTGCAACGAATGTTGCCACTGTCCGCATCCCGTCCAGACGCACCATCCTCATGTGCCGTCCAGAATTCTTTACGGTGGTGTACCGGATCAACCCCTGGATGGATCCCCAGCTCCCCACTGACACCGCCCTCGCGGTGCGCCAGTGGGAGACGCTCTATCAGACCTATGTCGATCTCGGGTTCGACGTGCACCTCATCGACCCGATCGACGGACTGCCCGACATGGTCTACGCGGCGAACGGTGGATTCGTGCTCGACAACATCGCCTATGGCGCGAGCTTCACCTACCCCGAGCGGCAGCCCGAGGGTCCGGCCTATATGGACTGGTTCCGCGAAAACGGCTTCGATGTCACGGTGCCGGAGAACATCAACGAGGGCGAGGGCGACTTCCTGCTCGTCGGCGATGTGATCCTCGCCGGAACAGGATTCCGCAGTGCCTCCAACAGCCATCAAGAGCTCGCCGAGTTGTACGGCCGCGAAGTCGTCACCCTCGAGCTCGTGAACCCGAGTTTCTACCACCTCGACACCGCGATCGCGGTGCTCGACCCCCAGCCGGGCTATGTCTCCGCCGATGGTTCCGGGCCCAATATCGCGTACCTGCCGAGTGCCTTCAACGAGACCGGCCTCGCCGTGCTTCGCGAGCGTTTTCCTGACGCGATCCTGGTGAACGAGGAGGATGCCGCCGTACTCGGCCTCAACTCCTTCGGTGACGGCTACAACATGGTCATCGCCTCCCGCGCAACCGACTTCGAGCGCCAGCTGCGTGAGCGCGGCTACAACCCCATCGGTGTCGACCTCTCCGAACTGCTTCTCGGCGGCGGCGGCGTCAAGTGCTGCACCCTCGAATTGCGTCGATGAGTTCGACCCCGGCGCAGTTCATCGCCGCCGAGGATGCGCACATCGCGCACACCTACCATCCGTTGCCGGTCGTCGTGGCGACCGCGGAGGGCGCCTGGGTAACGGATGTCGAGGGCCGGCGCTACCTCGATTGCCTCGCGGCCTACTCGGCGGTCAACTTCGGCCACGGGCATCCGGCGCTCATCGCGGCCGCCACCGCGCAGCTGGACAGGGTGACGCTCACCAGCCGGGCATTCCACAACGACCAGCTCGGCCCGTTCGTCGCCGCGCTGGCCGCGCTCGCGAAGAAGGATCTCGTCATCCCGATGAACACCGGAGCCGAGGCGGTGGAGTCGGGCCTCAAGGCCGCCAGGGCCTGGGGCTATCGGGTGAAGGGCGTCGCGCCCGATCGGGCCAATATCATCGTGGCCGACGGCAACTTCCACGGCCGCACCATCACGATCATCAGCTTCTCGGATGACGCGACGGCCACCACCGACTTCGGCCCGTTCACGCCCGGCTTCCGTTCGGTGCCGTACGGGGATGCCGCGGCGCTGGAATCCGCTATTGACGGCAATACCGTGGCCGTGCTTCTCGAGCCGATCCAGGGTGAGGCGGGAATCCTCATCCCGCCGGCCGATTACCTACCGGCCGTGCGCGACATAACCACCCGCCACAATGTGCTCTTCATCGCCGACGAGATCCAATCGGGACTCGGACGCACTGGTGCCACCTTCCAGTGCGACAATGTGGGCGTCGTGCCGGACCTCTACCTGCTGGGAAAGGCCCTCGGCGGCGGCATCGTGCCGGTGTCGGCAGTGGTCGGCGATGCCGACATCCTCGGCGTACTCGGGGCCGGCGAACACGGCTCAACCTTCGGCGGTAATCCGCTCGCTGCGGCGGTCGGCTCGGCGGTCGTCGGCTTGCTCGAGACCGGCGAATACCAGGAGCGTGCGCGCGTAATGGGTGCTCGCCTCACCGTCGGGCTCGAACGACTAGTTGGATTCGGCGTGATTGCGGTGCGATCGGCCGGACTCTGGGCCGGTATCGACATCGACCCCTCCCTCGCGACCGGGCGCCGGGTGTGCGAGCTGCTGATGTCGCGAGGTGTGCTGGCGAAGGACACCCACGGGTCGACCATCCGTCTTGCTCCGCCGATCGTGATCACCGCCGAGGACATCGACTTCGCTGTGGACCAGCTCGAGGCAGTGCTACTCGAACTTCGCGGCTGACATTCCGCCGACAGGGTGTCCGGCGACTCCGCAGTGCGCGGGGTCACCGGACGATGCGCAGGCCTAGGCTGACGCCGAGTCGTACGCGCTCTGGATGACAGAACCCCAGTACGGTCCGAACATCGTGTTCGGCACGTTGTTGTAGCCGAAACTGTTGATCGAGTTCTGCGATCCAGCCGAGCCGGTGCCGATAAACCAGGGGCCACCGGATGATCCGCCGGTCATGTCGCACGGAAGACCCTGCGATTCTGACTGGCCGTAAGGATCGTCCGTTGCGGTGCCGCTGCACGACTGTAGAGTCGCGCCGTCGAACGGAGCCGCCGCCGGGTAGCCGAAGGCGTTGTAGATGAGCCCGCGACTCTGGTTAAACGAGACACCGGTTGCGCCGACGGTGCTGCTGAGGGTAGCCCCATTCAGGCTTGCGACCGTGGCAAACCCGGTGGCATAGCTGATGTTGCCGTCTGTGCCCCACTGGCTCGGCGTGGTGAGTTTGCTTGCCGTCCACTGGCCGTACGGGGCCGAGCCATTCTCATAGGCTGGCACGAAGATCCAGCGCGACGCGAAGCTGCCCGGTCCCTCGTTCACGCAGTGACCCGCCGTGGCTACCGTGCTCTGATTGGCCGAGGACACCGCGTTGCCTGAACACACGTAATCCGAACCGCTGAGGGTGAAAAACACCTTGCCGATATGGCTGACCGTCGATTCCTGGGTCGCATTTGGGGTGGTCGCATTCGGGGTCACCGTATCGACCGGTCCCGGAACCGTGGCGGCCTGGCTCGGAACCGTGACGGCGGAGCCCGACGTCGTGGGCCGGGACTGCACACCCTTCGCCGCCGCGGCGGCAGCCTTGTCGGCCACGAGCGCGTCACCTGGGATTGCTGCTCGCATCCGCTCGGCGGTCCAGTAGTCACCACTTTGCTGCGTCTGGGGCACGATCCACGTGTCAACTCCGGTGGGAGCGACTCCGTTCGGTGCGCTCGCGCCAGCCGTGCCGACCGCTCCGCCCGAGATGAGAGCGATGCTGAGAGCAAGCGCGCCGACGACCCCGCCGGCAAATTTCTTTGAGGTCATAATTTGGCTCCATTCTTCGTGAGATTGGCTTCCTTGACAGAACGGACCGCTGGTCGTTCTGCGGCCGTCCGCTCCCAGTGTCGGGGTCGGCCCCCGGCCGCAACCCGATTTTGTGGTTGTCGAGAGCAATGCTGTGCATTCCACGAATTTGGGATCGATGCCGCGAACAGTGTTAGATTCGCGCGCGACCCTAGGCTTGATCCGTGAACGCACTGGATTCGGCCGACCCGCTCTCTGCCTACCGTGATCGATTCGTCGTATCCCCCGGCGTGGTGGCCTACCTCGACGGCAACTCGCTCGGGCGGCCGCTCACCGCATCCGCTGACCGCATCGCGCGATTCGCGACCGAAGAGTGGGCGTCGCAGCTCATCAGGGGCTGGGATGCCGGCTGGCTGAACCTGCCGCTCACCATCGGTGATGAGCTCGGCCGGGTCGCGCTCGGCGCCGCGGCGGGGCAGACCACCATCGGCGACTCCACCACTGTGCTTCTCTACAAGCTGGTGCGCGCTGCGGTGAGCGCCGCGGGAGACCGGCGTGAGCTCGTTATCGACCGCGACAACTTTCCCACCGACCGCTACGTGCTCGAGGGCATCGCGGCGGAGTGCGGGCTCACGCTCCGCTGGATCGGGGCGGGGGATGTCTCCCCTGGCCAGGTTGCGGAGATCGTGGGCCCGAAGACGGCGCTCGTGGTGCTGTCAACCGTGTCCTATCGCTCGGGATTCCTCGCCGATGTGCCGGCGATCACCCGGGTTGTGCACGACGCGGGCGCCCTGATCCTCTGGGATCTCTGCCACTCGGCGGGGGTTGTGCCGACGGCGCTGGACGAGTGGGATGTCGACCTCGCGGTCGGCTGCAGCTACAAATACCTGAACGGTGGGCCGGGTGCGCCCGCCTTTGCTTACGTGCGGCGCGACCTTCAGGCGACTCTGCGGCAGCCGATCCAGGGCTGGCTCGGATCGCGCGCGCCGTTCGAGATGGAGCAGGGTTACGAGCCGGCGGAGGGCATCCGCGGTTTTCTCAGTGGCACGCCGCCCATCATCGGAATGCTGGCCCTTCAGCCCGCGATCGCCCTGATCGACGAGGTGGGACTTCCGGCCATCCGGGCCAAGTCGGTCGCTCTCACCGAGTACGCGATCGCGCTCGCCGACGACAGACTTCCGGATGCCGCTCTCTCGTCGCCGCGAGACCCGGACCGCCGCGGCAGCCACATTACCCTCGACCATCCGCGCTTCGAGTCGCTCCTGCCTGGCCTGTGGGAGGCCGGCGTGATCCCGGACTTCCGGCGCCCGACCGGCATCCGACTCGGGCTGTCTCCCCTGTCGACGAGCTTCGCCGAAGTCGAACTCGGCGTTAACTCGATCGCGGAGGCGCTGGCGCGGTGACCGCTCTCGTGCTGGTGCAATGAACTCCGCTCGGCGCCTCACCCCGTGCTCCGCGCGATGCGGTCGCGGGAGTGCGTGGCGCGCGTGTGGCGGCAACGCTCACCGCCACTAGTATCCTCGTCACTGTAGGCCGATCGGCCAGGGAGGCCACCTGATGAATTACTTTCCCGCGTCGACCGCAACTCCGTTGCGGGGTGGGCCGACTCTTCGCTGGGGAGTGCTCGCGCCCGGGCGAATAGCCGCCGATTTCGTTCAGACACTGCACGCAAACTCCGACCAGCGGATGCACGCGGTCGGGTCGCGTTCCCTCGATCGTGCCACGGCCTTCGCCGCCCGCTTCGGCATCGAGCGCGCCTACGACAGCTATGAGCGGCTGGTGGCGGATCCCGGCGTGGATATCGTCTACGTCGCCGCTCCCCACAGCGAACATCGGGTTCTCGCGCTCCTCGCGATCGCCGCAGGCAAGCACGTGCTCATCGAGAAGCCGATCGCCCTCACCGCTGTAGAAGCCCGGGAGATTGCGGATGCCGCGCGGGCCGCAGGCGTTTTCGCCATGGAGGCCATGTGGGCGCGCTTCCTGCCCCAGACCACGGTGATCACGGCCCTGCTCGCCGACGGCATGCTGGGAGACATCGGCTTGGTTGCCGCCGACTACGGTTCGATCTTCGACTTCGATGCCACCAGTCGCGCCTTCGACCCGGCCCTGGGCGGAGGGGCGTTGCTCGATCTCGGGGTCTACCCGATCTGGTTCGCGCACTGTGTGCTGGGTAGACCGAGCCGGATCGTCGCGAGTGGCTCGATAACGTCGACCGGGGTGGATGGCCAGGCCGCTCTCTTGTTCAGCACGGCGAGCGGTGCCGAGGCCCAGCTGAGCACCAGCATGATCGTGTCAACGCCGGTGCGGGCCACCGTGAGCGGCTCTCTCGCCAGCCTCGACATCGATGCACCCTTTGTGGCACCGGGAGGTTTCACGGTGTACCGGGACGGCATGGACGAGCCGCTGCGCTGGGATGACCCCACCGAGCTGCGCTGGCGTGACGGCCTGGTCTGGCAGGCAACCGCGGCGGCCCAGCATGTCGCCGACGGACTGACCGAGTCCCCGCTGCATCCGCTCGACACCTCGGTCGCGGTGCTCGAGACCATCGACGAGGCGCGGCGGCAGCTCGGGTTGCTCCCGTAGGTAAGCGAACCGACGGGTGCGCGAACCGGCTGGTGTGCGCGTCGGCTGGTTTGCGTGCCGGCGGGGTGAGGTGTATCGATAGTGAGATGACATCGAACGAACCAGGCCTGCGGGACAGAGGGTTCTTCGGGCAGCCGCGCGCCCTTGCGACCCTGTTCGGAGTGGAGACCTGGGAGCGGTTCTCGTTTTACGGGATGCAGGGAATCCTGCTCATCTACCTGTACTACTCGGCGACGAAGGGTGGACTCGGACTCGGCCAGACGCTCGCGGCCGGAATCGTCGGCGCGTACGGCGGAGGGGTCTACCTGGCGACCGTGCTCGGAGCGTGGATCGCCGACCGGATTCTCTCCAGCGAACGGACGCTGTTCATCAGCGCCGCTGTGGTGATGACCGGCCATATCGCGCTCGCCCTGATTCCCGGACTCGTGGGGGTTGGGATCGGGCTCATCCTCATCGCGGTGGGCAGTGGCGGTCTCAAAGCGACGGCGACCTCCATCGTCGGCACGCTGTACTGCACCGATGACACCAGGCGGGATGCCGGTTTCTCGCTGTATTACCTCGGCGTCAACCTCGGGGCGTTCTTCGGGCCGCTCCTGACCGGACTACTGCAGTCCACGGTTGGCTTCCACTTCGGATTCGGTCTCGCAGCGCTCGGCATGGCGGCAGGGCTCATCCAGTATTCCTCGGGTCGCAAGAGGCTTCCGGATGCGGCCCGCGAAATCCCGAATCCGCTGCCAAGGCGGATGTTTCCCGTCGTCGGGGCAATCGCGGGCGCCGGAGTCATCATCATCGTGCTCCTCGTGATCTTCGGGGTGATCACGGCCGCAAATCTCGCGATCATCGTGATCGGAGTGACGGTGCTCGCCGCGGTGGCGTACTTCGTGGTCATCCTGACCAACCGCTCCATCACGAGCGATGAGCGCAGCCGGGTGGTCGCGTTCATCCCACTATTTATCGCGAGTGCCGCATTCTGGTCGATCTACCAGCAGCAGTTCACCGTGGTCACGATTTACTCCGACCAGCGGCTCGACCGCAACATTCTCGGCTGGGAGTTTCCGGTCTCCTGGGTGCAATCGATCAACCCGATTTTCATCATCGTGCTGTCCGGCATATTCGCAGCCCTGTGGACGCGCCTCGGACGACGGCAACCGACCACCCCGGTGAAGTTCGGGCTCGGAACGCTTGGCGTCGGCGCCGGATTCCTGCTCTTCCTTCCCTTCGTCGCCACGGGACGAAATGGCACGCCAGTGCTCGCCCTGGTGCTCATCCTGCTGGTGTTCACCATTGCCGAGTTGTTGCTGTCACCGATCGGCCTGTCCGTTTCGACGAAACTGGCCCCGGCACGCTTCCGCACACAGATGGTCGCGCTGTTCTTCCTCTCCGTGGCCATCGGCTCTGCGGTTTCCGGCCAGCTCGCTGCGCTGTATGACCCGCGGAATGAGGCACCGTACTTCAGCGTGCTCGGCGGTATTGCGATCGCGATCGGTGTGATCCTCGTGCTCGTTGCAAAACCGGTGCTCGCCCTCATGCGTGGGGTGCGCTAAAGCCCGCGGCACTCCGGTGCGGGCGCCGCGATCGTGAGCAGAGGTATTCGTCAGCTGGCGATTGGCGACTTGCGCGGGCCGGCTTTCGGCGGCGCGGTCTTGGGCGCGGTCTTGGGCGCGGTCTTCGGCGTGACTGGGGGCCTGATGGCGGCCTTGGCCGGTGGTCGTGGAGCCGTCGCGGCTGGCATGCTCAATGCCCGGGGCGCGAGTCGCTCGAGCTGGGTGACGTGGGCGGGCGTCAGCTCGGCGAGGGAAGTGACTCCGAGCAGGCGCATCGTGCGGGTGATCTGCTCGCTGAGGATCTCGATCATGCGGTCGACTCCCTCGCGCCCTCCGGCCATGAGTCCGTAGAGGTATGCGCGTCCCACGAGGGTGAAGTCTGCGCCGAGGGCGATCGCGGCGACGATGTCGGCGCCCGACATGATGCCCGTGTCGAGGTGCACCTCGAGGTCTGTGCCGACCTCGCGGGCGACATCCGGAAGCAGGTGGAACGGGATGGGTGCGCGGTCGAGTTGGCGGCCGCCGTGGTTGGAGAGGATGATTCCGTCGACGCCCATCGTCGCAAGCCGCCGAGCGTCGTCGAGGCTCTGCACTCCCTTCACCACGACCTTGCCCGGCCACTGGTCCGAGATCCAGGCGAGGTCGTCGAAGGTCACGGTCGGGTCGAACATCGTGTCGAGCAGCTCACCGACGGTGCCCGACCAACGGTCGAGGGAGGCGAAGGCGAGCGGCTCGGTGGTGAGGAAGTTGATCCACCATTCCGGTCGCGGAAGGGCGTTGATGACGGTGCCGAGAGTGAGCTGTGGCGGAATGGAGAATCCGTTGCGTTTGTCACGCAGCCTGGCTCCGGACACTGGCACATCCACGGTGACCAGCAGCGTGTCGAACCCGGCCTTCGCGGCCCGGTCGACGAGCGCCATTGAGCGGTCGCGGTCTTTCCACATGTACAACTGGAACCAGTTGCGCCCATCGGGGTTCGCGGCCTTCACATCTTCGATGGCGGTGGTGCCCATGGTGGACAGTGAGAACGGGATGCCGGCCGCGCCGGCCGCGCCGGCCCCGGCGATCTCCCCTTCGCTCTGCATCATGCGGGTGAAGCCGGTCGGGGCGATGCCGAACGGCAGCGCGGTCGGGCCGCCGAGCACGGTGGAGGACGTGTCGACCACCGAGACGTCCCGCAGGATCGCCGGGTTGAACTGGATGTCCTCGAACGCCTGGCGCGCACGGGCGAGCGAGATCTCTGCCTCGGCGGCACCCTCCGTGTAGTCGAAGGCGGCCTTCGGGGTGCGCTTCTGTGCGATCGTGCGCAGGTCGTGGATGGTCAGCGCCTTCTCGAGCCGACGCTTCTTCGCGTTGAACTCCGGGGTGGCGAAGTGCATGAGCGGCGCGAGATCGCGCACGCGGGGCAAGTGGCGTTGCAGTTTCATAATGATGTCCTTGTGTCGACGACGATATTCAGGGGGGAGAGGCCGCTTCGCAGCCGGGAAATCTGGAGGCGAACGAGCGGATCGATGCGAGAGGCCATGCTCGCGACCTGGCCGCCGAGATGCGGGGTGATGATCACGCCGGGCAGGGTCCAGAGCGGATGCTCGGGCGGGAGCGGTTCGGGTTCCACGACATCAAGGGCGACGCGGATCGCTCCGCTCGCGACGCGTGCCGTGACTGCCGCGGTATCGACAATCGCGCCACGGGACACGTTCACGAGCAGGGCACCGGCTTTCATCTGGCCAAGGAAAGCCGCGTCGACCATGCCGGTGGTCTCGGCAGTGAGGGGGATGCCCAGCACGACGATGTCCGCCTCGCCGAGCAGAGCCGGCAGGTCGCTGAGGGAATGGATGACGCCGCGCCGATCATCGCGCGCGGTGCGCGCCACCCGGCTGAGGGTAACCCCGAACGGCTCGAGTCGCGCGGCCACCGCCTCGCCGACCCCGCCGACCCCGACGATGAGTACCGAGCGCCCGAGAAGGCCGGGGTACCAGTCGCGCTGCCAGCTGCCGGAGGGCTGCGCGCGGGCGATGACGTCAAGACCGCGCTGGCTCTCGAGCATCAGGGCGACGGCGAGTTCCGCGGTCGGGCCCTCATGAACCCCGACAGCGTTGCAGTAGGCAAGCCCGGCGGGGAGTAACCGTTCCACAGCGTCGTACCCGAGCAACTGGCTCTGGATCACCGAGACCGGGGAGTGCGCCAAGGCGGGGAGCGCGGCGGCGGAGACCGAGTACGGCAGCACGACCAGGTCGACGGGATGGTCGAGGGGCGGGTCATCCGTCGTCCACACCTCGAGTACGACATCGTCGGCGGCAGCGTTTGCAACCGCAGACAGGCGATCGAGCATTGCGGCGTCGGGCACCGCGACGGTGATGGTCATGCGGGCGACTCGCTGTCGTATTTCTGCAGCAGTCGGTCGCGGGCGCCCTCGATGTGCGCGCGCGTGAGTTTTGCGGCGAGCGGGGAATCCCCGGCCGCCACGGCATCGAGGATGCCCTGGTGCTGGTGCGCGACATCCGCCGGTCGAAGGAGTTGGTGCGACTGTACCTGGCCAATGCAGAGCTCGATCTCTCCCATCAGCAGGCCGTGCATCCTCGCGAGGCGTGGGCTGTGCTGAGCGAGCACGAGTTGGCGGTGGAAGTCGAGATCGGTGCGCGCGAGGGCCGCACGATCATCGGTGCGCACGTGCTCGAGCAGCTCTCGATGCACGGCGAGAGCGGCAACCGGCACCACCGCGTCGGCGGCGAGATTGCGTAGTGCGGCCTCTTCGAGAATGACGCGGTTGGAATAAAGATCCTGGATGTCGTCGCGGCTGAGCTCCGGAACCTGCGCGGCATGATGCGCCCGTCGCGACAGCAGCCCCTCGCTCACCAGACGCTGGAGGGCGGCTTTCGCAGTAGGGCGAGCGACGCCGTAGCGCTCGGCCACTGCTGACTCGGTGAGAAGCGCTCCCGGACGATCGACCATAGTGACAATGCTCTCGCGCAGGGCGTCGTAGACGGCCTCGGGTAGAGAGGTGGTCTTGAGCGCAGTGCTCGGAAGGGAGCGGGCTGATGGCGACAACATTGTTAGACAAGTGTACGAGAAAGTGAGTCGATGCCGCCAGGGCACTCTCTGTGGTGGTACGAGCTGCGGTGGTACGAGCTGCGGTGGTACAAGGGGGATGACCGCGGCGCAGAACTCCCGTGCTGCGCGGGACTATCGACCAGCGGCCCGGCAGATGCGGGCGCGCGCCCTGTCGAACAGTCAAGTAGTTCTGGACTGTGCGACAGACCGCGCGCCACCCTATGCCGGGCTGGAGGTGCTACGAGGTCAGCGGAGTTGGCTGGTCACAAAGGAGCCGTCGGCAGTCGTGACGGGGCTGGAGTTACTCACGTAGCGGCCTCGCACCTGCTCGCCGGGTGCGGCAATGCGTGACGTTGTCACGAAGGTTCCGAC
>JANYEI010000153.1 GCA_025363205.1 Frigoribacterium sp.
GGCGTGATCCTGTCGAGTCCGATCTCGGTAGCAGCGGGGTCGAACCAGCCCCTGCGAAAGGCATGGTTGCGCGAGTAGGTCTTGGTGCGCATCCCGAAATTGACCGGCTGTAATCCCGGCCGACCGGCAACCTGCTGCTCGAGCGTGGTGATGAGGAACTCCGGGATCGGGATTGAACGGTGCTCGTAATCCTTCGGCGCCTCGATGCGCTGCTAACCCTTGTCGGTGACGACGGTCTGCTTCACCTGGAGACGGGCGCGGGGAGGTCGAGATCCCGGAGGCGCAGGCCCGACAGCCCGTCCCAGCGGAGTCCGCAATACGGCATGTGCAGGATGGTTCCTTAGCCAAGGTCGCGCCTGTGCGGTCGACTGCTGACCCCGAGGGTGTTGACCTGGTCGTGACGCAGGTAGCGCTTCGCGGTCTTGATCCGCTTCGGCAGTGTGGAGCATTGCGCAGGGTTGGCGGGGAGACGTCCGTCGTCGACCGCGAGTTGCAGGGCGCCGGAGAGCACGTTGACGAACATGCGAACTGTCTCGGGGGAGCCGGGGATTCCCGCGGCCCACAGCTGCGCCTGCAGGCGAGTGAACTGTCCGATCTGGATCGGTCCGAGCCGCGGACGGATGTGGGTGTTGATGATTCCGATGGCCCGGGTGCGACTCGTGGCCCGGAGGTCCGGGCGCGCGGCGACCCAGACATCCATCCAGTCGCTGATGGTGACGCGGGTCTTCGTCGGGTCGATGTAGGCCCCGCGGCTCTTGTCGAGCTCGATACCGGGGTACAACGAATCGTGCCGACTCCCGGGCGTGACAGGGGGAGTCAGGCTGAGAGCAAGGGCTTGATCTGGTCGAGTTCCTCTTGATGCGGTGGGATGGCGACTTCGAGGGCATCTTGGCTGTCGAGGATCGGTGCTCTGAATCTGCAATTGACGTCAATAAAACCATCACGTCTGTTGACGGCAATAAGTCCGTCAGTTATTCTGAAGGCAATAAAATCGTCAGGAGGAGTCATGGCAGCACGCGGAGAAGTGAAGAGCGCCGAAGCTCTTGGTCGAATATTGCAGCAGGGGCGCCTGGTCAAGCGGATGACCCAGAGGGAACTTGCGGATCGCCTCGACACTGACCAGAAGTACGTCTGGGCATTGGAGTCCGGCAAGAACACCATCGTGCTCGAGCGCATCTTCCAGATCATGCGCGAGACCGGCGTTCGCATGTACATGGAGATCGACAACGTGCCGCAGGAGCAGCCCGGTGTCCCGCTCGAGGGCGGAACGCATGGCTGACCTGCGCGTTGAACTCTACGGAGAGCTCGTCGGTCACTTGGTCGGCGCCAACCGTCGCACATTCGATTTCGTGACCCACGCGAACGCCATAGCAACATTCGGTCTGGGGAGCACGATCCTCTCGGAGTCCGTTCCGTTCGACCTCGTGGTCAACCGTGCCAGAGCCGCACGAAGGCGCAACTACTTCGCGGAGTTGCTTCCTGAGGGCTCCGCGCTCGACAACCTCGCCGCAGAGATTCGGGTCTCGATGGACGACATCATCGCGCTACTGGCTCAGTTTGGCCGGGACGTCGCCGGGGCAGTTCAGATCTATGACCCCGAGGCACCTGGGGAACCGCGCGTTCCTGCCCTTGCGGCGGTCGATGCGGCGGAAATCGGCAGGATGCTGAAGAACACCCAGGCGGCTCCGCTGGGAAACAGACCGAAGACCGGTCGAACCTCGCTCGCGGGCGTGCAGGAGAAGATTGTGCTCGCACGTGACCAGGGCCGCTGGTTTCAGGTTCTCGACGGCTACCCATCGACCCATATCATCAAGCCGCCGTCGGCCCGCTATCCGAGCATCACTTTCGATGAGGAATACGGTCACCGGGCGGCCAAGGCTGCGGGGTTGACCACGCTCGACTCGTGGATCGAAGACTTCGATGGAGTGCCCGGACTCGTCATTGAGCGCTACGACCGATCGCTCGATGCACCTCAGGGACGAATCCATCAGGAAGACATGAACCAGGCCCTTGGCGCCTCGAAGAACGAGAAGTATCAGGACTTCGGCGGGAAGCTCTCGCTCAAGCGAATAGCAGAGGTGCTCGGGCGCAACGGTGACGAGGAGTCAGTGCACCGTCTCCTCCGACTCCTCACGCTCTCTCAAGCCATCGGCAATCTCGACATGCATGGCAAGAACATCAGCATGCTTCACCTGCAGGACGGTTCCACGCGAATTACCCCCACCTACGACGTCGTACCGCAAACCCACCTCGACAGCGACGGAAAGATGGCGCTGGCGATCAATCGAAAGTTCCTGCATGCGGCGATCACCGTCGACGACCTCATCGAAGAGGCGGAATCCTGGAAGGTGCGGTCACCGAGAACAATCGTTATGGAGACGCTGGATTCTGTGAAGGGGTTCGTTCACTCGGAAGCTCCGGTCGAGCATGCCTATGACGGACTCCAAGGCGACATCGCGGCATTCTCGAGGAACCTTATGGAAGGGAGACCGACCGGGCACGGTGGGTAGATCGGCTCTGGAGGTT
>JANYEI010000020.1 GCA_025363205.1 Frigoribacterium sp.
GCAGTGCTCTGCGGAAATGGCGCGGCGCTCGGGAGAAACCTCAGAGACCACCACGTATGCGCCGCGGTCGCGCGCGAGCATCGCCGTGGCTTGGCCGATGAGTCCCTGGCCGAGAACCAGCACGGTGTCGCCACGCTCGAGTCCAGCCTTGTCGATCGCGTTGAGCCCGACCGCCGCCGGCACGAACAGTGCGGCCATGTGATACGAGTCGGTCTCTTCGATCGGGTAGGTCAGCTCAAGATCGGCGATGAAATATGCGCCATGGGTGCCGTCTCCGAAACACGCCACTGCCTCGCCGAGCGTGAGGCCATGGCGCTCCTCACCCTCACCGAACTCGACGATGTGGCCGACGCCCTGGTAGCCGGGGGTGAAGGGCACCGGTCCCCAGGATGGCCGCACGCCGGTGGCGGCCAGCATCTCGGTGCCGACACTCACTCCGGTGAAGTCGGTGCGAATGAGCACCTTTCCCGGTCCGGGACGCGGCACTGGCCTCCGGCCAAGTTCAATGCGGCCGAACTCCGGCACGATGAGCGCGGGAGCATCGACGGGGATTAGCGGCGCCATGATCCCTACAACGTACTCTCTCGCACCACCAGTTCAGGTTGGAAAACGACCTGCCGCGGTGCGAGCGTCGAGTCGGCCGCCTCTTCGAGGAGAATCTCCACGGCCGTCCGGCCGATGAGCGCGCTCGGTTGGCGGATGGACGAGAGCGGCACGACGGCGGCACTTGCGAAGTCGATGTCGTCGTAGCCGATCAGGGCGATCTGCCCGGGCACACGAACATCCGCTCCCTGCATCATGAGCGCCTGCAGGACGCCCATCGCGACGAGGTCGTTAGCGGCGAATACCGCGTCCGGCCGGTCTGTCGGGGCTCGACCGACGAGATCGGTGCCGGCGGTCCGTCCCGCGATGACGGTGAGCCCGTCGATCGGGATGACCTCGAGGGTGGCATCCGGATGCGTCGCGACCGCTGTGCGCGCACCATCCAGTCGGTCGCTCACCTGCTGAATCTCGAGAGGGCCGCCGATGAATGCGATGCGGCGGCGGCCCTGGGCGAGCAGATGCCCGACGGCGAGCGCACCGCCCGCGATATCGTCCACCGAGACCGAGCTGAAGGAGGCATCCGCGCTGGTGCGGTCGACGAGAACCGCGGGGATGCCGCGCTCGCGCAGCCGCCGCAGGCGCTCCGTGATGTCCCCGAACGGCGAGATGAGCACACCGTGCATCCGCTGTACCTCGAACAGGTCGAGGTAGGTAGCCTCGCGATCCGCCTTTTCATCGCTGTTGCCGAGGATCACCGAGAAGCCATCGGCGGCGGCGCGATCCTCCGCGCCGCGTGCGAGGTCGGTGAAAAACGGGTTGCGTACGTCAAGCACGACGAGCCCGATGGTGCTGCTGCGGCCCGCGCGTAATTGGCGGGCCGCGTCGTTGCGCACGAATCCGAGCTGGTCGATCGCGGTTTGAACCCGGGCCGCGACGGCGATAGAGACCTTCTCGGGGCGGTTCATCACGTTCGAGACCGTGCCGACCGAGACGCCGGCAAGAGCAGCAACATCTTTCACGCTGGCCGCCATGTGATTCCCCGCTGCTTCCTGTCGCGCTCCAGTGCGCCGCTCATTGCATGATGCCATCATTCCCGCGCTGGCAGGTACGATTTTGGAACGATTCAGAATCGGGGTTGACGACAGGCGACCACACGCCATAGAGTGCATTTCGTTCCTGATCTTAAAACGATTCAATCGACCTCGACGTGGAGGACCCGCCGGCAATGACGATGAGCCCGAACAGTGCTACCCCTGCCGCCCTCGAACTGAATTCAGCGACGAAGTCTTTCGGCGCAGTCACAGCCCTCGCCGACGGCACGATCGAGATTCGCTTTGGGGAGATCCATGCGCTTGTTGGCGAGAATGGCGCGGGCAAATCCACGCTGGTGAAAATCCTCGCCGGCGTTCACCAGCCGGACTCCGGTCACTTCACAGTCAACGGGGAGCATGTCTCGTTCCGTTCGCCCGCCGACAGCAAGGACGCCGGCATCTCGGTGATCTACCAGGAGCCAACGCTCTTCCCCGACCTTACGGTCGCCGAGAACATCTTCATCGGGCGCCAGCCGCGCGGACGTCTGGGGCTCATCGACCGGGCGAGCATGCATTCCCAAGCCCGAGAGCTCTTCGCGCGACTCGGCGTGCCTATCGATCCCGACCGAGTCGCCGAGGGTCTCTCCATCGCCGACCAGCAGATCATCGAGATCGCGAAAGCGATCTCGCTCGACGCCCGCATCCTGGTGATGGACGAACCGACCGCGGCCCTCAGCGGCGTCGAGGTGGAGCGACTGTTCGCCGTCGCCCGCAGCCTGCGTGACCGCGGCACGGGCATCCTCTTCATCTCACACCGCTTCGACGAGGTCTTCGACCTCTGCGACCGCATCACCGTGATGCGGGATGGTGCGTTCATCGCCACCCACGACACCCCGGATATCACCGTCGACGGCCTCGTGCGGGAGATGGTGGGACGTGACATCGCCACCCTCTTCCCCAAGCAGGATGCCGCCATCGGCGAGGCCGTGCTCTCGGTCTCGAACCTCACACGCGCCGGCGTCTTCACCGACATCAGTTTCGACGTTCGCGCCGGCGAGATCGTCGCCCTGGCCGGCCTCGTCGGTGCAGGACGCACCGAGGTCGCCAGGGCCGTGTTCGGTATCGACCGCTACGACACCGGCACAGTGCTGCTGTCGGGAAAGCCCATCCGCGCCCACTCTCCGCAGTCTGCCATCGACGCGGGCATGGGCTTCGTTCCGGAGGATCGCCGAAAACAGGGTCTCGTCATGGACCTCTCGGTCGCCCGCAACGTAACCCTCACCCTGCGGAGGACGCTCGCCCGATTCGGCCTGATCAACGCGAAGGATGAGCGCCGGGTCGCCGAGGAGTGGAGCGCTCGCCTGCAGGTGAAGACCGGATCCCAGGACCTCTCGGTCGCGACCCTCTCCGGCGGCAATCAGCAGAAGGTGGTGATTGCGAAGTGGCTGGCCACGGCTCCCCGGCTCCTTATCGTGGACGAACCCACCCGCGGAATTGACGTGGGCACCAAGGCCGAAGTCCACCGCCTGATTTCCGAGCTCGCCGTACAGGGAATCGCCGTGCTGATGATCTCGTCGGAACTGCCGGAGGTACTCGGAATGGCCGACACCATCCTCGTCATGCACGAAGGGCGCATCTCGGCCCGTCTCTCCCGCGACGAGGCCACCGCCGAAGCAGTCCTGCACGCCGCAAGCGCATCACCGGAGAGTGCCGCATGAGCCAGACCTTGTCCCCTCCGGTCGAGAGGCCCGCCGCCGGGCGCGCCCTAGGCCGCACCTTCGTCTCCCGGGAGTTCTCGGTGTTCGCCGCCCTCGCGGTGCTCATCATCGTCACGGCGATCATCAATCCCCGGTTCCTTGCTGCGCAGGGGGTCAAAGACCTGCTGCTCAACTCGACGATCTTCGTGATCATGGCCGTCGGTCTCGCCGTCGTCGTGATCACCAACAACGTCGATCTGTCGATCGGTTCGATTCTCGGACTCTCGGCTTTCGGCACCGGCTCGCTGTTCCATGCCTTCCCCAGCATTCCCATCCCACTCGTCTTCCTGATCGGCATCGTGTTCGGCGCGGTGCTCGGAGCTATCAACGGACTGGTGGTGACGATCGCGGGGGTGCCATCGCTCGTGATCACGCTCGGAACGCTCTACATCTTCCGCGGCATCAACAACGCCTGGGCGGGAAGCACCCAGTACTTCATCGGCAATGAACCGAAGGAATTCGGCAACCTATCGGTGCAGACCCTCTGGGGTATCCCGTTGTTCGCAGTCGCCGCGCTCATCGTCGTGATCCTCGCCGCGATCTTCATGTTCGGCACGCGAGCCGGGCGAGACCTCTATGCGATCGGATCCGACACTGAGGCAGCCCGACTGTTCGGCATCAACGTCACTGGCCGCGTCGTCGGAGCATTCGTCGCGAGCGGCGCCCTCACCGGCCTGGCGGGTGTGCTCTACGCCTCCAGGTTCAACTCCGTCGGGGCCGACACCGGCACCGGCTTCGAGCTGCAGATCGTCGCCGCGGTCGTCGTCGGTGGTGTCGCGATTTTCGGAGGCAGCGGCACCGTAACCGGCGCCGCCATCGGGGCGGTGCTCCTCACCACCATGACCGGCGCCCTTGCCGCCCTCAATGTCAGCAAGTTCTGGCAGCAGGCGATCGTGGGCGCGCTGATCATCGCCGCGATCCTGCTCGACCGCATCCTGTCCGTTCGCACCGCCCGCAAGCTGCGAGTAAGCGAGGCCCGAAATGTCTAACGCAGCAGCAACGACCGCCGTCGCCCGGCCGGTAAAGGCCCGGGGCACCGCCAGTAGGCTATTTTTCGGTCGCAACGCCAACACCGTTTACGCTCTGCTGCTGATCGTGGTCATCGCGAGTGTCTTCGTGCCCTACTTCGCCGGGGTGGCCACGGTGAGCTTCCTGCTCATCGACGCCGTGCCGATCCTGCTCATGGCCATGCCGATGGCTCTGATCATCATTACCGGTGAGATCGACCTCTCCGTCGCGAGCACGGCTGGCCTGTCTGCCGCCGTGATGGGCGTGCTCTTCCACGACGCCCATTGGAACGTCTGGTGGGTGTTCGTCGCGTGCATCATCGTCGGCCTCCTTTGCGGTGCCTTCAACGGCATCCTGATCACGGCGATCGGGCTGCCGTCCCTCGCAGTGACGATCGGAACGCTCGCCCTCTTCCGCGGCCTCGCGCTCGTCGTGATCGGCGACAACGCGGTCGCAGACTTCCCGGTCGATCTCACGACCTTCGCGACGTCGACGATCGGCGGCACCGGCATCCCGACCTTCATGATCTTCGTTGCGATCGTTGTCCTCGCCTTCGCCGTGCTGCTGCATTTCACCCCGTTCGGCCGGGCCCTGTTCGCACTCGGGTTCAGCAAGGAGGCGGCGAGGTTCGTCGGCATCCGGGTGAACCGCTCCAAGTTCTGGCTTTACGTCGCGAGCGGGGGCATATCTGCCTTTGCCGGCATCTTCTGGGTGCTGCGTTACTCGAGCGCGCAGAGCGACAGCGTCACTGGCCTCGAGCTGAGCGTGGTCGCGGCAGTGCTACTCGGCGGGGTGTCCATCTTCGGCGGATCGGGAGGCATCGTCGGGGTGGTCGCCGGCGTGCTCATCATCCGTACCGTCAACTACTCGCTGCAACTCGCGGGTCTGCCCGATACCGTGCTCACGATCGTCACCGGATCGCTGCTCGTGCTCTCGGTGATCGCGCCGAGCGTGAGCGCCCGACTGAAGCTCTCTGGCGAGAAACGCCGGAACCGCGCGCTCCGCGCGGAGACGTTTGCCACATAGAAAATTCGTCCGCCGAGCACCCGGCGACGATTCCATAGGAAAGGGAACACAATGACGTTATTTCATTTCAAGGAGGGCCGATCAGTTATGGCTCGCCGGGTCCTCGCAGTCTCCGCTCTCACCACGGCAGCGGTCATTGCCCTTGCCGGCTGTGCTGCCGGCAGCACCCCGGCGTCGTCCGGTGGAAGCTCGAAAGGATTCAGCATCGCCTTCGTGCCCAAGCAGCTCAACAACCCGTATACCGATGTCGAACTCGGCGGTGGCAAGAAGGCGGCGGCCGCGCTCAGCGGAGTGGCCTACTCCGTCGTCGGCCCGAACACAGCGAGCGCCTCGTCGCAGGTGAGCTACATCAACACGCTCACCCAGAAGAAGATCAACGTCATCGCGATCGCCGCCAACGACCCGAACGCGGTCTGCTCGGCACTCAACCAAGCCAAGGCCGGCGGCGCGAAGATCATCACCTTCGACTCCGACACCGCCAAGAACTGCCGCAGCCTCTTCATCAACCAGGTCGTGTCGAAGGATGTCGGATTGATCGAGGTGAAGCAGGTTGCCGAACAGATCAATTACGAAGGCGACATCGCCATCCTTTCCGCCACGGCCAACGCGACCAACCAGAACGCCTGGATCGAGTTCATGAAGGCCGAGCTCAAGTCGAACCCGAAGTACGCGAAGATCAAACTCGTCGCGACCGTCTACGGCAATGATGACGACACGACCTCGTTCCAGGTCGCGCAGGGCCTGCTCTCCACCTATCCGAACCTCAAGGGCATCATCTCGCCCACGACTGTTGGCATCGCGGCGACGGCTCGCTACCTCTCCACCTCGTCCTACAAGGGCAAGGTCGCGCTGGTCGGACTCGGACTCCCGAACCAGATGCGCGAGTACGTGAAGGACGGCACCGTCAAGGCGTTCGCACTCTGGGACCCGGCCAAGATCGGCACCGCAGCGGTCTACGCCGCCAAGGCGCTCGTCGCGGGCACGATCACCGGCAAGGAGGGAGACACCTTCACAGCTGGCGACCTCGGCACCCTGAAGGTCGGAGCTGACAACACCGTCATCGTCGGCCCCCCGACAGAGTTCGACGCCAACAACATCGACAAGTACAACTTCTAAACCCTCCGCTCTCCCGGGCCGGGCCGCCCGGCTCGGGAGAGCATCCCCTCACACTCGCGGAGACCAGATGACTTCCCCCCTCGCCAATACTTCGGCCCTTGCGCCGAAGAAGCGCCGCCAGACCCGGATCGGTCTCGTGGCCGGAGGTCTCGCCGCATACTGGCCGCAGTTCCCGGATCTCCTCCCCCAGCTGCAGCAGTCTTCGGCCTACGTGACATCGCGCTTCACCACTCTCGATGCCGAAGTGATCGACGTAGGGTTCATCTCGGATGCGCAGGAGGCGAACGTCGCCGCCGAGAAGCTTCGCGTGGCCGACTGCGACCTCATCGTCATCTTCCTCACCACCTACCTGACCTCCTCAATGGTTCTCCCCATTGCCCAACGGTCGAACACTCCGGTACTCGTCATTGACCTCCAGCCGACAGAGGCCATGGATCACGCCAACTTCGACACCGGCAAGTGGCTCGCCTATTGCGGCCAGTGCCCTGTTCCCGAGGTCGCGAACGTCTTCCGCCGCGCGGGCATCCCCTTCCGTTCCGTATCCGGTCACCTGAAGCAGGAGTCGGCGTGGGCACGCATCGACCAGTGGGTGCA
>JANYEI010000220.1 GCA_025363205.1 Frigoribacterium sp.
CCACCTCGACTCTGGATCGGTCGCCTCCCCGTACCGAGAGACCGAGGGCATGGCGGATGGCTCGGACGCGATCGCCGATTGGCCGCTGCTGAATGCACTGCTCAACACGGCGTCCGGAGCCACCTGGGTCTCGATCCACCATGGCGGTGGGGTCGGCATCGGCCGCAGCATCCACGCCGGCCAGGTGGTGGTCGCCGACGGCACTGATCTCGCCCGACAAAAAATCGAGAGAGTACTGGTCAACGACCCGGGCACCGGAGTGATGCGGCACGTCGATGCGGGCTACGAGCGAGCGGCCGAGGTCGCGCGTGAGCGCGGCCTGCGGGTGCCGCTCTGGGAATACTGAGTGGTCTTCCTCCACTGCGCCAAGCTCGTGCGACCGGGCTCGATCACCGACAACGTCCGCATCGAGGCGGATGCCGCTGGCCGCATCGTGAGCCTCCGGCCCAACATGAAGCCGAGCACCGGAGATCTCCGGCTCGGCACGGTGTTTCCGGGCTTCGCCAACGCCCACTCCCACGCATTCCACCGCCTCTTGCGGGGCACCACTCATGCGGATGGCGGCGACTTCTGGCAGTGGCGCGATTCGATGTATCACCTCGCCGGGCTGCTTGATCCGGCCCTGATGTTCCTGGTAGCCCGAGCGGTATTCGCCGAGATGCTGGTGAGCGGCTACACGGCGGTCGGCGAATTCCACTACCTGCACCATCGCGTGGACGGTTCGCCCTATCTGCCCGCGCACGCCATGGAGCGGGCGATCGCGGATGCGGCCGAGGAGGTGGGCATCCGTCTGGTGCTGCTCGATGCGTGCTATCTCGACGGAGCGATCGGGCGGCCTCTTTCTCCCGAGCAGAAGCGCTTCGGTGACGCCACGGCCGCCGACTGGCTGGCTCGATGGCGTGCACTGCGGCCGGTGATCGAGGGCGAACGGGTGACTCTCGGCGCTGCCATCCACTCCGTGCGCGCGGTCTCACCGAGCCCCATGGCCGAGATACGGGACGCGCTCGGACCCGATACGCCGCTGCACATTCATGTCTCGGAACAGCCGAAGGAGAATTCCGATTGCCTGGCCGAATATGGCGAAACCCCGATCGGAGTGCTCGCCACCCTCGGGATGCTGTCCTCGCGGCTGAGCATCATCCACGCCACCCACCTGACCGACGCCGACCGTGCTCACATCAGCGCTTCCGGGTGCACGGTCGTCATGTGCCCGACCACCGAGGCCGATCTCGGCGATGGGATCGGCCCAGCGTTCGACCTCGCCGCGAGTGGAACCCCCATCGCCATCGGCTCCGACCAGAACGCCGTGATCGATCCCCTGCTCGAGCTGCGCGCGCTGGAAGCCGGAGAACGGCTCGCCTCGCGTCGCCGCGGTCGGTTCGCGCCCGCCGCCCTCCTCGCGGCCGCAACCGCTGCCGGCTACGCGAGCCTCGGCATCAGCCGGAGCATTCTCGCCATTGGCGATCCCTGCGACCTCGTCGAGCTGAATCCAGCGTCCCTGCGCACGGTCGGTTCGGCCCCCGCCCAGCTGCTGCTGAGCGCGTCAGCCTCCGATGTTCAGCGGGTGATTGTCGGCGGTGCGGTCGTCGCTGAAAACGGATCCCTCACCGGCACCTCGATCGGTCGGCCCGAGCGCCTTCTGGCCGAAGCGCTTGCCGCTGTGGCTGTGGCTGTGGCCGTGTCTGGGGCTGGGGCTGGGGCTGGGGACCGATCATGATCTCCGAACTCATCACCGATATCGGTGAACTCACCACCCAGGACGAGGATCGATCCCGACAACACGATGCGGCCATCGTGATTGCGAACGGGCGAGTGGCCTGGATCGGACGGGCGGCGGATGCCCCAGCCGCCGATATCCGCACATCGGTCGCGGGTCGAGCGGTGCTGCCCGGCTGGGTCGATTCGCACAGCCATATCGTTTTTTCCGGTTCACGGGAGTCGGAATTCGAGGAACGGATGGCCGGTCGGCGCTACGAGGCGGGCGGAATCGCCGCGACCGTCGCGGCGACGCGCGCGGCATCCAAGGTCACTCTTCTGGCGAACGCGAAAGCCCTGCGGCGGGAGGCTGAACTTCAGGGCACGACGTTTCTCGAGACGAAGACCGGCTACGGCCTCGACCTCGAGAGCGAGTCGCTCTCGGCGCGTGTGGCGGCGGCAGTCGCCGACACGGTGAGTTTTCTCGGGGCGCACGTCGTTCCGGCGGGCGTCGATCGCCGCGACTATCTCGACCTCCTTACCGGTCCGATGCTCAGCGCGGTCACGCCTTACGTGCAATGGATGGATGCATTCTGCGAGGTCGGTGCCTTCGACGTCGAGGAGTCTCGAGAGATACTGCGTGCCGGACAGGCGGCGGGACTCGGACTGCGACTCCACGGCAACCAGCTCGGCTTCAGCGGAGGTGTACCCCTCGCGGTGGAACTCGCCTGCGCGAGCGTCGACCATTGCAACCACCTCACAGCCGCGGACATCGATGCTCTCGCGTCATCCTCGACTGTTGCCACACTGCTTCCCGCCTGCGATCTCTCCACTGGGGAACCATTGGCTCCCGCCCGACGGCTTCTCGACGCCGGTGCCGCAATTGCGCTGGCGAGCAACTGCAATCCGGGAAGTTCGTACACCACCTCGATGCCGTTCTGCGTCGCCACCGCCGTATTGCAGATGGGTCTCACAATCGACGAGGCGATCTGGGCCGCCACCCGCGGCGGGGCAAGAGCCCTCGGCCGCGAGGCGGGACCGGATGCCGTCGGCTCGCTCCGAGTGGGAGGCAGGGCAGACTTTCAGGTGCTGGCTGCACCATCCGTCGTTCACCTCGCTTATCGGCCCGGAGTGCCACTGGCAGCCGCCGTCTGGCGGGATGGCACCCGCACTCCCCCGATCACCGCCGGCTTTTAGCCCTGCAGTTCGCGAGCACAGTCGATGCAGAGCGCGGCGACGGGGCGAGCTTCGAGTCGCGCGGCGGCGATCTCGCGGCCACAGCTCACACACCTGCCGTAAGTTCCTGCATCCAGCCGGGCGATTGCCTCCTCGGTCTCTGCCAGACGCGCGGCAAAGCTGCTGCGCAATCCCTGGAGGCGGGACCAATCCGATGAGAGGGTGGATCCCTCCGGGTCGTGCTCGTCATCCGCTGACCCGTCCGCTCGAGCCTCGAGCACCGCTTCGAGCTCAGATCGGGTGCCTCGGATGCTCCGTTCAAGGTCGGCTTTCTCGCCGCGGAGAAGCGTTTCGACCCGAGTTTGATCGAGCGGTGACATCCCTGCATTCATCGACTGACTCTCTTGCTCAGCGATCGCCGACACCGGTTCCCGGCCCGCAATCCGCGTGGCTTGAATTTTATCGATTTGCCTTCAAAAAAAACGCCGAAATCATTTGTGAAATCCTTCCTATTGTTGTGCACAGAGCGGATATGGTTGGTCCAAATGCATCGGACCACCAACATTTTACTGGTGGCCGGTTAGCGAAGTCGAAAGGTCAACGTGGACAATCTCGGTCTTATATTTCTCTCGGAGATAGTAGGAACATTTCTCCTGCTTCTGCTCGGTGGAGGCGTCGTCGCCAACGTCGCTCTCGCGAAAACCAAGGGCTTCAATGGGGGCTTCCTCATGGTCACCTTTGGCTGGGGCCTCGCGGTCTTCGCTGGAGTAACGGCCGCCTATTACTCGGGCGCCCACCTCAACCCCGCGGTCACGATCGGCCTCGCGGTCAACAACCCGTCGGCATTCCCGATCGGAAAAATCCTCGTCTATCTCGCGGGTCAACTGATCGGGGCATTCCTCGGTGCAGTGGGAACCTGGCTCGCCTATAAGAAGCACTTCGACGATGAGCCAGACCCGGCGAACAAGCTCGGCGTCTTCTCAACCGGGCCGGCTATCCGCAGCTACGGCTGGAACGTTCTGACCGAGGCCATCGGCACCTTTGTGCTGGTCTTCGTCGTGATCGCCTTCGGACGTGGCGGCGACGCTGGCGCACACGTGCCGGCAGGGCTCGCCGCTCTTGGCGCTCTACCGGTGGCGTTCCTCGTGGTGGGTATCGGTGTCTCGCTCGGTGGTCCGACCGGGTACGCCATCAACCCCGCTCGTGACCTCGGCCCGCGCATCGCTCACGCCCTTCTGCCCATCAAGGGTAAGGGTGGCAGCGACTGGTCCTACGCCTGGGTGCCGATCGTGGGCCCGTTGGTCGGTGGTGCGATTGCGGGTTTGGTCGCGCATCCGCTCCTTCCGCTGCTTGCCATGAAGTAAACAGAACACTCTCCCTTCAAGGGACATCGGGCAGATGCCCGTCGTCTCGCACCGGGCAGGCTCGGACCCATTCGAGCCTGCCCCAGTTCGCAACGCGCAACACCGTTTTTTCATCCGTTACATGGAGGTAACTCATGACCGACTACATCCTGTCGATCGATCAGGGCACGACCAGCACCCGCGCGATCATTTTCGACCATTCCGGGTCGATCGTCTCGTCCGGACAGCTTGAGCACGAACAGATTTTTCCGAAGCCCGGCTGGGTCGAGCACAATCCGAAAGAGATCTGGGATAACACCCGTGAGGTGATCGGCCAGGCGTTGTCGAAGGCCAATATCACCCGCCACAACATCAAGGCTGTCGGAATCACCAACCAGCGTGAGACCGCGGTGGTGTGGGACAAGAACACCGGCGAAGCGGTGTACAACGCGATCGTCTGGCAGGACACCCGCACCCAGCCGATCGTCGACCGCCTGGCAAACGGAGATGTCGAGCGCTACAAGAAGAAGGTTGGCCTTCCGCTGGCCACCTACTTCTCCGGCACGAAGATCGTCTGGATCCTCGAGAACGTCGAGGGAGCCCGCGAAAAGGCCGAGGCCGGCGACCTGCTGTTCGGCACCACGGATTCCTGGGTGTTGTGGAATCTCACCGGTGGCATCGAGGGCGGGGTTCACGCGACCGACGTGACGAACGCGTCTCGCACCCTGTTTATGGACCTGGAAACCCTGCAGTGGGATGACGGGATTTTGGCAGACTTCGGAGTGCCTAAGTCCATGCTGCCGGAAATCCGTTCCTCGTCCGAGGTGTACGGCATCGTGTCCGACGCCAGCCTGCTGCGCGAGGTTCCGGTCGCCGGCATCCTGGGAGACCAGCAGGCGGCAACCTTCGGTCAGGCGGCGTTTGACGCCGGCGAATCGAAGAACACCTATGGCACCGGTAACTTCCTCATCTTCAACACGGGTGAGGAGATCGTGCACTCCCAGAACGGACTGCTCACTACCCTCGGCTACAAGCTCGGGGATGCGAAGCCACACTACGCATTGGAAGGATCGATCGCTGTCACCGGGTCGTTGGTGCAGTGGCTGCGAGACAACGTCGGCCTCATCAATTCGGCGCCGGAGGTCGAAGATCTGGCCAAGACCGTTGACGACAATGGTGGCGTGTACTTCGTGCCCGCATTCTCCGGGTTGTTCGCACCGTACTGGCGCCCGGATGCCCGCGGCGCCATGGTGGGCCTCACTCGCTATGTGAACAAGGGGCACATCGCCCGGGCCGCCCTCGAGGCGACCGCGTTCCAGACCCGTGAAGTGCTCGAGGCGGTCAATGCCGACTCCGGAGTCGACCTGACCGAGCTCAAGGTCGATGGCGGAATGATCGCCAACAACCTGCTGATGCAGTTCCAGGCTGACATCCTCGGCGTGCCTGTAGTGCGCCCGGTCGTCGCCGAGACCACCGCCCTGGGTGCCGCTTACGCAGCGGGGCTCGCGACCGGCTTCTGGAGCGACCTCGGCGAGCTGCGCGCGAACTGGCAGGAGGACTCCCGTTGGACGCCGAACATGGACTCCGCCGAACGTGATCGCCTCATCCGCCTGTGGAAGAAGGCCGTCACGAAGACCTTCGACTGGGTCGACGAGGACGTTCTGTAGCCTCATCCCGTGATCGAGCTTGTCGGAATCCGCCTCGTGCATCTGCACTCCGGGGGATTTCGGCAGGCTCGTCTACGTTAAGCAGCCCAGGCGTCCTCTGCCTCAGGCGTTGGTGGCGGCCACCCAGTCATTGAGCTTCCTGGTCGCCGCGCCGGAGTCGATCGCCTCGGCTGCGATCACGAGTTTCGCCCGAAATCGATCGAGGATGCCCAGCTGCAACTGAGTGGAATCCCGCGCCAGGTCGAAGGCGACGAGCCCGGCCGCGGCGTTCAGCAGCACGATGTCTCGCACCGGGCCGCTCTGGCCCGCGAGTGTTGCTCGCGCGACACCGGCGTTATGGGCACCATCGCCTCCGAGCAGGTCAGCGATCTCGGCACGCGGGATTCCAAGCTCGAGCGGGTCGAGGTCGTGCTCGGTCACCGATCCGCGCGACACCTCCCAGATGTGGCTGTGACCGGTCGTGGTGAGTTCGTCAAGTCCGTCGTCCCCCCGAAACACCAGCGCCGCTGCCCCGCGGGTGCGGAACACGCCGACGACAAGAGGCACTTTCTCGAGATGCGCGACTCCGACCGCATTGGCTTCGCACCGCGCGGGATTCACCAGTGGACCGAGAAAATTGAAGGCGGTCGGGATACCGAGCTCGCGACGAGTCGGTGCGGCATGCCGGAAGCCGGGATGAAAGAGCGCGGCGAACGCAAAGGTGATTCCGGTCTCGGCGAAGACTCGGGCCACCCCCTCAGGTGCCAGGTCGAGATTGAGACCGAGTGCCGCGAGCACATCCGACGATCCCGATGCCGAGCTCGCTGCTCGATTACCGTGCTTGACCACCGGAACACCGGATGCCGCGGCCACGATCGATGCCATAGTCGAGACGTTCACAGTGCCGAAGCGGTCGCCACCCGTCCCCACGATGTCGAGTGCCATGGGGTCCACCATCAGGGGCAGCGAATTCTCGAGAATTGCGTCGCGGAATCCGACGACCTCGTCCACGGTCTCTCCCTTGGCCCGAAGCGCGACCAAGAAGCCGGCGAGCTGGGCGGATGTAGCGTCTCCGTTCATCACCTGCTGCATTGCCCATGATGCTTCGCTGATAGCGAGGTCTTCGCCATCTAAGAGAGTGCTGAGAAGGGCTGGCCAGGACGGGTCGGAGGGCATGACTGCGATCATAGCGATGCGCCTTGGTGAGCCTGATAGTTTGGCCGAACTCCCGGTGGGAATGAGAGCTGCGCTCTCCGACATCAGCCATAATAGAGAAGTGACCAGCACTTCAATCTCCCCCGGACTCCGCGCTCCCGTCGTCAATCGGCCCAGCGTTGTCGCTGTAGGCACGATCGTTTGGCTCGGCAGCGAGGTCATGTTCTTCGCCGGTCTCTTCGCAATCTACTTCACCCTGAGGTCCACGTCACCGGAGCTCTGGGCTACCCAGACCCCGAAGCTCAATGTGCCGTACGCCCTCACGAACACCATCATTCTTGTGGCCTCCTCCTTCACTGCCCAATTCGGCGTTTTCGCAGCTGAACGTCTGCAGAAACGCCGCACTGGTCCCAGCCCCGCTCAGTGGGGCATGGTCGAGTGGTTCTTCGCGAGCTACATTCTCGGAGCGATCTTCGTCACCGGACAGGTATTCGAGTACGCGACGCTCGTGAGCGAGAACGTGTCGCTCGCCTCGAATTCCTATGGTTCCGCCTTCTACATCACCACCGGGTTCCACGCACTTCACGTGACCGGCGGCCTGATAGCGATGCTGCTCATCATCGGCCGTGCCTATAGCGTGAAAAATTTCGGCCACAAGGAGGCAACGTCGACAATTGTCGTCTCCTACTATTGGCACTTCGTCGACGTAGTGTGGATCGGGTTGTTCCTGGTCATCTACGTCCTCAAATAGCGCGCACAACCCAACGGAACCAGGGATACACCACAGCATGGCGAAGAACAGCAAGACCACCAGTACGGTCGGCGTCGGTCGGCGCGGTCGACGTCATCCCCTTGCCACGGTCGCGTTGATCATGATCGGTCTGGTCACGACCGGGGGCGCCTATGCGCTGTTCAGCAGCACGGCCTCTGCCGAAACATCGTCGGTAAACACCCAGGCGTCGGTCGATGAGGGCAAAAAACTCTTCTCCTCCAACTGTGCGACCTGCCACGGACTGAACGCGGAAGGCGTGGATGGAGTCGGACCGAGCCTCTACGGCGTCGGCGCAGCGTCGGTGAGTTTCCAGGTCGGCACGGGGCGGATGCCACTGGCCAACCAGGGACCCCAGGCCGAGAAGAAGCCAGTGCAGTTCACCAATGAGCAGGTTTCCTCGCTCGCCGAATATGTCGCCTCGCTCTCGCCCGGGCCAGCGATCCCCTCTGCAAAGTACCTCCAAGCTGATGGGAACGCGTCAACCGGAGCCGAGCTATTCCGCATCAATTGCGCCATGTGCCACAACGTCGCCGGAGCGGGTGGCGCTCTCACCCAGGGCAAGTACGCACCAGCGCTCTCGGGAGTGTTGCCGGTTCACATCTATGAAGCGATGGTCTCGGGGCCCCAGAGCATGCCGGTCTTCAACGACACGAACCTGACGCCGACACAGAAAACTGACATCATCACGTACCTGAAGTACCTCGATAAGAACCCGTCTCCGGGAGGATTCGATCTCGGCAGCCTTGGGCCGGTATCTGAGGGGCTGTTCATCTGGATCTTCGGTCTCGGGGCGATCGTAGCCGTGACGATTTGGATCGCGGCGAAGGCCAACTAGCCCTACCGGGCCTCAGCGCCGCACAGTATCACTGCGCGCCACCACAGCACTTCACCACATCACCTGAAAGTCTGCACCACCGAAAGGACCCAGAATGGCAGAGCAGGACGAGGGTGGCACAACTGCCGCCACCGGGTCGGCCGTAGTCCGGAGCGAACCCGTGACGAAAACCGGCACGGCAGTCGTACGTTCTGACGCCTTCGAGAACCCCGGTCTCCCGCCGCACCGTCTGCGGGTCACCGATCTTGATCCGCAAAAAGATCGGGTAGCGGAGCGCCGCGTTTACACGCTCTTCTTTCTCTCGATCGTCGGCAGCGTGTTTGCTGTTGCCGCCTACGTTGCGTTCCCTCTCGTTCCGGGTGACACGAACTCTGTTCGACTGAATACCGTCTTCCTGGGGCTCGGTATCTCGCTCGGTCTTCTCGCGATCGGAATCGGTGCGATTTACTGGTCGAAAAATCTCATGCGCGGAGACGAGATGACGGAATCTCGCCACCCGACCCGAGGCACAGAGGCCACCCGCGAGCAGGCAGTGGAAATCTTCAAATTGGGCAACAAGGAGTCCGGTTTCGGGCGCCGTACCCTCATTCGCAACAGCCTCATCGGCGCTCTTGTTGCATTTCCACTCCCGGCAGTCGTGCTCTTCCGCGACTTGGCTCCCGCAGCCGACCCGGTTCCCCAGCTCATGCACACCATGTGGGCCAAGGGCACCCGGCTCACCCATGACCCGTCTGGCACGCCCATCAGGGCCGCCGACGTCACGATCGGATCCGTATTCCATGTCATCCCCGAGGGGCTCAATGACAAGGAAGACCGACTCGAGCAAAAAGCAAAGGCGGCAGTCCTGTTGATGCGCCTCAAGCCGGAGGATCTCCACATCTCCGCCGGCCGTGAAACCTGGAATTACGACGGAATCGTCGCCTACTCCAAGATTTGCACCCATGTCGGATGTCCCGTGGCACTCTACGAGCAGCAGACCCATCACCTGCTGTGCCCGTGCCACTCATCGACCTTCGACGTCACCAATGAATGCGAGGTTATCTTCGGCCCGGCTGCACGCCCGCTGCCGCAGTTGCCCATCGCGATCGACTCCGCCGGCTATCTCATCGCGCAAAGCGACTTTACTGAGCCCGTCGGAGCTAGCTTCTGGGAGCGAGCATGACCGTCACTGAAACCAAGCCTGCGGCCGCACCGACCGTCACCGAGACGATTACGGCCCCGGTTCCGACTCGCGGAGCGCGATTCACCGGAGCCGCGGCGAACTATATCGACGAGCGTACGAGCATCTCTGGCCTCGTCAGGGAACTCGGCCGCAAGATCTTCCCCGATCACTGGTCATTTATGCTCGGCGAGGTCGCCCTCTACAGTTTTGTCGTCATCCTGCTGTCAGGGACTTTCCTCACCTTCTTCTTCCAGCCCTCAATGGCGGTAGTCACCTATCAAGGGTCGTACGTGCCGCTCAAGGGCATCGAGATGTCCGCGGCGTACTCTTCGTCGCTCAATATCTCATTCGACGTGCGCGGCGGGCTCTTGTTCCGCCAGATTCACCACTGGGCAGCTCTGCTCTTCATCGCCGCTATCGGACTGCATATGCTGCGCGTCTTCTTCACCGGCGCCTTCCGCAAGCCACGTGAGATCAACTGGTTCATCGGTTTCATCCTGTTTGTGCTTGCGATGGCCGAGGGATTCACGGGTTACTCCCTCCCCGATGACTTGCTTTCGGGCAATGGGCTTCAGATCATCAACGGGATCATCAAGGGGATTCCGGTCGTCGGCACCTGGATCTCTTACCTGCTCTTCGGCGGAGAGTTTCCGGGTACCAAGCTCGTGGCCCTCTTCTACTCTGTGCACATCCTGTTGCTGCCGGCCATCCTGGTCGCCGCTCTCGGGGCCCATCTGTTGCTGATGATCATCAACAAGCACACCCAGTTCGCTGGCCCGGGTCGCACGAATGACAATGTCGTGGGAGTACCCATCATGCCCATCTTCGCGGCGAAGGCCGGAGGATTCTTCTTCGTGGTCTTCGGTGTGATCGTGCTGATCGCGTCCTTCTTCACAATTAACCCGATCTGGACCTATGGTCCGTATGACCCATCCCCCGTCTCGGCGGGTACACAGCCGGACTGGTACATCGGATTTGCGGACGGCATGCTGCGTTTGATCCCGCCGGGGTGGGAGGTCGTGTGGTTCAACCACACCTACTCCTTCAACATCATCGTGATCACCGTGATCCTGATTGCATTCCTGGCTATCGTTGCGACCTACCCCTTCGTCGAGGCCTGGATCACGGGAGACAAGCGCGAGCACCACATCGCCGAGCGTCCGCGCAACGCGCCGACTCGCACAGCGATTGGTGCCGCCGGAGTCACGTTCTATGCGGTGCTCTGGGCCGCAGCCAGCTCTGACCTCATGGCGACCCACTTCAAAGTCACCATTGAAGGTGTCATCCATGTACTACAGGTGCTCTTCTTCCTCGGCCCGGTGCTCGCGTTCTTCATCACAAAACGCGTATGCATCGGCCTTCAAAAGAAGGATCGAGAAATCGCTCTCCACGGTTACGAGTCCGGGCGTATCGTCCGCCTCCCTGGTGGGGAGTACATCGAGGTACACGAGCAACTGGACGACTACGAGCGCTGGCGCCTGGTGAGCTACAACGAACACGAACCGCTGATGATCCAACCGGATGCCGATGGTCGAGTTTCTGGAGCACAGCGCACCCGGGTTGCTCTCTCTCGGTGGTTCTTCGAAGACCGCAT
>JANYEI010000234.1 GCA_025363205.1 Frigoribacterium sp.
GTGCGAGACGATGACCGCGGCGCCGTGGAATCCGCGAAACCAGGCTTCGAGCCATTCGACGCCCGCAACGTCGAGAAAGTTCGTCGGTTCGTCGAGCAGCAGCACATCCGGGTCTTCGAGCAGGATCTTGGCGAGCGCCGCGCGGTTGCGCCAGCCCCCCGAGAGCTCGTCGATCGCACACACCCGGTGCGCCTCGGTGAAGCCGAGGGTCGTGAGAGCAGTGTCGATGCGACGGCGGTAATCCCAGCCATCCAGTCGATCCATCTCGCCGAACAGGTCGGACTGCCGGTGGATGAGCGGGTCGAGGTCCGCAGACGGGTCGGCGGCGATCTGCGCATCGATGGAGGCGAGCTCGGCCTCGATGTCGACGATCTGCCCGAACAGTCCTTCGAGAACCTCGACGATGGTCGCGGCTCCGTCGAGCTCAGAGAACTGTGAGAAGTATCCGATGCGGGTGCCGGGGTCGACCGTGACGCTTCCGGAGTCCGGGGTCACCTGTTCGAGGATGAGTTTGAGGAGGCTGGTCTTGCCGGAGCCGTTGCGTCCGATCATCCCGACCCGGTCCTTGTTCTCGAGCCGGAAAAAGGCCTCACGAAGGATCGGCGTGTTCTCGAACCGGAGTTCTACATCATGCAGTCGAACCAGGCTCATGCTGTCCTTTCGAGGGCGCGGACCGCGCGATGGGCCGCATCGAACTCTAGCCGAGGGGCCTTGCGGGGGTGTCGGCCGGCCGCTCTGCCCTCCGCTCCACGACCACCTTCGCTCACCAACCACCTCCCGTTTTTCTCACCACCGTCGTGTGCAAACACTGCGGTGGTAAGAAAAACGGGAGGTGGTTGGTTGGTGAGCCGGGGCTCAGCTACGGCCGAAACCGATAGCGAGCTCTTCGAACGCGGCCTGAGCCCGGTCAAAACGGGCAAGCGGGCTGGCCTGACCCATCCAAAGGGACTGCAAGTCACCGAGGTCACGACGTGCTGCCTCGGCCCGAAATTGGCCGGTGAGCCAGTTCTGCGTGGGGAATGCTGCGACAAGCCCGCCCTGTTCGATCGTGCGGACGGCACGGTTGGGGATACCTCGGGCGAGGCGTCCGCTCAGTGCACGGGTCAACACCGTGGAGTGCGCCGCCGCGTCGATGATCGCCGTGCGGTACGAATCGTTTGCTGCTGATTCTCGAGTGCGAAGAAACGCTGTGCCGACCTGCACGCCACTGGCTCCGAGCGCGAGGGCCGCGGCGACACCGCGGCGATCGGCGATGCCTCCGGCGGCGATGACCGGCACGCTGATCGCATCCGCAACCTGCGGCACGAGCGCGAAAGTGCCGACCACTGAGTCCTCGGCACGCTGCAGGAACGACACTCGATGACCTGCCGCTTCGGCACCGGACGCGATGACCGCATCGACGCCGCCCTGCTCGAGAGCCACCGCCTCATCCACCGTGGTCGCCGTGCCGAGCACCACGATGCCCCGCTCTCTCGCGCGTGAAACAACATCCGTCGGCGGGACGCCGTAGACAAAACTGAGTACCGCGGGTCGAGCCGCGAGAACAGCTTCGATCTGCTCGTCGAACGGAGGAAGGAACCGATCCGGGCGCGCCGGAGGTTCGATCCCGAGCTCGTCGTAGAACGGCTGAAGCTGGTGGAGGGATGCGTCGAAGTCCGCTGGCCCGCCATCGGGAGCGTCGTCGAGCGGAAGCCACAGGTTCAGCAGAAACGGGCGCGACGTCTCCGAGCGCAGCTGCGCCGCAGTCTCGGTGATGCGCTCGGCGGAATAGCCGTACAGTCCGTACGAGCCAAGCCCGCCCAGTTCGCTGATCGCCGCCGCGAGGGCGACGGACGACACGCCCCCGAACGCACCAAGCAGGATGGGCAGATCTATCCCCAGAAGCTCCGTCAACTCGACAGGCATCGGTCCTCTCCTTATTTTCTACGATTCGCTTTTCTGCACCGCGTAATGTGTCACGACTTCGCCGGAACCGTTAGATTCTTCACGACCGTGAGCAGAATCACTGAATCTTCCACTGAATCGAGCGAGTGCGTTCGATCGGGCACGATTATCAGGTCGCCCGGTGACCCGTTCCAGGTTGCCTCTCCGGCACGGAGCAACACCCGCCCAACGAGAACGAGAATGGTCGCCTCTCCGGGGCTTTCATGCTCCGAGAGGCTTTCCCCGGCGCGCAACGCGATCAGAGTCTGACGAAGCTGATGCTCGTGTCCCCCAAAGACTGTGCTCGCGCTCCTCCCGTTCGAGGCGCTGAGTGCGTGTCGGAGTTCGTGGCGAGCCAGTGCCGTCAGTGAGGTCTTTTGCATGGCTCCCAGTGTCCTCCACTTCGGCCGGATGTGGCCTTCTTGACATCAGGAGGACAATCGAGAGGTCGGAAGGAGCGACATGACGCAGAGTGACCAGGAGCAATACGGGAGCGAGGGCGGCGATGCCGCGTGCTGGTTGTCGCAGGTCTGCACCGAGTGTGGTGCCATTCTGGAAGCAACGCCGACGATGCTGTGCTGGCGGTGCGGGCTGACACCCGAGCGATCGCAGGTCGATCTCTGACCAAAGACCGCCGCCTTCGCCCAGCCGCGGAGCGGCTGACACAGCCAGCCGGGCGTCCGAATCGAATCAATCCCCCACGTGCGCGCATCCTGCGTCAGGATTAAAATATGGCGGCCTCTCCGGAAACCGGCGCGGAACCCTCTCTGAGGGAAGCGCGGCAGATCGCCCGTGACCTCAGCGTCGACCCCGCAACCGGCCTCGGAAGGGCCGAAGCACAACGACGGCTCGAAGCCGACGGACCCAACGAGCTGCGCGGCATCCCGCCGGTGCCGGCCTGGCGCAAATTCGTCTCCCAGTTCCACAATCCGCTGATCTACCTGCTGCTGGCCGCCGTGGCCGTCTCCCTGGCCGCCTGGCTGGTCGAGGGCGCCGACGGGCTGCCGTTCGACGCGATCGTGATCGCGGCCATCGTGCTCCTCAACGGGATCCTCGGCTATGTGCAGGAAGCGCGTGCTGACGGCGCCGTTGCAGCCCTCGGCGCCATGACTGCCGCCTCCAACACCGTGCTGCGGGGCGGCGAACTGGTGACCGTGCCGTCGGCCGAGCTGGTGCGCGGAGATATCCTCGCCCTGTCCGAAGGCGACGCCGTCGGCGCGGATGCCCGGCTCCTCTCCGCCAGCGGGTTGCGGGTCGCCGAGGCCTCCCTCACCGGCGAGAGCGAAGCCGTGACAAAGCATCCGGACATCCTTGCCGGCGTGGTTTCACCGGGCGACCGCCTCAACATGGTGTTCAAGGGAACCGCGGTGGCCAAGGGCGTGGGGCGTGCGGTCGTCACTGCCACCGGCATGAACACCGAGATGGGCGCGATCGCCCGGATGCTCGATGCGACTATCGAAGAACCGACACCGCTGCAGACCGAACTCAACCGCCTCGGCAAGATGCTTGGACTCATCGTGACCGTGATTGCGATTGTCGTCATGCTGACAATCATTCTCGTCAACGGTGTCAGCACCCCTCGCGATCTCGTGGTGGTGCTGCTGCTCGGCGTCTCGCTCGCCGTCGCCGCAGTGCCGGAGCGGCCTGCCCGCGATCCTGTCGGTCGTGCTTGCAATCGGCGTGCAGCGGATGGCCACTCGCCACGCCATCGTGAAAAAGCTCAACTCGGTCGAGGTGCTCGGGTCGGCGTCGGTGATCTGTACCGATAAGACCGGCACCCTGACACGCAACGAGATGACGATCGAGCGGGTGGTCACCGCCTCCGGTCGAGCGGATGTCACCGGCCTCGGGTATCGCCCAGACGGGGAGGTTCGCAGCGTCGGGCACCCGCTCGGCGCGACCGCGACCGATGCCTCACTGCACTACGAAACCCAATTGGTGCTCATCGGTGGGTCGCTGTCGAACAACGCACAGCTCACCGATCATGACGGGCTCTGGAGCGTTCAAGGCGATCCGACCGAGGCGGCCTTCCTCGTCGCCGCCCATAAGCTCGCGGGCACCACAGGCCATGTCGACCGGTTTGAGCGCCACGCCGAGATTCCGTTCACGTCGGAGCGCAAGCTCATGACGACAGTCCAGCGCGAGAAGGAGCACGGCTCGATAGTGCTGTTCACCAAGGGTGCGCCAGATGTGCTGCTTCAGCTCTGCACCCGGCTGCAGCGAGGCGAAGAGGTCGTTCCGCTCACCGAGGAGCTACGCAAACGCGCGGCCGACGACATTGAGGCGATGTCATCGGAGGCATTCCGAACGCTTGCGGTGGCCTATCGGGAAGCGGACCTCCCGATGACGAGCGATACCGATTTCACCGAATCGGTCGAACACGACCTGATCTACGCCGGTGTCGTCGGCATAATCGACCCGCCTCGCGCCGAGGTGGCCGCGTCGATCGCCGAGGCGCAGCGGGCGGGCATCCGGATCATCATGATCACCGGCGATCACCCCGCGACTGCGACGCGGATTGCCGCCGACCTCGGCATCATCGAACCCGGCGGGCGGGCTGTGACCGGCTCAGAACTCGACACCCTCGACGACACCGCCCTCTGCGAAATCACCCGGAAGGTGTCGGTCTACGCGCGCGTCTCGCCACAACACAAGCTGCGCCTGGTCGACGCCCTCCGGGCCGACGGCGAAGTCGTCGCGATGACGGGCGACGGCGTGAATGACGCACCGGCGCTGAAATCCGCCGATATCGGCGTCGCAGTGGGGATGACCGGAACGAGCGTGACCAAGGACGCCGCCCGCATGATTCTCGCCGACGACAACTTCGCCACGATCATCGCCGCTGTGCGCCAGGGCCGGAGAATCTTCGACAACATCAAGAAATTCCTGCGCTACCTGCTCTCGTCGAACATGGGGGAGGTGCTCACCGTTTTCCTCGGCGTGGTCTTCGCCGGCTTTCTTGGCCTCTCCGGCGCCAGCGACGACGCAATCGCGGTGCCGCTGCTCGCGACGCAGATCCTCTGGATCAACCTGGTGACCGACTCTGGCCCCGCCCTGGCGATGGGCGTCGACCGCGAGATCGACGACGTGATGGCACGGGGGCCACGGTCGCTGCGCGACCGGGCAATCGACGGTCGCATGTGGAGCGGCATCCTGTCGATCGGTCTGGTGATGGCGATGGCTACGCTGTTCGCAATCGACCTGTTTCTGCCGGGCGGCCTGGTGGAAGGCACGGACTCGCTCGCGGTGGCGCGCACGGCGGAATTCACGACGCTGGTCTTCGCACAGCTGTTCAACACGCTCAACTCCCGCTCAGAAATGACAAGCGCATTCCGGGAGCTGTTCGCGAACAGGTGGCTCTGGGGCGCCATCCTGATCGCGCTCGTGCTTCAGATCATGGTCGTCCAGGTGCCGTTCCTCCAGGCTGCTTTCGGCACCGCGCCACTGGACCTCGCGCACTGGGGATGGTGCGTGGCGCTGGCATCGGCCGTGCTCTGGTTCGACGAGATTCGCAAGATCACGTGGCGGTGGCTCGCCAGGCATAGAGCACGCTGATCAGGTTGTGGGCGGCCCCGTCGCCTCGGTCCTACCGCCGGGCCTGGCAATACGGATGCGCACTATGCGGTACCCATCCGTCTTCAGCACCTTGAGGTGCACTCCGTCGACAACGATACTGTCGCCCTCCCGACCGACCCGGCCGAGTCGGTCGAGTATGAATCCGGCGACCGTCTCATAGGGGCCCTCGGGCAGTTCCACACCGGACATGGACGTGAGCTCCTCGAGGATGAGTCCGCCATCGATCTCGAGCGCCCCGCCGCTCTGCAGGGCGGAATCTTCCGGCTCCCTCTGGTCGTCGTACTCGCCATAGATCTCACCGACGAGTTCCTCCACCAGGTCTTCCATGGTGACGATTCCGTCGGTGCCGCCATACTCGTCGAGCACGAGAGCGATCTGCTGGTTCTCGCGGCGCATGGTCGTGAG
>JANYEI010000244.1 GCA_025363205.1 Frigoribacterium sp.
GATCGCGCGCGGGTCAACGATCGACCCGGAGCGTTGGACGAGCGTCAGCCATGTGCTCTGCACGACATCCTGCGCCTGGTCCTCTGTAAGACCATAGGCGCGGACGACCTGCCAGAGTACGGGTGTCATGGTCTTCACCAACTCATCCATCGCTCCGGGCTCGCCGGAGAGCCAGCGACTGAAAGCCGCCGCCGAATCATCCCAGATGACATGCGACTCCGCCCGCGGGCCGTCGGGTCGGCCGCGGGCGGTGTCGTTGTCATTCATGGTGTGAATTCTCATCACCCCTCAGGAGCGTGGCAAGCCCTTTCAGATACATTCCTCGTCTGATTTTTTTTCGGACTTCCGGAACAGGCTGCGATCAGGCCCTGTCGCGGGGCGCCCGGTACACTGGGGCCGCACTCGCGGGAGTGGTGAAATTGGTATACACGCAGGTTTTAGGTACCTGTGCCGCAAGGCGTGAGGGTTCAAGTCCCTTCTTCCGCACACATTTCCAATTTTTTTACCCAGCCCGGTCGGGCACCCATCGGCTACCCTGACACCAACAGATGACTGGAGTACTCGCCTTGCTGCACAATGCACTCGTCCCGTGGCTCGACCCGACCCTGCTGATCCATCAAGCTGGACCGTGGGCTCTTCTGCTCGTCTGCGCGATCATCTTCGCCGAGACCGGCCTGCTCATCGGGTTCATTTTTCCAGGTGACACCCTCCTGCTCATCACCGGGCTTCTCACCTTCACGGGCACAATCCAGATCTCCGTCTGGTGGGTCGCACTCGCCATCGGGCTGGCGGCGTTCCTGGGTGGCGAGGTCGGCTATTACATCGGCAAGAAGGCCGGACCCCGCATCTTCGAGCGGAAAGAGACGGGCTTGTTCAGCATCGCGAATGTAAAGCGCACCAATGCGTTCTTCGAACGCTTCGGAGGCTCCGCCGTGATCCTCGCCCGCTTTGTGCCGATCGTACGGACCTTCGCGCCGATCGCGGCAGGCGTCGGCAAGATGAACTACCGCAAGTATTCGCTCTACAACGCGATCGGCGCGTCCGCCTGGGGTACCGGTGTAACGACGCTCGGCTTCCTGCTCGGCAACATCAAGCCCGTCGCCGACTTCGTGATCAAATACGTGGATGTTGTGCTCCTCGCCGTGGTTCTCCTCACTCTCATCCCCACGGTCTTCCATGTCGTCCAGGCATCGCTCAAGGTGCGAAAGGCCGCTCGAGAGGCCAACGGCCAGCCAGCCGTGATGCCGACCGATGCCGAGGTCACGATCGATCGCAAGTACTTTGACCAGAAAAAGGACTGACGCCTGAGGGCACAGCTCGCCTCGTGACTAGAGCGCCAGATTCCGCGACGAGCCCGCGTTACGGTGCGGCGGTGCGCTTCTCGAGGCGCACCAAGGCGTCGTGGGCGGATCGGCGCACTTCTTTCTCGTCATCCTTGAGCAGGCGCGTGAGCGCTTCGACGTGACTCGCATCCCCGACCTCGCCCAGGGCGCGCGCGGCAGCACCCCGTACTCGGGCGACCTCATCCGTCAACAGCGCAGCGAGCGCCTCCCGCTCGTCGAGACGGCGTAGAAAGACCACGCGCGCGCACATTTCCCGCACCCGCCACGCCTGGTCGCCGAGTCCACGATGTACTGCGGATGCCGCGGTGGCGGCCCACACGAAGGTGAGTGCCCGAGCTCCCCAGACCTCCGGCCAGTAGAGCGGTGGCGCACCATCGAGCACGCCCTGGGCATGACGGCCACCGACGACCAGAAGAAACTCCTCACCCTCGTTGCCCCCCATGAGTAGCGAGGCGCAACGATCGATGACCGCCTGCTCACCGAATCGGGCAACAGCGGCGGTGATGCGATCCCCGGGGGAATCGTCAATCTGGACGGTGAACTCGGATTCGGAAGCCATAAGGATTCCAAGGGTACCGTTCGCGCTCTCTCGACCGCGCAAGGAGTCGCTCAGCCCCAGACGGTCAGTCCGATGAGTGCGAAGTTGAGCGCGACGACGAGCACGACGATGAGCGAAAGGGCCAAACGCATCGGCCGACGATTGACCTGCTCCGCCATCACGTTCGGGTCGTTCGTGAGCCTCAGCAGAGGCACGAGTGCAAATGGGATACCGAAGCTCAGGAACACCTGGCTCACCACGAGAGCCGCGGTCGGGTCGATTCCCGCGGCGAGCAGCGCGACGGCGGGCACCAGCGTGATCAGGCGACGCAGGAAGACCGGGATGCGGCGCTTGAGCAGTCCGGCCATGATCGTCGCGCCCGCATAGGTTCCGACCGACGTCGACGCTAGTCCGGAGGCGAGCAGCCCGATGGAGAAAACAAGCGCAATCCCCGGTCCGAGGGAGGCTCCGATTGCCGCATGTGCGCCCGAGATCGTGTCTGTGGCGTCGATGTTCCGAAGGTTGACGGCGGCGAGCAGGAGCATGCCGATGTTGACGATCCCGGCGATACCGAGTGCGACGATCACGTCCAAGCGCGTCGTGCGCAGGATGAGGCGCCGCGCCTCCGGAGTGGCTGAATGACCGTGACGATCGCGGGCGAGCGCGGAGTGCACATAGATGGCGTGCGGCATGACTGTCGCGCCGAGCATGCTCGCCGAAAGGAGCACGGATCCCGTACCGTCGAATCGCGGAATGAGACCGTCGAGCACCGCGAAGCCGTCGGGTGGGGTAATGAATAGCCCAGCGAGGAATCCGATCGCGATGATCGCAAGCAGGCCGATGATCACCGTTTCGAAGGGCCGCTGGCCGTACCGCGACTGCAGGGCGAGCAGTCCCGTCGAGACGGCGCCGACGATGAGACCACCGACGAAAAGGGGAAGCCCGAAGAGTAGGTTGAGAGCGATGGCTCCGCCGATGACCTCGGCGAGGTCGGTGGCCGCGGCAACGAGTTCCGCCTGCACCCAGAACAGTCGACGAGCAGTGGGCTTGAGCCGATCGCCCAGGAGTTCTGGCAGGGTGCGGCCACTCACCAGGCCGAGTTTGGCCGACTGGTATTGCACCAGCCCGGCCATCAGGTTGGCGACCACGAGCACCCAGACCAACAGGTAGCCGTAGCGTGCGCCCCCGGTGAGGTTTGCCGCAACGTTACCGGGGTCCACGTAGGCGATGGCCGCCACAAAGGCGGGGCCGAGAAGAAAGAGACCCCGAGCCGCCGGGCGGGTGCTGCGGGCGGTGGTACTCACGCCGAAATTCTACGTGGGCTGACCTAACAGCAATTCGCGAACGATCGGAATCAGAGCCTCGAAGGCGCGACGGCGATGACTGACCGAGTTCTTCTCATCCGGGTGCAGTTCCGCCACCGAGACGCTGTATCCGGTGGCTCTGAATACGGGATCATAACCGAAGCCGCCTCCGCCAATCGGTTCAAGCAACACGGCCCCTGGCCAACGACCGAGCACGACAGTCTCGCGGCCGTCGGGCAGCACGAGGGCCGCAGCGCACACGAACTCGGCGCTGCGATCATCCGCCCCCTGCAGGTTGGTGACGAGCAGTCGCACGTTGTCCGCGTCGTCCCTGCTGCCCGCGTACCGCGCCGAATGGATGCCAGGGGCGCCGCCCAGCGCCGCCACCGTGATCCCCGAGTCGTCGGCAATCGCCGCGAAACCGGTGTGTGCGGATGCCGCCCGCGCCTTGATCAACGCGTTCGCTTCGAAGCTGTCGCCGTCCTCCACCGGCTCGAGCCCGTCATAGGCCAGAAGGTCGAGCCCATCCAGCTGCGCGCCGAGAATCTGCCGCAATTCTTCGACCTTGTGCGCGTTGTGGGTGGCGAGTACCAGGGGGACGAGCGCACCGGTCATCGGGCCAAGCTCTCCACCTGCAACGCCGCGAGTTGGAGTGTGGTGAGATCGGCCGCGCCGCCCAGAGCGAGATCGAGAAGAGCATTCAACTCCACGCGATCGAATGGCGCGCCCTCGGCCGTTCCCTGCACCTCGACGAACAGGCCACGGCCGGTGACAACCACGTTCATGTCGGTCTCGGCGCGCACGTCTTCCGTGTAGGCGAGGTCGAGCATCGGAGTGCCGCCGACGATACCGACGGAGACCGCCGCGACGCTGTCGATGAGCGGTTTCGCATTCTGCCCGATGAACTTCTTCCTTCGGCCCCATTCGAGGGCATCGGCGAGTGCGACATACGCCCCGGTGATTGCCGCCGTGCGGGTGCCACCGTCGGCCTGCAGCACGTCACAGTCGATGACGATGGTGTTTTCTCCGAGCGACTTCATGTCGACGACGGCACGCAGCGATCGGCCGATAAGACGGGAGATCTCATGAGTGCGTCCACCGATTCGCCCCTTCACCGATTCGCGATCCATACGGTCATTGGTGGAACGGGGAAGCATCGAGTACTCGGCGGTGACCCAGCCCTTACCTTTCCCGGTCATCCAGCGGGGCACTCCGTTGGTGAATGAAGCCGTGCAGAGAACCTTCGTACGTCCGAACGAAATGAGAGCGGATCCCTCTGCTTGGTCACTCCAGCCGCGTTCGATGGTGATCGGTCGCAGCTGGTCGAGCGACCGGCCGTCTGCGCGGGGGCGAGTCGTACTCGGGTCTGTTGCGCTCATGGGGTGTCGTCTTTCTGGTTGAGAGTTGGCAGGGAGAGCGCACCGGTTTCCACGAGTTCGACCGTGGATACCTCCGGCCCGAGAAATCGGCGCACGAGGCGAGTGAAGTCGTCCGGCGAGTCGCCGGTCGCGACGAAGGTGTGGATGGGCCGAGTGGCTGGGCCCCGTTCGATTCCGTGCTTCACGAGGGTGCGGTACACATCGAACGCGGTCTCCTCCGCGCTCGAGACGAGCGTGACATCCTCGCCCATCACGTATTGGATGGCAGCGGACATGAGGGGATAGTGGGTACAGCCGAGCACGAGGGTGTCCACCCCGGCGTGCTTGAGCGGTGCCAGGTAGTGCTCTGCGACCTCGAACAGTTCCGGGCCACTCGTGACGCCCGCCTCGACGAATTCCACGAAACGCGGGCACGCCTCGCTGAAGAGCGAGAGGTGCGGAGCCGCCGCGAACGCGTCGTCGTAGGCGCGGGAGCCGATGGTGCCGACCGTGCCGATCACTCCGACCCGGCCGTTGCGGGTCTGTCGCACTGCCGCTCGCACCGCCGGTTGGATCACCTCGACCACCGGGATGCCGAGGGCCTGGGTGTACCGCTCACGGGCATCCCGCAGCATGGCCGCCGAGGCCGTGTTGCAGGCGATCACCAGCATCTTCACACCCTGGGCGACGAGGTCATCCAGCACTTCGAGGGTGTAGCGGCGCACGTCAGCGATGGGCTTGGGCCCGTAGGGCGAGTGCGCGGTGTCCCCCACATAGAGGAGCGATTCGTGCGGCAGTTGGTCGATCACCGCTCGGGCGACCGTGAGTCCGCCAACGCCGGAGTCGAAGATCCCGATCGGCGCGTCGTCCATAGGCACTGAGTTTACGCGGGCCAGTACGACGCGGTTGCCGATACCTCGCGTCCTAAAGACCGGTGCGATGACGCTCCTGTTCAACCACCTGCTCCCGGTCGCTCAGCCGACGCAAGCCAGCGAGCGGCTGAGCCATCCGGAAGTTTCCACGGATCACGGGTTCCACCCGATCGAGAAACGCCCAGTAGCCGGCGGTGACCGGGCAGGCATCCGGTCCGAGCCGCACCTTTGGATTGAACCTGCAGCCTCCGCAGTAGTCCGTCATCTTGTTGACATAGGCGCCGCCGGCCGCGTAGGGCTTCGTCGCGACGATGCCGCCATCGGCAAACAGGCTCATTCCCACGACATTCGCCGGCATCACCCACGGGGTGCCGTCCACGAACATTCCGATGAACCACTCGTTCAGCTGCTTCGGGTCATAGCCGCGCTGCAGCGCCCAGTTGCCGATAATCATGAGCCTCTGGATGTGGTGCGCCCACCCGTGCTCGCGCACTCCACCGATCGTCTGGCTGAGACAATTGGCTTCGATCGCGGATGCTTCGAGCTCGAGTAGCTCGCGAGGGACCGGTATCGTCGCACCGAGGGCGTTGCGGTTCACGTAGTCTTCCCCCAACCGCCAGTACAGGTGCCAGACCCAGTCCCGCCAGCCGCAGAGCTGGCGCACGATCCCTTCCACGCTGCCGATCGGAGCCCGGCCGGCGCGATACTCGGCTTCGACCCGATCGATCACCTCGCGCGGATCCAGCAGGCCGAGGTTCAGCGGCGCACTCAGCAGCGAGTGCGCCATAGTCCAGTCGCCCGTGAGCGTCGCATCCTCGAACGGGCCAAAATCGCCGAGACGGGTCTCAATGAAATCGTCGAGAGCGCTCTGTGCCTCTGCGCGCGTCGCCGCAAACCGACGCGCGCCATCGTCGCCGACCAGGTGAATCTCGCCCGAAGCTTGCCAGCGGTCGAGATCGGCGCGCACCTCCCGGTCGATGTCGTCTTCTTCGGGCCACCACGGTTCGGGCAGTCCGAGCGAAGCGGCCTTCTTCGGCGGCGGCTGCCGGTTTTCGTGGTCAAAGTTCCACTGCCCGCCGGACGGGGCGTCGCCATCCATCAGGATTCCGGTGCGGTTTCGCACCCAGCGATAGAAATCCTCCATGATCGGCTTGCCCTTTCGAGCATCAGCCCACCGGGAGAAGTCTGCTTCAGCCGTGATGAAGCCGCGGCTGGGGAGCACCTTCGCACCCACCGACTCCACGAGGCGACGGGCGAAGTATGAGGTCGGATCGACCACTTCGAGGTCATCGCGACCCACCACCACCTCGCGGTAGTGTTCGACCTGGTGAAATTCAACCCGGTCGCCGAGCTCCGCAGCACGGTGCCGGATGGCCGAGAGCAGCAGTTGGGCCTTGGCCCGGTGGATCGGCGCATGGCGTAATTCGGATCGGGACTCGACCAGGAGCATCGGCCCCCCATCGTCAAAGGCGTCGCCAAGTTGATCGGGGAAGATCCAGCGAATGCATGTCATTCGCGTTACCGTACACGGACAATCTGCTGGCTAGGCTGGCTACCGTGACCGATGCCGTATCTTCGCTGCTGACCGACCGCTACGAGCTCACAATGCTCAACGCGGCTATCCGTGCTGGCACGCATGATCGCGAGTGCGTCTTCGAGGTCTTCGCCCGCCGTCTCTCCGGCGGTCGGCGCTATGGGATCGTCGCCGGCACGGGGCGCCTGCTCGATCTCATCGAAGACTTCCGCTTCACCGACCTCGAGCTCGACTGGCTGCGGGACAACACCGTCGTGTACGACCGCGCTCTCGACTGGCTCGCCGGTTATCGCTTCACCGGCACCATCTCCGGTTACCAGGAGGGTGAGGTCTACTTTCCCGGCTCTCCCCTCCTCATCGTGGAAGGCACCTTCGCCGAGGCCGTGATCCTCGAGACCCTCGCACTCAGCGTGCTCAACTATGACTCGGCGGTCGCGACGGCCGCGTCCCGCATGGTGTCGGCCGCGAGCGGCCGCCCTCTCGCCGAGATGGGATCACGACGCACTGGGGAGCGAAGCGCCGTTGCGGCAGCCCGGGCAGCGTTCATCGCCGGCTTCGCAGCCACCAGCAACCTCGAAGCCGGTCGCAGCTGGGGAGTGCCAACGATGGGCACCTCCGCCCACTCGTTCACCCTCCTTCACGACACCGAAGAGGATGCCTTCCGCGCCCAGGTAGACGCGCTCGGCCCCGGCACCACCCTCCTCGTCGACACCTACGACGTCGTCGCCGCCGTCGACCTCGCGGTGAAGGTGGCCGGTACCGGCCTCGGGGCAGTGCGCATCGACAGCGGCGACCTGCCAGGGCAGGTGGCGGCCGTGCGCCGCCAGCTTGACGGTCTCGGCGCAGTGAACACCAAGATAACCGTCACCAACGACCTCGATGAGTTCACTATCGCTGCCCTCCGCGCTGCCCCAGTGGACTCCTACGGCGTCGGCACCTCGGTAGTGACCGGGTCGGGCTCACCCGCAGCCGGGCTCGTCTACAAGCTCGCCGCGCGCAAGGATGCCGCGGGCGCATGGATCTCAGTGGCCAAGCAGTCTCCCGAGAAGGTCTCCATCGGGGGACGCAAGTTTCCGGTGCGGGAGTTCACCGCGGCAGGAAAGGCTAGCGCAGAGGTGATCTACCTCGGCGAGCCTCCGGCCGCGACATCCACTCATCGTTCGTTGCTGGTGCCGCTCGTAGTCGACGGCGTGGCGGTGGAGCGATTCCGGGGGGTCGCCGGAACTGCCCTCGCTCGAGAGCATCGTGCCGCTGCGATTTCGGAGTTGCCCGAGGAGGCTTTTCGCCTCAGCCGCGGCGATCCGGTGATCCCGACGCGATACGCCTGAGTTGTCTCCAGCGAGCTTCGCAAACTGCGTCGACTTGTCGCTTGGATTTCGAATTCGCGGGCATCTGCCGCAGTTCGCGGCGCTGTGCGGCGAGTTGCGCTCAGCGCCTCGCCGGCGGAACCCAGAGCGACCGCGCTGTATCAGGATGCCAGCCTCGCTGTTCGAGACGACGCCAGAGTCGGGCGACAAAAGGATTCGGGTCGCCGAACACGTCGTCCGCGCGAGCGCGCAATCCGGCCCACCCGCCGTCGGTGAACATCTCCATCCTCGTGATGTCTGACCGGAACTTTGACCTGGATGAGCGGTGATAGTTGCCCTCGTACTCGACGAGGGTCCGATATTTCGACCAGCACAGGTCTGTCATTGCCAAGTGCTCGCCCGTCAGGTCCCGTACCGTGACGTTGAGCCGAGGTTCGGCAATTCCCGCTCGCAGCACCTGTAGACGGATCAGGCTTTCCGGCCGAGAGAGCGGCCCCGACGCACCTTCTCCGCTGCCCGGCGGAGCTTCTTCGAACCACGATTCCCTACCAACGACACCGCCATAGGGCGAAGTTCATCCACAGTCGCGAGAGGTTCGGGGCCGGTCACCAGCGCGTCCCCCGGGGCGACCAGGTCATCGAGGTCCAGCCCGCTGGCGAGCTGCGACCACAACAGAGTGGCAGAGACGATCGGTAGCGCGAACAGGGCATCGTGGGCGAAATCCCGGTGCACGAGATCGCGATGGGCCCAGAGTCCGTTAGCCACCTCGTGCCCGACGACGCCGGCGCCATTCGGTGGATGATGTCCCTGCAGGATCGACACATCGAGGGAGGAGGTGTGCAGTTAGAGCGGCAGCGGAAGCCCGAGCAATCGCGCCGCGGTGCCATGGCTGAACGCGGCATCCGGGCGCATCCGTTCCCGATAGGCGCGACATTGCCAGGCGATGCCCTCTGGCACGGGGAGCGTCTGCCGGATGCCGTGAAAGGGCGCGGTCAGATCCCCCGCCCTGAGCCGTCGCGGTGATACGCCGTTTGCCAGCCCGGTCGCGCGGGAAAACGGCACCGCTTGCAGGCCGGCGCAGAGTTCGGACGGACGGACCATCCGTCGAGCCTTGCTCTCGAAGCGGTTCCGCGCCGAAGTTGTCCACCGATGCGTCTCGCCGACTACGCGCAACTCAATGCCGCGCGTGCGAACTACTTCTTCAGCCCGTCGTAGATCTCTTTGCAGGTCGGGCAGACGGGAAACTTCTCCGGATCGCGGCCCGGCGTCCACACCTTGCCGCACAGCGCGATCACTGGCTTGCCGCTGAGTGCCGACGTAAGGATCTTTTCCTTCTGCACATAGTGCGAGAAGCGCTCGTGGTCTCCCTCTTCGATCTGCTCCTGATTCAGGAGTTCTTCGAGTTCACGGTCGAGGGTGTCCGTGCCGCCGCCGCCTTGTTGTGTATCGCCGCTCATTCCTCTATTTTACGCGTGCTGGGCGGCACAGTCACGATTATTGGCGCAGCGTGAACGCCAGGAGCTCGGGGGCCCGACGGGTGAAGATGCGTCCACCCCACACCACTCCGAGCGTGAACAGCACTAGACCGAGTCCCACACCTACCAGAAGAGCCGCGAGGGGCCAACCGCGCACGTCCGGGTTTAGGAGCCCAAGCGCAGCGAGCAGGAGTGCGGGCAGCGACAGCACAATCGCGGCGAAAAATGCGACCGACTGGATGAGGCCCGCACCCGTTCCGCTCGCCTGTGGCTGGGCAAACGGGCTGTCTCCCGGGCGCACCGACGGGTACGGAAAGGCGGCCGAGATCACGCTCGACAGCCCGAGTCCGGCGAAGAGCAGGCTCGAACTCACGCCGATTAGTGACGGCAGAACGGAGATGTCCCCCGAGACTCCCGCCGAGATCGGCGAGCCGATGAGCACGAGCGGGATGCCGATGAGCAGGGCAGGAACCAGGCGCCCGAATCGGTCGGCCCATCCCGGGGTGTTCGATGCCACATGAAGCCATAGCGCCGAGTTGTCGTAGGCGACGTCATTGTGGGCCGACCAGGCGAGGAACAGGCACATCACCGGCACGGGCACGAGGGCGAGTACAGATCCGGGAACTCCGGCGACCGCAAGCGCGATCACAAACAGCAGCGGTGCGACTGGCACAGCCAGTAAGGCGGTGTGATATCTCGCATCGCGGATCCAGTAGGTGATGCTCCGGGCCGCGATGGCGCCGACCGGCGAGCTTGGCAGCCGGCCAAACCAGCCGAGTCTTACTGGGTTCGCACCACGCTCCCGACGCTGGGGGGCGACGAGCAGCCATCCCACGAGTGCGCGCCAGGCCAACCAGAGCAGCCCCACGAGGGCGAGGGCGATGAGCATCTTGAGCACGGCGACGCCACCATTGCCGGATGCCAGCTCAGCCGGTGCGGACCACGCGACGCCCAGAGGCGTCCAACCCGCGACGTCCGCGACGGACCTGAGCGCTCGCAGGCCGCCCCGATCCCAGTCGACCGAGGCGAGCACGGCCACGATCGGAGCAAGCGACACGAGTGCGATGAGCACGATCAAGTTGGTGATCTCCCGCGCACGACGCGTGGCGAGCAGCAGCGAGGCGAGCGAACTCGATATTCGCGCACCAAGCACACTGGTGGCGATGATCACGATTGCGGAGATACTGGCGAGCACCACCGAGAGCGGATCACGCGCCCAGGTCACGACCTGGGCAATTGCTATCGCTGTGATGAAGAGAGCGGGCAGTCCGACCAGGCCGGCCAGCGCCAGGGCTGGAGCAAGTCGGTTGGTCGGGAGCCCGAAGAGTGCGAAAGAGCGCGGATCGAGGGTGTGGTCCACCCCGAAGGCGAGGGGCACCACCAGGAATCCGAGCACGATCACCGACCCGACCGTGACCGTGATGCTGCCCGCCAGCAGCGGATCCACCCGCCGAAGCGAGGCGAGGCCTGCCACCGTCACGCCGGTGGCACCCAGGGCGTAGATGAGGCCGATGACGATGCCGAGGTTCTGCATCGGACTGCGGCGAAATGTGTTCGCGAGCAGCCGTAATTTCAGTCCGAGAAACTGTGTAACCACTCCATACCCTCCGCTGTGATCCGACTTCCAGCGAGGGCGAGAAACCTTTCTTCGAGCGACCCGGTACCGCGCACCTCGGTGACCGTGCCCGACGCGAGTACCCGGCCATTCACCACGATCGCTACCCGGTCGCAGATGCGCTCAATCAAATCCATGCTGTGGCTGGACAGCACCACAGTGCCACCCGCCGCGACGTATTTGTGCAGGATGGCCGTGATGTTCGCCGCTGAGACCGGGTCCACCGATTCGAATGGCTCGTCAAGCACCAGCAACCTCGGGGAATGGATCATCGCGCAGGCCAGCGCGATCTTCTTCGTCATGCCCTCCGAGTAGTCGGAGACGAGACGCCCGAGCGCGTCCTCGAGGCCGAATGCCGCGGCGAGGTCGGTGGAGCGCTGCTTCACCGTGCGGGCGTCGAGTCCCCTCAACGTGCCGGCGTAATAAAGCAGCTGGCTGCCGGTGAGCCGATCGAAGAGCCGCAGTCGGTCGGGAAGCACCCCCATGTTGCGTTTGGCAACCGCAGGATCGCTCCACACGTCGGCTCCGCGCACTGAAACGGATCCGCCGTCCGGCCGGAGCAGTCCTGTCACCATGGACAGCAGGGTGGTTTTGCCGGCACCGTTCGGACCGACGAATCCGAAGATGCTTCCCGCGGGCACCGACACGCTGATGCGGTCAACCGCGAGGGTGTCGCCGAATTTTTTCACCAGTCCGGAGCCGACGAGCACTACCTCACTTTCCGCAATCGCTTTTCTCGGTGTGACCGCAGGTGTGGAGAGGATATCGCCCACTATCGACACGGAAGGAGCGGAGTTGAAAGAGGGTGCAGGGCGTGGGGTTGCCCCACCCAAGTCGGGTGCAGCAGCCGGTTCGGTGGGTGCGACAGCCGGCGGTGCCGGAGCGCGCACAGAGGTCGATCGTGGAATCGTCGACCGGGGACGCGTCGACTGAGAACTTGTCGAGGTCGGCGGGGTGATTGCCGGCGGGGTGCCTTTCGGGGCCGCGTCCACCTCAGGAGTATTAGGCTCCGCTGCCGTAGTCGGCGGAGGCGTCGGCGCGGGAGCCGGGGGTTTCGCAGGAGCGCGCTGTGTTGTCGCTTTGGGGGTGGTGGGCCGCGGACTCGGAGCACGTGGGGTGGCTCGCGGTGCAGCCGGCTTCGCGGCTGCCGACTTCGATACTGTCCGCTTCGGTGCTGCCGACTTCGCAGCTGCCGGCTTCGCAGCTGCTGACTTTGCGGCTGCCGGCTTCGGCTCAGGAGGGCGTGGCGCAGTCGTGCGGGAGGCGGGCGCGCGCGGCGCGGCGGATTTTCGCACCCGCGGGGTCGGTGCGGGGGGCGTTATTGGAGGCTCAAAATCGTCGTCGGAAGGCGAAGCCGCCGCCGCTCCTCTTGGCTTCCGCTCAGGCTCTAAATCCACCTCGCAACCGTATCAATGCCGACTGGGATGCCCGTGTCAGAACCCGGCGCCTGATTACGAATTGAAAACGTCCTGCAACGACCTCTGTGCCAAATTGGCCCCAAAAGGTAGGGTGAGAGAGCACAACGAGGTGTCCAGGCAACATTCTGGGGATTAATAAGAGATGAATCTCTCTGCGGTCGCTCGCCAACGGCGACGAGGTGTCACAGCGATTCAGCTTCCCGCCCCAGTCAAGATCACCGTTAACTGAGGAGACCAATCGTGAGCACACAGATCGTAATTCTCGCCGCTGGCATGGGTAGTCGTCTCGGCCGCTCCCTGCCGAAGCCGCTCACTGAACTCAGCGACGGCCGCAGCATTATGAAGCAGCAGTTCGACAACATCCACCATGCCTTCGGCACTAGCGCCAAGGTCACGATCGTCGTCGGCTACAAGCTCGAGCACATTATCGAGGCTTTCCCCACCGCCTCCTTCGTCTACAACGAGCAATATGACCAGACCAACACTTCCAAAAGCCTGATGCGCGCACTTCGCGCGTCCGGCCAGGGCGGGGTGCTCTGGATGAACGGCGACGTGGTCTTCGATCCAGAGGCACTTGTTCGCGCAGCGAAAATGGTCGAGGCGGATCAGTCGTTTGTTTCGGTCAATACGGAGAAGGTCTCCGATGAAGAAGTCAAGTACACGGTGGATGCCGAGGGCTACATAAACAAGCTTTCCAAGACCGTCAAGGGTGGCCTCGGGGAAGCCGTCGGCATCAACTACGTCGCGCGGGGAGACAAGGCTGCTCTCATCCGCCAGCTTGGCCGGGTCGACGATCAGGATTACTTCGAGCGTGGTATCGAGTTGGCGATCGAGCAGGACAAGCTACGATTTGAGCCGGTAGACATCTCCGACCTCTACGCCGTAGAGATCGACTTCGCGGAAGACCTCGAGCGGGCGAACCTCTTCGTCTAGGGTCCCCTTTCGCGTACGTCACTCGGAGTCCGTGACTCTAAGGACCCGTAAAGCGTGAGTGCACCACTCGAAGCACGCCCCGAGCGTTCGGAGTTTTCGCGCTATCGACATTCTCTGTGGCTGCTGACAACACGCGACCTCAAAGTGCGCTACTCGACTTCGTTCCTCGGCTACTTCTGGTCAATCCTCGACCCGCTGGTGATGGCGGCGATTTATTGGTTCGTCTTCACGGTGATCTTCCAGCGCGGCGTCGGCCATGAGCCATACATCGTCTTCTTGCTCACAGCGCTGCTGCCCTGGACCTGGTTCAACGGAAGCATTTCGGACTCTACGCGCGCCTTCACCAAAGAGGCGAAGCTCATTCGCTCGACACGCATCCCCCGCACGATCTGGGTGGCGCGCCTGGTGCTGTCCAAGGGCATTGAGTTCATCGTCAGCATTCCGGTGATCATTTTCTTTGCACTGCTCACTCTCGGGACGGCAAATCCTGCGCGCCTGCACATCGAGGTGCTGCTCGTGCCGATCGCCATCCTGATGCAGGCCGTACTCACTCTCGGGGTCGGGCTGATCGTCGCGCCACTCGTGGTGTTTTTCCGCGACCTCGAGCGCGCGGTCAAGCTCGGGCTGCGCTTCATGTTCTACGCCTCCCCGGTGGTCTACGGGCTGGTAAACGTGCCGAAAGACTTTCGGTCGTTAGCCGCGCTCAACCCCATGTCGGGCATCCTCTCGCTCTATCGCTCGGCATTCTTCCCCCAGGAACTGAAATGGTGCGACGTGATCGTGAGTGCCATCCTGTGCCTGGTGATCCTCGGAATCGGGCTGCTCGTCTTCCGCCGCACCATCAAAACCGTGCTGAAGGAGATCTGATGACCGTCTCGCCGGTAATCGAGGTGACGAATGCCGGCATCCGCTTCAAACGCAATCAACGTTCCCGTCGCAGCTTCAAGGATCTGTTCGCTGGGTCACAGCGCCGAAGTCGCCCCGACGAGTTCTGGCCGCTGCGCAACGTATCGTTCACCGTCGCGCCGGGCGAGGCGATCGGTGTCGTCGGCCGTAACGGGCAGGGCAAGTCCACGCTGCTGAAACTCGTGGCCGAGGTGGTGTTTGCGGACGAGGGAAGCGTGCGGGTCGGCGCCGGCGTCGCGCCCCTGATCGAGATCACCGGCGGATTTGTCGACGACCTCACGGTGCGCGACAACGTCTATCTCACCGCCGGGCTGCACGGCATGAAGAGGTCTGAGATCGACGAGCGATTCGACGAAATCATCGCCTTTTCCGAGATTGGTGACTTTCTCGACACTCCCTACAAACACCTCTCCAGCGGAATGAAGGTGCGGATCGCATTCGCCGTGATCTCTCGTCTCGAGGAGCCGATCATCCTCGTGGATGAAGTGCTCGCCGTCGGTGACAAGGCTTTTCGCGAGAAGTGCTATCGACGCATCGAGGATCTCTTGGCGGGCGGGCGTACATTATTTTTCGTGTCTCACAGTGAAAAAGATCTTCGACGTTTCTGCACTCGCGGCCTCTACCTCGACAAGGGTGCACTCGTTCTCGATGCTCCGATTGCGGAGGTGCTCGACCGGTACAACGCCGAGTACGGCGTGAAGCTATGAGTGTTGTACCCGGCAAGCTTCCGCGCAACGTGCCACCGCAGGTGGAGAAGGGTGTGGAGCGACTGCTGTCGGTGCAACGTCCGGTCGTGCTGCTGCATGTGCGCAGCATCCGTCGTCGCAATCCGAATGCCTCGCCCGCCCAGGTAATCAAGATTCTCGAGACCCGCTACCTCACCGCCGTCACCGCGGGTGGTGCTGCCGTCGGTGCGAGTGCGGCGATTCCCGGCGTTGGTGTCGGGATCTCTCTCGCCCTTTCCGGGATCGAAACCGCGGGATTTCTCGAGGCGAGCGCGCTGTTTGCTCAATCAGTAACCGAGGTGCACGGAATCGCTGTTGAGGACCCCGAACGCGCGCGCACGCTCGTCATGGTGATGATGCTCGGAACCGCCGGCTCCGATCTCGTGAAGCAACTGGCGGGGCAGGCCGCCGGCATCGGTCCGACGCGCGGCCGGTTTTGGGGTGAGCTGGTGACCAAGAGCCTGCCGCAGGCCGCACTTGGACAGATTGGCGACCGCATCAAGAAGTCCTTCGTCAAGCGTTTTGTCGCCACCCAGGGGGCGAGCGCCGTTGGTCGCGCCATCCCGTTCGGAATCGGCGCGGTCATCGGGGGCACCGGCAATCACGTGCTCGGACGCAAGGTCGTGTCGAGTTCGCGAGATGCCTTCGGGCCCGCTCCCCTGCAGTTTCCCGTGGTGTTGGAACCGGTCGTGCGCGGCCCCGTCGTGCTGACGAGGCGCGCCCGAATCAACCTTTCCCGGTTCGGCAGCGGAACGACCGGCTCGAAGCCCCCGAAGACACCGCGTCCACCGAGGAGAATTCGGCGGCCGAAGCAATAGAACGTCGGGCTCCCGTCCTCCGCTTTTCCCACAGGATTGACTCGGGAGCGGGTGCGGGTCGGACGGCTGCCAGCTCGAACCCGCTATCGACTCGCTTGTTTGAAACCGCCGGCTGACTTGTGACGATTCCCGAGCGACCTCTCCTCCACCGCGGCGTAGTCCGGGAGTCTCTGCCAAGCCGTCGTGGGCCGTCGGTAGCTTTCGAGCCATGACTGGCCCACGCTCCTCCACGTTCGATTCCGCCTACCTCGTGCCATTTCGCCTCGAGCGGGATGCCGGCCCGCGTCGGTACCTGCTCACCAACCGCGGACGCGAGCCGGTGGATGGTGTGACGGTGAGCCTGCTCGGACCCGGCGTGATGCCCGCGACCGCGCCATCCACTCTCGAAGTGGGCGAGAGCCTGGAGGTACTGATCGCAGCCCGGGACCTGGCACGCAGTACCGTGCTCGTCGTGCGCTGGTTTCGGCCCTCGGGAGAGGAGTTTCTCTGGCGGGTGAGTTTTTAGCCCGCAAACGCTCGAGCTCAGCCGTCGTGCTCGCGTCGACGGCGCTCTCGGATGAAGTCCGCGGCGGTGAAGGTCTCCGCCAGGTCCGGTAGCGAGTCGGCTCCGATCCTCGCGACCAGGACAGCGGGATCGATACCAAGCACAGATGCGATGCGCACCAGCGTGTGGAAGTTCGGGTTGCCGAGCCCGCGTTCGATCTTGCCAAAGTTGGACACGTTCATGCCTGCGAGATGTGCGATCTCCTCCTGGCTGCACGCGAGCTTCACGCGTCGAATCCGGATTCGCTCGCCCAGGATGCGGGTGGCTTCGGAGATCGGTTCAGGCATACCCCATTGGTATCTGCCGCAGGGAACAACAACCAGACGCTGAAACAGTGAGGTATACATACCCCTTTTTGAAGAATCAAGTTGGGCGGAAGCGACTCTAGTTTCGTTGCAGCCCGAGGGCGGGGGCGAGGATCGCCGAGAAGCCGATGAGTCACGGCCGCTGATCGAGGGTGCTGTCATCCAGCCAAGACGCTCCCGAACACCCGGCTGCTATGCTCCACCCGTGCCCGAGTTCAGCTTTGCGACGGGGAATGCGAAGAAGCTCGCCGCGGTTCCGCTCTACGTCCTCGGGGCGGCAGCGAGTGTGCTCGTACCCCGATCGGACGCCCTGTGGGTGTTTGGCTGCGGTTCGGGAATCGGCGAGGGGTCCCTCGCTCTCTTCCGGTACGCAAGGCTGACGGATGCGGATCTGCGCCTCACCTGGCTCGCCCGAGACGACCGTGATCTCGCCACGGCCACGGCCCTCGGCATCCCCGCGGTGCTCAAAAGCTCCCGCCGCGGGCTTTGGCTGACCCTGCGTGCCCGTGTGGCCGTCGTAACCCACGGGTTCGGGGATGTCAACCGCTATGGCCTGCGCGGTAGCGTCCTCGTGCAACTCTGGCACGGCATCCCGCTCAAACTCATTCAGTTGGACTCCGCCACCACCACGCGCATTTCAGTGCCGCTGCTCTCTGCCCCGTTGAGCGGTCTGCTCCGTCGCTTCTACCGCGGCGGTTACCGCGCTATCGCCCTCATGCCTGCGGCGTCAGAACTGGCGGCATCGCGGTTGCGAACCGCATTCGCGCTGCCGGCCGATCGCGTGGTCGTCACCGGCGATCCGAGGGACGACGTGCTGTCATCGGGCGACCCCCTCGAACGCGCGCAGACCGCGCGCGCCGCGCTCGTCACCGCGCTCGAGGTGGAGCTCGGTGACTCCCGCGTGCTGCTGTACGCGCCGACCTGGCGCGACGGCGAGGCGGATCCGGCGGTTCCGTCCGCAGCCGAATGGTCGCGAATCGATGCCTGGCTGCACGAGACCGGAACAGTACTGATAGTGCGCCCGCATCCGAATGGCGTCGGCGACTACGCCGGGGGGATTGCCGGTTCCGACCGGATTCACCTGCTGCCGTCCACGCGCCAGTCCGATCTCACTCCTCTCCTTTCGGCCGTCCATCTGCTCATCACCGACTACTCGTCCGTCGCGTTCGACTATTCGCTCACCGGCGGCCCGATCCTGTTCATCGCCCCGGATGAGGAGGCGTACACCGATTCGCGCGGCCTCTACGAGCCTTACCGGGAGTTCAGCGGCGGGCGCGAAGTACGCACCTGGACGGGTGTCCTCGACCAACTCGCCCTCTACGACGCGAACGCGCAGTGGGCGGCACAAGTGCGAGCACATTCGGCCGCGCTGGAGACACGACACTTCGCCTTCCGGGATGGGCGCAATACTGAGAGGGTGTATTTCGAGCTCGTGCGCCGCCTTACGGCGCTTCAATGACCCCGCCCGCTCCCCCTCCGGTCGTGGTGGTCGACACAGTCGTTGTGACCAACGGCCAGCTGCCGTCGATCGTGTTTGAGGGGCCGGGGGAACCGCCAACAGAGTTTCGGCTGCAGGCCTCACGCCAGGTCTTGCCGGCAGAACTCATCGCCTTGGGTAATCGCTGGTCCGCGCGGGTTCCGTTGCTCGTCTCGAACTGGAACGGGCCGCTTCTCCCTGCCCGCTCCGGCCGCTATTCAATCATCGCCACGGCATCCGACGGCTCGAAGATGTCGCTGCAGACGCCGGCGCAGCTTCCCGTTCCCCAACTGCTGCCGGGGGTGACCCGAGTCGCTGTGACGTCGACTGGCGGGTCTCTCATGGTGGCCCTCTCGGCCCCTCTCACTGATCGGGAGCGCGGTCGACTGCGACAGGCGTCCCTCGAATCCGACTATCGGGCCGCCGAGGATGACCCCCTCAACGCTGTCTTTTTCGAGAGCTTCTACGGCCAGAATGCCTCGTGCAATCCGCTGGCCATCGATCGAGCCATTGCGCGATTGCGACCAGACGTGGCGCGATACTGGAGTGTCGCTGACGCCTCCGTGTCCGTGCCGAACGGGGCGACCGCCATCATCGAAGGCAGTTCCGAGTGGTGGCGCATCCGCGGATCCGCGCGCCTGCTCGTGGTCAACGACTGGCTGCGCAAGCGGCTGCGCAAACGCCGCTACCAGACCGTTCTGCAGACCTGGCACGGCACGATGCTCAAGAAGCTCGCACTCAGCCGAGTGCGGCTCGGCCTTCGACCCGCGATCGCGACACTGCGCGAACGAGGGCGGTGGGACATCCTGCTTGCCCAGAACCCCTACAGTCGCGGTGTATTCCGCAAGGCGTATGCGTTCACCGGGTCGGTGTGGGAAGAAGGGTATCCTCGCGACGACGTGCTGCTCACAGGAGATGCTGCGGCTATTCGGACGCGGCTCGGCATCGCGTCAGACGTCACCGTGCTGCTCTACGCTCCCACCTGGCGGGACGATCGGCCCGACCACGTGGACCATCTCGATGTGGCTCGCTTCGCCGAGCTACTCGGCGACCAATACGTGACGCTGATTCGTGGACACTCCCGCACGCTACTGCCCGGGGAAGATGTGCACGCGCCGAACGTGCTCGACGTGACCGGGTATCCCGATGTCTCCGAGCTCTTCCTGTTGGCGGATGCCCTGATCACCGACTACTCGTCGGTGATGTTCGACTTCACCGTTACCGGTAAGCCCGTCTACTTCTTCACGCCGGATCTCGATCACTATCGCGAGAAGCTCCGCGGGTTTTACTTCGATCTCGTCCCGGTGGCACCGGGTCCGGTCGTCACTACGGTTGAGGAGTTGGCTGCTCTCGTGCAGGATCGCGAGAGCGTGAAGCAGCAGTTCACCGAGAAATATCACGCATGGCGAGAACGGTTCAACCCTCGGGATGATGGGCACGCGGCCGACCGCGTGGTGCGGCGGCTGTTAGCCGAGGGCATCATCGGCTGATGCCGTGCAGGTCGGGTCAGATGCCGTGCTGGTCAGATGCCGGTGCGTGAGGTGTCGACAGTGTCGCGGGCGCCGCGCACGACACCCACGATGAACCCAACGCCCCAGCTCAGATGCATGGTGGGCAATACGAGGAAGAATCTCCAACGATCCGACCAGCCGGGGCCGCCGGCGCGGGAGAAGCAGAGCAGAAGAAGCAAAACGGCGTAAGCGGCTGGACCGAGGTAAACCAGCGAGAGCACAACGCTCGGCCAGCCTCGCAACACCCCGGTCAGCTGCAACACCAGAATCAGGATGGTCAATGCCACGTTCGCCACGAGCAGCGGAGGTGCGAAAAATCTCCACGGATTATGCCCGGGATAACGGCGCACGAGTTCGCCGCGCCAAATGCCGGTTGCCGCGAACTGCCGCACGAGCTTCGACCAGCTCTCCCGCGGCCAATAGGTGACCTCAAGCGACGGATCGAACCACACCGAGTGACCAGCGTTACGAATTCGCAGGTTGAGTTCCCAGTCCTCCCCACGGCGCACGGATTCATCGAACAGGTTCACCTCGTCGAGCACATCCCGGCGCAGCACGCCGAGGTACGCCGACTCCGCCGGCCCCTCCTCGGCTCCCCCGTGATAGCTGCCGCCGCCCAGCCCGAAGCGACTGTTATAGGCCCGGGCCACCGCCGACTGGAACGGAGTCTTGCCCCGAGCCTGCATGACTCCGCCGACATTCGCGGCGCCCGTGCGAGTGAGAGTCTCCACAGCGCGGCGGGTATAGGTCGGATCCAGCTCGGAATGGGCATCCACCCTCACGATCACCGGGTGCCTGCTCGCACGGATCGCGACATTGAGGCCCACCGGAATATCGGTCGCGGGATTGAAGACAACGATGATGCGATCGTCTTCTGCGGCCAGCCGCTGCACAAGTTCCGTTGTGCCGTCCGTCGACGGCCCCAGTGCCAGGATGAGCTCGGTCGGTCCCGAATAGTCCTGCTCGAGCACCGTTCGCACAGCAGTCTCGATGTAGGCGACTTCGTTGAGTACAGGGATGACATAGGACACTCCGGGCGGGGCGTGTACCTCGTTGGGCATGGGTTCCAATGTCTGGGCGGCAGGTCGGTCGAGCCTATCAGCCGACCTGATTCGAGCCGCGGAAGACGCAAAACGGACGCCCGCTGCAGAGATTCACTCCGGAGCGGGCATCCGTTTCGATAGCGGCGTAGCAGAGCTACAACTTGAGCGTCCCGAGAGTCACCTCGGCTGTGCTGGAATTGCCGCCGCGCACGTAGGTGAGTGACGTGGACGATTCTGCTGCAAGAAAGCGCACCTGCGCGGTGAGGTCGGTGCTGCTGGTGATCGGTGCGCCGTTGAATACGGTGACGATGTCGCCAGACCTCAGGCCTGCCTTCTCAGCCGCCCCACCAGGGCTGATGTCCTTGATGCTGGCTCCGACCACGGTGCTGCTGCTCGTGGGTGAGACGTCCTGCACGCTGGCTCCGAGCAGACCATGAGTGGCTTTGCCGTTCTTGATGATCTCGGTGGCGACACGCTGAGCGAGATTTGCCGGGATCGCGAAGCCGACACCGATGCTGCCGGACTGCGACGATGCGCTGGTCTGTCCGGCGCTGGCGATAGCGACGTTGATGCCGATGACTTTGCCATCGGAATTGAGCAGCGCGCCACCCGAGTTGCCGGGGTTGATTGCCGCATCCGTTTGGATCACTGGAAGAGAGATGGTGGCTGCCGCGGTAGTCGGCTGTCCCTGAGCGCCGCCCTGGCCGTTGTCGAACTGCCAAAAGTCGAAGGGGCTGCCCGACTTAGGGGTGCTGCTGTCATTGGTTTTCGGCGCCGCCGAGGAGGCGATCGAAATGCTGCGGTTGAGGGCGCTCACGATGCCATCGGTGACAGTGTTGTTGAGTCCAAGAGGGGCGCCGATCGCGATGGCGGTCTCCCCGACGTTGAGCTTGCTCGAGTCTCCGAATTCAGCGGGGGTAAGGCCGCTCGCATCCTTCAATTTGATGACTGCGAGGTCGGCGATCGGGTCAGTGCCGACCACAGACGCAGCGAAGAGGTGCCCGTCGGTAGTGGTGACCTGAACTGCGGGGTCAGCGGTTTCGCCATCGAGCGTTATGACGTGAGTGTTGGTGAGAATGTAGCCGTCTTTGGAGAGGATTACGCCCGATCCTGTGCCTGATGCACTCTTACCTGTCACAGAGATCGTGACGACGCTCGGTGCCGCCTTCGCCGCGACAGCAGTGACGTTATTAACACTCGAGGTGTCATTCACCGTGATGTTTTGGGGGGTGCTGTTCGAAGTTGCGCTTGACGAATTGTTACCTTGGTTTGCCGAGACGGACCATGCCGCGACACCCGCGCCGGAGACGCCTCCAATGAGAGCGCCGACAGCCAGGGCCGCAATAATGCCGACCTTATTGGAGCGCTTGGTGTCTGCCGGCGCGGCGGGCGTCCAAGCGTAGTCACGGTCGAGGGGCTGGGTGGGTGCCGGAGGAGCCGGGGTTCCCACAGCGGGCTGCGGAGTAAGCGGCTGGGTTTCAGCTGCTGGCGCAGCCGCGTTCGAGTCGTTCAAGTGCGCCTCGGTCTGTGCGACAGTCTCTGAGTTCTCGATGGCATTCGTGTCGCCGTTGTCTGTTCCGGAACGGGGATCCTGCGGTGCGTCGGTCATGGGGGCTGCTCCTTCCAAGCGGTGCAAGCTTCCACCGCGAACCTGAGCACTCTATATGGACGCGCTGAAAGCGGGCCGAAGCTTCACCCCACCCGGCATCGTGTCGTCAACAACCCGGCCCAGACGGATGTTGTGCGCAGTCGTATCCCACCAGGACGGTGTTCGCGCCGCCCGCTGCGCCGACCAATCGATTGGCCGCGACGGGGATGGTGCCAGAGATCGAGACCCACGGCCCTCCCGCGTATTGATACTCGGCGCGATAGTCGATGGTGAGATCGATGAAGTACGTGCCGGCCGCGCGGAAGATGTGGCTGGTCGTGGTGCGGTCGAACTCCCCCACCCCGGATGCTTCCCAGCTCGATCCGCGGGTCGATCGAGTGGCGCTCCCACCGTCGCCGTACGACCAGCGATACCGCTCCCCGGTGAACCGTACCGATGCGGGCAAGTCGAGCAGAAGCCCCGTCTGAACGCCAGACTCGACTGTGGCGTAGAAATTCGTATTGAGCCCCACGACCATCCAGCCGTCTGGTTCCATGTGGTCGATGCCCGCGACAGGCGTGAAGTTGACGAGGTCAGCGAGAGTGATCGGTGCGGTGATCGAGTAGCCGTCCCGGAGGGGCGGCGGAGGTGG
>JANYEI010000250.1 GCA_025363205.1 Frigoribacterium sp.
CGATCACCACGATCTCGCCCATGTGGGAGAGGTCGAAGAGTCCGGCGGCAGTGCGCACGGCGTGGTGTTCGGCGAGGTCACTCGAATAGCGCACGGGCATCTGCCAGCCGGCGAAGTCGGTGAAGCTCGCTCCCGCATCCACGTGAACGCGATGGAGGGGCGAGTATCGTTCTTCGGTCTTCTCAGTCACGGAGTTCTCCTGGCGCGCACGGGCTGCGGATGGAACTCCCCCTCTGTCACGAGCCTGAGAGTTTCACGCCGCAGCGCTTTCACCTTCGGCGGGACGGCGAACACGAGCGTTCGGTCATCCACTTTCCAGAGTGGCCAGTTCGATGCGGTACGTAGACCTGAGAGATTGGCGGGGAGGCTTGCTCCTTCGGTGCCCGACTTGCATCGGGCTCTCCCGCATCGCGTGTGCGGCCCAGTTTTCGATTATGGAAACAGCCTACCAAGGGAACTGTGGGGCGCGGGTAGCGGCCAGCACCAGACTTGACGACCTGATACGCCACTCTTCTCAGTCACTGAGTCCGATCGGTCACTGAGTCCGATCAGTCACTGAGTCCGAGCCCATAGATGATCGACGCGGTGACCGTGGGGATCAAGACCAGGCAGCCGAGCACAATCGCCGCTGACGCAAGCCCGGTGTTGAGGCGACCACCCCCGCGTCGAAACGAGACGGTGCCGAATGCGATTCCGAGCACCCACACCACCCCGAAGAAGAAAACGCCCCCAGTTTCGTGCAGGTAGCGCAGCCGATCGCCACCGTGCGGGCGAAAACGACTCTCCGGCCGGCGCGCAGCACAGGGCCGCAGAACGACTACGCCTCGCGCGATTTTGGCGAGCTCTCGAGCGTCTTCGCGGGGTCGCGCTCCACGATGTCACCGAGCGCCTCGTCGATACGGCCGAGCAGTTCGGCGGGAATGGTGACGCCTGATGCGACGACGTTCTCCTTGACCTGCTCGGGACGGGACGCGCCGATGATTGCCGAGGCGACGTTCTCGTTCTGGAGTACCCACGCCACGGCGAGCTGCGCGAGCGAGAGCGACAGCTCGTCGGCGATCGGCTTCAGCTTCTGCACCCGGGTGAGCACGTCATCCGTCATGAATCGCGAGATCATATTCGCGCCACCCTTCTCGTCGGTGGCCCGGCTTCCTTCGGGAAGGGCAGCCCCGGGTGCGTACTTTCCGGTGAGCACGCCCTGCGCGATCGGCGACCAGACGATCTGCGAGATGCCGAGTTCCTTGGATGTCGGCACGACCTCTGCCTCGATTACCCTCCAGAGCGATGAATACTGGGGCTGGTTGGAGATGAGCTGGATACCGAGCTCCTTCGCGAGCACCGCACCTTCGCGCAGCTGGTCGGCTGTCCACTCGCTCACCCCGATGTACAGAGCCTTGCCCTGGCGCACGATGTCGGCAAAGGCCTGGAAGGTCTCTTCCAGCGGCGTCTCGTAGTCGAACCGGTGCGCCTGGTACAGGTCGACATAGTCCGTCTGCAGCCGCTGGAGCGAGCCGTCGATCGACTCGAGGATGTGCTTGCGCGACAGCCCGACGTCGTTGTGACCCTTCGGCCCGGTCGGGCCGAAGACCTTGGTGAATATCTCGAGGGACTGTCGACGCTGGCCCTTCAGCGCTTCGCCGAGCACAGTCTCGGCTGCGGTGTTGGCGTAGACGTCCGCGGTATCGAAGGTGGTGATTCCGGCGTCGAGAGCGGCGGTGACGCACGCTTTGGCGGTGTCGTTCTCCACCTGTGAGCCGTGGGTAAGCCAGTTGCCGTAGGTGATCTCCGAGATCTTGAGGCCTGAGTTTCCGAGGTATCTGAATTCCATGCCTTCAACCCTACGCTCGCAATTTGGGGGCTCGGTTACTGCTCCGGCCAGGATGCGCCGAGCGACTCACCGGCCGAATCCATCAGCTCGATGAGAGCCGTGAGCAGGGATTCCATTGTCTCTGAGCGCAGCAGCGCGATCTGGTCAAGGGGTCCGACGGGAGCGATCGCGGCCAGTTGCCAGGCCGCGGCGACAGGATCGTCGGAAATCTCGACATCCGCGGACCACAGCTGGTCGCCGGACTCTCCCGCCGCCCGAAGTGTGCGGCGCACGGCCTCCTCGGCTTTCTCGCGCAGGGGAAGAAGGTCGTCCGTCCACTCGAGGTCGGCGAGATCGCGAACACGGGCGGCGGGATGGGGATCCTCCTCCAGCCACTCAAGGATCTCAATGCGTCGCTCGCCCTGGGCGACCAGCACGACGAAATCCACGTCGGCATCCAACTGCTGGATCTGCGCGACAGTGCCGATGGTGAAGCGCTTCTCGCCCCCACCCACCTCCTGCCCGCGCTCGATGAGCACAACGCCGAATTCCGAGGGCTCATCGGGGAGGATGCGCGAGAGCATCACCATGTACCGCTCTTCGAACACCCGCAGCGGTAGCGGCATGTGGGGAAAGAGCACGGAGCCCAGGGGGAACATCGGAAGATCGGTCACTCGTACAGGCAACCACGAAGGGATGCTCGCGGCTAGGGAGTAGGCCCTGTGAGTTCACCGACGAACGCCGATGTGGAGCTGTTTCGCAAAAACTGGGACACACCCGGGGCTGCACGCGATGACGCTTCGCCTCTCCCAACCGCAGGTGCTGGATGCCACGGGCGCGGCGATCGCCCGGAGTCAGGCGCGGATCAGAAGTTGACCACGAAACTCGGGATACCGATAGCCGCCCCCGACACTGGATCACCGGTGTCGTTGACCACGTGATCGAGCGTTCCCGCACCGAGCTGCACCGTGAGCAGGTCGTGCAACTGCACGCCCGGCGTCACCGGCACCTCGAACCCGCGGGTCGCATGAATGGTGGGGTCGACGTTGGTGAAGATATAGCTTCCCCCGCCCCAGAGGGTGTGGGTC
>JANYEI010000041.1 GCA_025363205.1 Frigoribacterium sp.
AATCAAAATCACGATGCGTCGCGCCACTGGTGTGACAGTCAACCTGGCGCTCACCGCTGACGGTACGGCCCAGGTCGCCGACATCGCCAAGTCGCTGTACCTGGCCGATCCTGGACGCAATGGCAGCGAAGACGCCCCCGCTCTGACGGTGCGGATTGTTGAAGCGGAAGGGGCGGGGTCGTCGGCTATCCGCACCCTTGACCCAGAAGCGACTCTGCTCGAATCAGGTCTGAGGCCCGGTTCAGTAATAGAACTCTCCGCCGTGAGCCAACAGTTCCCCGGTCGTGACCGGGGGCCCGCCGCCGCAACCCTCAAAGTGCTTTCCGGTCCCGACGCCGGACGCGAGTTCTCCCTACCGTTCGGCTCGAGCACGATCGGTCGAGACCGAGACGTCGACGTCCGCCTGAACGACGCCCTCGTTTCGAAACGGCACGCCCGCGTCAACATCGGCGAAACAGTCGAAATTGTGGATACCAACTCCGCCAATGGCCTGCTGATCGGCGGTCGAGTAACATCACGAGCGACGCTCGCCTCCACCGATCTGCTTGAAATCGGGGATACGTCGCTCTGCATCATCCCCATGCAACACTCCGCGACCGCCGCCGCCAGCAGCCCGGTCGTCGAGTTCATTCGCTCGCCGCGCGTCGTCCCCCGCTACCCCGGAAGCCAATATCCCGCACCGGAGCCGCCGAAGCACCCACAGAGCAGTCGGTTCCCGATCCTTGCCGTCATCGCCCCACTGATCATGGGGGTCGTGCTTTTCGCTTTCACGCGGCAGGCTCTCAGCCTGGTCTTCATCGCCCTGAGCCCGATCCTCATGATCGGCACCTACGTGGACAACCGGGTTACGAACCGTCGCCTCGCCCGCGTGGCCGTGGCCCAGTTCCTCGCCTCGCTTGCCGCAACGCGCACCGTGTTGGAGGACGCCCAGAACCAGGAACGAACGGTGCGGCTCCAGGAATACCCGTCGGCGGCCGACACACTCGGGGCCCTGCACCGGCTCGGCCCACTGATGTGGACGCACCGACCAGAAGACACCGGATTCCTCACCGCCCGACTCGGCCTCGGCACCACACCCTCCCGGAATGTCGTCACTCTTCCCACTTCGAACGACACCATGCCCGAACACTGGGCGAAAATCAGGGATCTCGCCCACGAGTTCTCCACCATCGACGGTGTTCCCATCGAAGCGGACTTCCGCATCGCAGGAACGCTCGGCGTTGCGGGACCGCGGGACCTGCTCGCCGGCGTTGCTCGCGGCATCGTGCTCCAGCTGATCGGGCTTCACTCACCTGCAGAACTCGTCATTGCGGCGATTGTCTCGCCCGCCAGCCGCCAGAACTGGGACTGGCTCGAATGGTTGCCCCACACCGGATCGCCCCACAGCCCACTCACCGGCGATCACCTCGCAGATAACCCGGGCGGTGGACTCACGCTGCTCTCCAGCCTCGAAGCTCTTGTCGACCAGCGACTGACGGACGGGATCACGCCGCGCGGCGGATACGATGCCGGCGACCCCCCGACCCGACGCGAACCAGTCATCCCTGGTGTCATCGTTATCGTCGAATCCGATGCTCCGGTCGACAGAGGTCGACTCACCCGACTCTCCGAACGTGGAGCGGACGCGAACGTCCACGTCTTCTGGTGCGCCCCGGTCCTTGAACAACTCCCGAATGTCTGCCGCACCTTCCTCGTCCTTGAGTCGACCGGAGGACATTCCGTGGTCGGCCAGGTGCGTATCGGCGGAATGTCGTACCCCGTCGCCTGCGAGAGTATTGACGGAACAGTCGCCCTGCAGATCGCCCGATCGCTGGCTCCTGTTGTCGACGTCGGAGTTCCGGTCGATGACGACTCCGATCTTCCTCAATCCGTCTCTTATGTTTCGCTGGCCGGACCGGAACTCGCCGAACATTCCGATGCCATCGTCGACCGTTGGCGTGAAAATAATTCGCTTACCGTGCGAGACGGAACGCCGCCGCTCCGCCGAAAGAAGGAAGGCAACCTCCGCGCCCTCGTCGGGCACGCCGGAACCGAACCGTTCTACCTTGATATCCGAAGCCAAGGTCCCCACGCTCTGGTCGGCGGAACGACAGGTGCCGGCAAATCCGAGTTCTTACAAGCATGGGTACTCGGAATGGCTGCCGCCCACAGCCCCGATCGACTCACCTTCTTGTTCGTCGACT
>JANYEI010000070.1 GCA_025363205.1 Frigoribacterium sp.
ACGATAGGGGAGGCGGGTGCGCACGAATGCGGCGCTGAAGATTCCGTCCGACGCGGATCCCGCAAAGTTGCTCCACCAACGCGGCGAACTTGCCAGCGCGGGTCTCGCGCGCGCCGGCGGCGAGCACGGTAAGTCGCTCGAGAGCTTCTCACTCCTTTTGCGCTTCGGGACCGGCGCCGTGCTCCTTCGAGAGTCGTTGCTTCACGGTGTCGGCCAGCGCGGCGATAAAGTCATCAAGGCGCCGGCTAGAGCGTTGTGGGCGCGAATTCTGCGCCCGAACTCGCTGAGGTCACGAGTCGGCGCGCCGCGCAACGGGAGTGACGACTGGAACGCCGATCTGGTCTTTCTCGAACTGACGACCAGTGATTCGCTGAACAACGGCGGGCAGTCCTTGCGCGAACACCGGTCCAAGGATCCGAATCGCTTTGTCGGAAAGCCCGTCTCCTGGATAGAACTGCACGAGACGCTCGGGACTGCCCCGAATCACTCGTGAAAGCGACCGCATCCCGAGACAAAACCCAGAAACAAAACTGAGGGCGATTCCTTTAGAGCACCGTGAAGAGCGGCATGTGGATCGCCCTCTTCCTGTCAGATGTCTTCGCGGGAGGACCAGCCGGGTGCGGCGGGTTGGTCAGGCGTGAGCGGCTGCGGCGCGGTACGCAGCGCGCGCGACCTGCAGCTCGTCAGTCGTGATGGCGTGGCCTCCGCTGCGGGTGTGGCGTGTGACATCCGCTCCGGTGCCTGTTAGTTCAGCTACGAGTCGGTCGACGCTTGCGGTTGGAGCCATTGCGTCGCCGTCACCGTTCAGTAGTACGAAGCGACGCGTGGGGAGATCACGGGGAATGGATAGATCCTGCGGTATTCCTCGGGCAGCGAATGGGTACATGCCGGAGAACGCGATCGTCGTGTCGAAAAGCATCGGAGATAGCATCCCCGTCGCAAGGGCAATGTTTGCCCCGTTGGAGAAACCAACAGCAACGATCCGACGGTCGTGCAGCTCGTATTCGGAGACAGCCCAGCCGACGAACTGGGCGAGATCGCCCGCGCGACGGATCACATCGTTCACGTCGAAGACGCCCTCGGAAAGCCGACGGAACCAGCGAAGTGCCCCGCGCTCTGTCACCTGCCCGCGAGGAGCGATGACCGCCGCTGCGGCATCGATCTCGTCGGCGAGCCTGAGAATTTCGATTTCCGAGCTTCCGGTTCCGTGCAGCATGAGCAACACCGGCCCGATGCCCGGCCGATAGATGTGAGGCCAAGCGGCGAGTTCAGTCTCAGTGCTCATCGTGCGAGCCCGAAGTCGGGCCCGAGGGTGGGGTGGCTGGAGACGCTGTGCCCACAGGTGCTGAGCTGGAAACATCCGAAGCTGCCTCGGGATTGTTCTCCTCCGGTAGCGCGAGCGGCGCGACGGCATGCTCGATCTGTTCACGGGATGGCTCGAGCCACGGGGGGAGTTTGAGGCTGCGACCGAGTTCGAGTAGCGGCTCGTCGATGTTGAATCCGGGGGTGTCGGTCGCGATCTCGAAGAGCACGCCGCCTGGCTCGCGGAAGTAGATCGAGGTGAAATATTGCCGATCGAGAACGGCTGTTACGTCGTATCCGCGGTCGATGAGCTGTTCCCGCCAGAGGAGCTGCGTATCGCTGTCTGGCACACGGAAAGCGATGTGGTGCACACTTCCGCCGGCGGTGAGGCCGTCCTCACTAGTTGGGTCCGCGATGATGTCAACGATGTTGCCTGGGCGTCCGTCGCCGGCGGCAACACGGATACGATTGCCAATTTCAGACACCACGTGCATTCCGAGATCCTCGGTGAGGAGGCGAACGGTTCCGCTTGGCTCTCTCACTGTCAGCACGGAGGAATGCTGGCCGCGCACCGCATACTGCCCAGGTACGGATACCGAATCCCATGGATCTCGCGGATCGCCTATCGATGACGCGACAAGGTCGAGCTGTAGACCGTCGGGATCGAGAAGTGAAAGTCGTTCTTCGTGTGATGAGCGCGTCGTGATCTCGGACGCAGTACCGAGCGCTGCGAAGTGGTCACTCCACCAGCCGAGACTGCCGGCCGGAACGGAGAACGCTGTGGTGGTCGACTGTCCGGCACCAACGCGACCGCGGCGAATACCCGTCCATGGGAAGAACGTCATCAGCGAGCCGGGTACACCAGACTCATCGCCATAGTAGAGGTGATATGTGCCGGGATCGTCGAAATTCACTGTCTTTTTCACTAGCCGCAGACCGAGCCCGCGGATGTAGAAATCGATGTTGCGTTGCGGGGCCCCACCAATGGCTGTGACGTGGTGGAGCCCGGAAGTCTGTGCTGTCTGTGCTGATCCTTCGGCCATAACGATCCTCTCGAGATTATTTGGGACTCTGCTATCTATTATCTATACAAACGTATGGACTACACGAATATTCCCGAGATCACTTGCCCGGGACTGCTGTCGGTTTAGTTGACACAGTGAGAACTAAAGCTTTAGCAGTCCCATCTCTTGAAAGCTGACGCCCATGGCGATATCGGCAATCCCAAGAGGAAATCCGGACGCGGCTATGCCGCCCTTTACCTGACGCTCACCTTCGCGATCGTCACATCGAACCTCAAGCGAATCGTGACCTTTTTCAAAGCTGAGGCTCACCGCATCGAAGACGCCAATACAGAATGAGGTGTGAAGCACCGAACGAGGCGCCGGCACGACGCACTCGGCACACCGCTGGTCCGATCAGGCCGCGAGAGCCCGCCCGGGCCACTTACCTAACCCAGACGCTCTATACCCACGAAGAACCAACACAATTCGGCCCGCGTGAAAGCGGGCCGAATTGCTGTTTAACAAGAAAGACAAGCGACTGAGCACCCAACGCGTTCGCGCTGACGGCATAGAAAAAGGATCGGGACAACTTTTCAGCAATCCCGATCCTTTTTTGATCAATTCCCGGGCTTTTTGCTTACATTCCCGGATTGACCCTCTGTTGCGGGGACAGGATTTGAACCTGCGACCTCTGGGTTATGAGCCCAGCGAGCTACCGAACTGCTCCACCCCGCGTTACATAAGAAGCGTACCACGGGGTTGGAGGTCGGTTTACTTGTTGAGAGCGAACACCTTATTCAGCGCGGTCACGAGCGCAGCATCCGCCGTGGCATAGGCACCGAGGTCTCCACTCTTGAGAGCGGCAGCGCGGTCGATGAGAGCGGACTGCACGTCAGCGAGAGCAGTCTTGAGCTCCGCGCTCGGCACACCAGTGCCGGTACCCGTGCCTGTTCCGGTGCCCGGAGATGGCGACGGAGACGGACTCGGTGATGGAGCCACTCCGCCATCACCCGCACTCGTGCCTGAGTTTCCCCCGAACAGAGTGTTGAGCGCGGCATCCAGGGTGTCCTCGAATGCAACCTTGTCGCCGAAAGACACCAAGACCTTGCGCAGGATCGGATAGCTCGTCTCCGCGTTTGACTTGACGTAGACCGGCTGCACGTACAGCAGACCGCCCCCGACGGGCACGGTCAGCAGGTTGCCAAGGTCGACCTTGGTGTTACCCCGCTGAAGCAGTGCTAGCTGATTGGCGACCGCGGTATCGGTATTGAAGTTGCTCTGCACCTGGCCCGGGCCCGGCACCGAGTTCTGCTTCGGGAGGGCGAGAAGGGTGAGTTTTCCGTAACCGGACGCGACCTCGCCTTTCACCTTGCCGGCGTCCGCATTCGCCGCCAAGTAACCGGTGAGGATGTTGCTGGTGCCGGCTCCTTTCGAGCTCGGGATGTAGGTGGAATAGAGCGAGAACGCCGGCTTCGAGGCACCCGGAAGCTTCATCGTCAGGAAGTACGGCGGCTGGAGCTTCGCGGTCGCCGCCTCCTGGGTCGGATCGTTCGGCGTGACCCACGCGTCGCTGGCGGAGTAAAAGGTGCTCGGGTCGGTCACGTGATAGGTACCGAGGATCTCCCGCTGCACCTTGAACAGGTCAGCCGGGTAGCGCACATGGCTCATGAGGTCCGACGATATTTCGCTGATCGGCTTCACGGTTGACGGATAAATCTTCTGCCAGGTCTTGAGGATCGGATCTTTGACGTCCCAGGCGTAGAGCGTCACCTTGCCGCTGTAGGCGTCGACGGTGGCCTTGACCGAGTTACGAATGTAGTTGACATCATCAAGCGCAAGCTGCGGGGCTGGCGTGTAGGTGTCAGCGATCGCATTGCTGAGCTGTTGCACAGCCGAGTACGGATAGTTTGCGCTCGTGGTGTAGCCGTCCACGATCCATTTCACGCGACCGTCTATAACGGCCGGATACGGGTCGCTGTCGAGGGTGAGATACGGAGCGGCCTTTTGGATGCGATCCGCCGGATTACGGGTGTAGAGAATCTGCGAATTGTTGTTCACACCGTTGGAGAGGAAGATCTGCTCCGACTGGAACTTGACGGCGTAAATCAGCTTCTTGAAGAGGTTGTCGAGCTTCGGCCCGCCATTTTCCGCGAAGGTCGTAGTGGCGTTCTGGTTGGCGTTCGAGTCCCCCGCGGGGTAGTCGAGCTCCACTTTGCTTCCCCCCTTCGGGCCGCCGACGATCGAATACTGCGGGGATTCCTCCCCGAAGTAGATGCGGGGCTGGAACGTGCCGAGCGCGCCGGTCACCGGGATGCCCGACTCGAGGAAGACCGGGAGGCCTTCGGTCGAGCGCTGGTTTCCGTAGGCCGCAACCACGCCATAGCCATGGGTGTAGACGAGCGTGTTGTTGTACCAGCTAGGGGCGGCGTTGGTGTTGGACTGGTTGAGTTCCCGCACGGCGATCACGGTGTCCTGCGACTTTCCGTTGATCGTGTAGCGGTCCACATCCAGGTACTTGTTGAACTGGTAGTACTGCTTGATGCGCTCGAGCTGGCCGAAGGCATCCGAGACCAGGGCGGGGTCGATGATGCGAATGCTCGCGGTGGTCTCGGCGTCGTTGCGCAATGCACCCTGCTGGGCATCCGTCTTGGCCGAGTACGCCTCTTCCTGCACTCCGGCGACACCGTAGGCATCCCTCGTGGCATCGATGTTCCGCTGAATATAGGGCGCTTCGAGCGTGCGCACGTTCGGCTCGACCTGAAACTTCTGAACGATCCAGGGGTAGACCGATCCAATAAGCAGGCCGCTCACCAACAGGAGCGCGGTGCCGATGAGCGGGAAACGCCACCGTCCGATCACCGCGGTGATGATGAAGAGAATGGCCACGACGGCAGCGATGCCTGCGAGTATCTGGCGACCGGGGATGACCGCGCTGGCGTCGGCGAACGACGCCCCCTCGAACAGCGTGCTCGAGGTCTTCGTGCTGAGCGTGGCGTATTGGTCGAGCCAGATGCTCGCGGCCTGAAGGAGGAGGTAGACCGCGCCGGTGACGGCGAGCTGGATACGCGCGGTACGCGAGATGCGTACCTCACGGCCGTTGAAGCGCAGAGCTCCGTAGAGGTAGCTGGTTGCGATCGCCGCGATGGCCGAAATGAGCACGACGGCTGAGGCGAATGCTGCAACAGCCTGGTAGAACGGCAGCGCGAAGAGATAGAACGAGACGTCGAGGTGAAACTGGGGGTCGAGCTTGCCTGAGGGCACGCCGTTGATCCACTCGAGGGCGAGTTGCCAGCGGGATGAGGTTGCCACTCCGGCGAAGAGGCCGAGAACCGCGGGGATGCCCCACATCGCGAGGCGTCGAAGAGGCTCTATCACCTGCTGATACCGGTCGAGCTGCGCGTTGAGCTTTGCGTAGACCGGCCGACCACGGAACGCCACCTGAATGCTGGCGAATACCGGAGCGGCCATGGCCACGAACCCGATGAAGAACATCACCGTGCTCGCCACCCACTGGGTGGTCAGTACCTTGAGGAAACCAAGCTGCTCAAACCATAGCCAGTCAGTGTAAAGACTCGCGAAGATGAAGAAGAGGATGACGAGGACCGCAACGACAGCGAGCGTGATCAGGAGGGTTACCCTCGATCGCGATGCCGGTCGGCGTTCTTCAGTGGGGGTGGACGTCACGAGACTGCTCCTGGCTTGTGGCGGATGCTGTGCTCCCTATCTTAACGGGCACGGTCTGAGAGGGCGCCCCCGCGCCCCGCGGCTAGCGGGTGGGACAGGCGAGAAGACCACTCGTGCTCGAGCCGTCCTTGATCGCTTTCAACGCCGCGAGCGAGTCGCTCAACGTTTTCACGGCGAGAACGCGGATTCCGCTGGGGATATGCCCGGTCACTTCGTTGCAGTTCGCATACGGTGCGAGAAACCAGGTGGCGCCGCCCGTGCGTGCGCCATAGAGCTTTTGGCGGATGCCTCCGATGGGACCAACATTTCCCGCGCCGTCGATCGTGCCTGTTCCCGCAACTTTCTTTCCACCGTTGAGCTGCCCAGGGGTGAGCTTGTCGATGATGCCGAGAGCAAACATCTGGCCGGCGCTCGGCCCGCCCACATTCTCGAGTTGGATCTTCACCTCGAATGGATAGGTGTAGACGATGGCTGGGAAAATACCGATGACCGGCACGGCATCCGCTCCGGAACTGAGCTCCGGCGTGACCTGGACGGTCTGAGCTACGCCCCCGCGTTCGATGGCGATGCTCACCGGTGCACCTGCGCCGCTCTTGGCGATGATCGCACGCAGTCCGAGCACACTGTCGGCGGTCTGCCCGTCCACGCTCACAATCGTGTCGCCCTTCTGCAGGATGCCGCTGGAGGGAGATTGGGGCGAAAGGCCCCCAACAGTGAGGACGGCAGGGAGGGTGTAGCCGAGGGAGGTCAGTGCCGCTGCCACGGCATCCTTTTGCGAGTTCTGCATGTCGATGTTCGCCTGAGCGTTCGACTGCTCTATCGAGGTGCCCACCGGGTAGACGGCATCCACCGGCAGCACTGCTTTGCTCGAGTCGAGGTACGCCTGTGCAACCTCGAACCAGCTCGGCGGCTGCTCGCGACTGCCGCCGATATTGACGGTGAGCATGTCGAGGGCACCGCCGGTGGGGTAGGTCTTCTGCCCGGGAATCTGGATGAGCGGCACCTGCTTGCCATCCTTGATCACCGTACCGAGGGTGTTGAAGACGGGCCCCGGCTGCTCGATCACGTATGGTGCCGGCACGAGTGTGAAGGCGAGGGTACTGAACACCGCAGCCGCCAGAAGCACCCATCCGACGCGAGTGAAGCGACGTCGGGACGAGGAGGGTGACAGGAGGTGGCTGTCATCGATGAACAGTGCCACCGTGGTCCTTTCTGCAGGCTGTTCGCCACGGGCGCAGAGCAGCCTAACGGGACGAACTGGATACACACACCGCATGCAGCGCGCAGCCGCTAGCGTAGTTGCCATGCCTGAAGATTCGGCCCAGAACCCGGAAGACGAATTCCGCGACATGCTGAGCCAGTTCCTCTCCGGAAACGGAGACATTGATCCCGCGCGCCTTGCCAGTGCCGCGGGGCTTCCCAACGACCCGGAGATGATCCGTAACCTCATCTCGCAGTTGCAGAGCGCGATGCAGTCGAGCGGCGACGGAATCAACTGGGATCTCGCACTCGAGCAGGCCAAGACGATCGCGGCACAGGACGTGGTGGCCACCACCCCGGCAGAACGTTCCTCGCTAGAGCAGGCATTCCACATTGCGGCCCTCTGGCTCGATGAGGCCACCTACGTCTCTGAGCTCACCTCGACCCCCCGACTCATGTCCCGCCCCGAGTGGATCACCGCCACCATGCCGATCTGGACTCAGCTCGCCGAGCCGGTGGCCCTCAGCATCGCCAACTCGCTCACCCAGGTGCTGCGCGACCAAGCGCCCGAAGAAATGTCCGGAATGATCGAGGGCGCGTCGAAGCTCATGCGTAACGTCGGCGGTACCCTGTTCGCGATGCAGCTGGGGCAGGTGGTCGGCCAACTCGCCAGCGAGGTGGTCTCGGGTGGCGACATCGGAATCCCGCTGCTCGGTTCTGCGAAGGACGGGGACCAGCAGGCCGCGATCCTGCCGCAGAACGTCGCGGCCTTCGGCGCCGGTCTCGATATCGAGCAGGACCAGGTGCAGCTCTACCTCGCGGTTCGCGAGCTCGCCCACGCTCGCCTGTTCCGCCACGCCAAGTGGTTGCGCCTGCAGCTGATGACGTCAATCACCGAATTCGCCAAGGGCATTCGGATCGACACCGATCGACTCGAGCAACTCGCCGCGGACTTCGACCCATCCAATCCAGAAGAGTTGCGTGAGGCCATGGTGAGCGGGGCCCTCATCCCGCCGAAATCGGAGTCGCAACTCGCAGCTCTCGGCCGGCTGGAGACAGTGCTCGCCCTGATTGAAGGCTGGGTCGATGTGGTGACGGCCCAGGCCACCGCCCGCCTTCCGAAGTCCGCTGCCATCGCCGAGACTGTTCGACGTCGCCGCGCTGCCGGCGGCCCGGCCGAGTCCGCATTCTCCACCCTGGTCGGCCTCGAGTTGCGGCCGCGGCGACTGCGTGAGGCCGCCGCACTGTGGCAGAAGATCACCGACGAGGTCGGCGATGAAAAACGTGACTCCCTCTGGTCTCACCCCGACCTGCTCCCCACCTCTGGCGATATCGACGACCCAGCCGCTCTCATCGTGAGGCTGGGAGAACCGGATGCCGCGGCAGACGACATCGACCAGGCAATCGAAGACCTGCTCAACGACGACCGCGATGATCGCCCGCACGAAGCGGACACGGGCAGCCAAGGGGACCCCCGGTAAAGAGATCGGCCCCGCCTGCCCTGTGGATGGCGAGCGACGTTGATCGCGTCGGCAGTGCATCATTCCCTACATGGTGCTTCGACTCGACCCCCGCTTTCCGCTGCTGTGGCGCACGCCCCAGAGCCTTCAATTCGGCACGGATCGGCCCCGAGTGGTGCTCGAGGCCGTCTCGCACGCCGACGAGTTGGTGATCGCGGCGCTCGTGGCGGGAGTGAGCCGATCGGGAGCCGAAATGATCGGTCGCTCGGCCGGACTGCTCGACGGCGCCTGTGACGCGCTGATCCGCGCGCTCGATCCGGCACTGGAACATCCGGCACTGGAACATCCGGCCCTGGAACATCCGGCTCCCCCGCGGGCACCGGCAACGGCGGTTGTGATCGGCACCGGCGAGACAGCGGAACTGGTGAAGCGGCTCCTCATCGAATCGGGAATGGCTGTGCTGGCCGATGAGCCAGATGCGAGCCCGGAGATCGCCGTGATCGTGGCCCACTATGTGATCGAGCCGGAGGTTCACGGCCGCTGGTTACGCCGCGACATCCCTCACCTCGCGGTGGTCTTCGGCGACGAGGTCGTGCGCGTCGGTCCGATCATCAGACCGGGAGCCGGCCCATGTCTCTACTGTCTCGAGCTCCATCGCACCGATTCTGACCCGTCCTGGCCCGCGATAGCCTCCCAACTCTGGCACCGACGCAGCGGGATCGAGTCATCCCTCGTGGCGGCAGAGGTGGCGGCGACAGTCGCACGGCTGGTACTCGCGCGCCGAACCGTGCACCGGATCGAACCGCTGACGACAATCGAGATCGACGCGGGCAGTGGGGAGCGGATGCTGCGCGAATGGGGCAGTCATCCCGAGTGCGGGTGCGCCTCGCTCACCGCCTGAGCCGTGCGGGCACCACCCGGGGCGCAACACACACGGCTGCGATCGCAATCAGCACGCCGATGCCAAAGCTGCCAGCGAAGGCCACGGAGCCCGCAGCAGAATTCATATCGATCCGGGCGAGCGCGCTGAACACAACTCCGATGACGGCGAGGGCGAGGGCGGCGCCGAGCGAGTCGGAGATCGAGAGTGCCGAGCTGTTGAAACCCTGCTGAGCTGCAGTCGAAAGTCCAAGGGTCATGACGCTGGTGCGCGGATAGGCCAGCCCCATTCCTCCGCCGCCCACCACCCAGCCGACGATGATGACCGCCGGATGCAGGTGCAGCGCCGCCGAGACGCACGCCACGATCACCGCCCCGAGCGCGAGCCACATGCCGACGATCATCGCGATCTCGGGGCGAAGGCGGTCACCGAGATGACCCTGGAGCCAGGATGTGCCGGCCCAGGCGAGAGCGGACCCGGTGAGCGCGAGGCCGGCGAACGTGGGCGAGAAGGCGTACTGCTGCACGAGGAGGTAGGGCAGATACACCTCCGCTCCGAGAAAAGACGCCGAGGCGAGGCCGCGCAGGAGGATTACCGTCGGCAGGCCACGACGGGCGAGGAGCGTCCCGCGCGGAAGGAGCGGCCGCACCGCCACCACCGCGACCACCAGCGCCACAAGCGGAGCGAGCACCGCGGCGACGCCGTCGAGATCGGCGGACAGATTGACCACGAGCACCGCGATGGCCGCCAGAAGCGCCCAGCCGATCCGACCAATGTTCCACGGGGTCTCGCTGAGTTGCTGGGGCTGGAGCCGCAACATCCGCGTCGCCGGAGTGAGTATCGCCGTCGCGACGATCACGAGCCCGACCACCCCGAGGAACACCCAGTGCCAACTCCACACCTCGGAGACGAGACCGGCGATGAATGGACCGACGAGCGACGGCACGATCCACGCGGCGGCGAAGCTTGCGAAGATTCGCGGCATCTGGGCGGCCGGATAGAGCCGGGCGACGACCACATAGAGCGCGACCGTCATCGCTCCGCTTCCGAGGCCCTGCACGAGGCGACCGACGACGAAGACTCCCATGTTCGGCGCGCTCCCGGCCACGAGAAGGCCGAGCGCGAAGAGCGCGGCGGAGAAATAGAGCGGCAGGATCGGTCCGGAGCGGTCGGACCAGTTGCCGGCAATCACCATGCCGATGACCCCCGCCGACAGCGGTCCGGCGAAAGCCAGGGCATACAGGGTGGCACCGTCGAGATCCCGGCTGATCACCGGCATGATCGTGGTCACCGCCAGCGATTCGAAGGCGGCGAGAAAGACGAGGGCGCTGCTTCCAATGGTCACCCACAGGTACCGACCGCCGAAGATGCCCTCCGTTGCCAGGCGCGTGCTCACGAAAGTCCGGCGAGAAACCGGGACGCTCGGCGCTCGGGCCCGCGTCCTGAACCACCCGATGACCAGGACAGATGAAGGCGACGGCGAGCACGGGTGATGCCAACATAGAGCAGGCGCCGCTCCTCCTCCACAGCCTGTTCCGACTTCGCGTAGGTGATCGGTACGAAGCCGTCACTCAGGCCAACGAGAAACACCGTGTCCCACTCAAGGCCCTTCGCCGAATGCAGGGTGGCAAGAGTCACCGCGGCCATCGTGGGCTCGTGTTGGCTGGCCGATCGCTCGAACAGCTCGTCCACGAACGACCTGAGCGAAGTTCCCGCGGCAGATCCCTCGGCCAATCCCATCAGCGCGTTCAAAGATTCCCACCGATCGCGCACGGCCCCCCGCACCTCGGGAGCATCCTGGGTCCAGCCGAGGGAGCGCAACACATCACTCACGGTCTTGAACAGTGGCTCGCGGGTGGCCCCGACGACAGCGCCCTTGAGCATCATCAGCGCCTGCTTCACCTCTTGCTGCTCGAAGAACCGGGTACCACCGCGAAGTTGGAAGCTCACCCCTGCGTCGGTGAGAGCCGACTCGAGAGGTGCCGACTGCACATTGATGCGGAAGAGGATCGCGACATCCTGCGGTCTGGTGCCGGTCGCGATCGCTACGGCCACCTGTGCCGCGATCGCGCGTGCCTCGGCGACCTCGCTCGGGTAGCTCGTCACCGTCGGCAGAGCCTTCCCTGCCGCCTCTGGCACGCCGGTCAACGCGCGAAGAGCGAGCGCACCGGCACGCCCGCGCATCAGCTGGTTCGCCATGCCAACGATCGGCGGGCTCGATCGGTAGTTCCGCTCGAGACGCACGACCGCCGCCTCGCGGAATCGTGTCGGGAAGCCGAGCAGGAAGTCCGCGGATGCTCCGGCGAATGAGTAAATCGTCTGGCTCGCGTCGCCGACCACACAGAGATCCTGCCGGTCTCCGAGCCACAGGTCGAGCAGCGCCTGCTGCAGCGGCGAGACATCCTGGTATTCGTCAACGACGAAGAAGCGGTACTGCTCTCGCACCTGCTGGGCGACCCGTGGTTCGGCCTCGATCATGCCGGCCGTGGCGAGAAGCACGTCTTCGAAGTCGAGCTGCCGGCGCTCATCCTTCACCGATTCGTAGGCGCGATGAAGCGCGACCATCTTGTCAGCGTCGAGAGCTGACGGCACGGTGCGCTGCGGGAGCACGGCCGCGTACTGGTCGAGGGTGAGCCGCGACACCTTGCGCCACTCGATCTCCGCGGCGAGATCCCGCAGGGTCGCGGTGTCGAGTTTGAGCCGCAGGGTCTCCGCGGCCTGGGCAATGACCCGTCCCTTGCTGTCGAGCAGTCGAGGCATCTGCCCACCGATCACCTCTGGCCAGAAGTGACCGAGTTGCGAGAGGGCGGAAGCGTGGAAGGTGCGGGCGGCAACCCCGGTGGCTCCCAGTTGGCGTAGACGCCCGCGAAGCTCCGCCGCGGCGCGCGAGGTGAAGGTGAGTGCCATCACCCGATCCGGGGCGTAGACGCCGGTGGCGACGCCGTAAGCGATGCGATGCGTGATGGCCCGGGTCTTGCCGGTGCCGGCACCGGCAAGCATGCAGAGCGGCCCGAGCAGGGTCTGTGCGGCGATGCGCTGCTCGTCGTCGAGGGCCTCGAGCAGGGAGTCGGCCGAGGTCACCACTCGCGACGGTCGGCGATCGGGCCGCCGTACCAGTGCTCGATGATCGCCCGCGCGATCGAGGTGTGGCCGGGAAGGCCGATATCGTCGAGGGATGCCGTCAGCTCCTCACGGCTGAACCAACGCAGATCCAGAATCTCCGTGCCATCCGGGGTGAGGGTTGACTCGAGATCCGGGTCGACCTTCGCGATGAAACCGAGCATGAGGGATGCCGGGAACGGCCAGGGCTGGGACCCGACGTAGACCGGATCGACGATGCGCAGGCCCGACTCCTCGAACACCTCGCGCAGGACCGCGCTCTCAAGCGACTCCCCCGGCTCAACGAAGCCAGCAAGGAGGGAATACCGGTTGGCCGGCCACATCGCGTTGTGGCCGAGCAGCAGGCGGTCGCTCGCATCCACGATTCCCACGATGATGGCCGGGTCGGTTCGCGGGAAGACCTCTCGACCACTTTCCACGTCCGTTCGTACCCAACCACCCTGGCCAGCGACCGTCGCCATGCCGGTGCGCGGCGAGAACCGATGGGAGTCGTGCCAGTTGGCGAGCGCCAGCGCGGCGGTGAACAGACCAGCATCGCTGGCGCTGAATGAGCTGCCCAGCGCGCGAAGATCACCCCAGCGGGATTCCCCCTGGTCCGATTCAAGCGGCGCGAGCCTGATCGCCGCTGTGTCGTCAACGATCACGGCCACAACGGGGTCTCCGAAAAAGTCCGGCTCGAGGGATCGTCCGAGGTACAGCCTGAGGGTGGCATCGAGTTCGGCGTCGTGTGGCAACAGGTCGAGGTCTCCGCCGGGGCCGAGCAGCGCCTTATCTTTCCACAGCACGAGCTGGCGCATCCGCGGATTGAGCCGGAGGGACTCAAAGAGGTCAGGGGCACTGCGAGCAAGGTAGTCGCGATCGAGGCCGTGCCGGGAGAGTGGCAATGCCGAGACGGGAAGGGGCGCGAAATACGACGGCGGCACGGTCTGATCGGGCTCGGGGTTGTGCGACTCAGCGTCGGCAAGCATCGAGGCACCAATCATCGAAGGGAGCGGGATAGGCGTGGCGTTCGACACCGGCCGCTGGAGGACGACCTACCCTAGGAGGCATGGCCAGATCCCCTCTCACTCTAGCCGCGCTCGCGACCGCGGCTGTTGCCGGGCTCGACGTCGCGTCGGCCAGCGGTTTCGGCGCGGGTGCCCACGGCGACTTCGAGTCCGCCCTGCTCACCACGCGCGACGGCAGTCACTGGATCATCCGCGTGCCCACCTCGGAACGCGCCGAAGCCGAGCAGTCCGCAGACCTCTTCGCACTGCGCGCGCTGAGCACCGGAGTGCGCGCCCGCCTGCCCTTCGCGGCCTCCAAATTCGCCGGCCAGACCCCGATCGGCGGCACTCGCGCCGTTGTCTACGATTTCGTCTACGGATCACCGCTCGATCTGGCTGGCATCGCCGATGGGAGTCCCCTTGCGCCCGCCCTCGGTCAAGCGATCGCCGCGATCCACACCCTCCCGACGAGCTTCGTGGCGGATGCTGGCCTGCCCGTGCTCAGCCCGGCCGAGATCCTGCGGTCCACGATCACAATCATGGATCGCGCGAGCGCGACGAACCTCGTGCCGGCCGCCCTGCTCGGACGCTGGGAGAAGGCCACCGAAGACGGACCGCTCTGGCAGTTCGCTCCTACTGTGATCAACGGAGGCCTCTCGGCCGACTCGTTCCTCACCTCCGACGACACAGTGACCGGCCTGCTTGGCTGGCAGTCGCTCAGCGTCGGTGACCCGGCGCGCGACCTTTACTGGTTGCTCAGCGCACGCGGAGCGTACGTGGCCGAGGCCGCCTTCGATGCCTACATCGAGGCTCGCGGCTCGAGCGATCGGCAGGTGAAACAGCGCGCGATGCTCTATGCCGAACTCGAGATCGCCAAATGGCTGCTGCACGGCACCCAGGAGCGCAGCACCGAGATCGTGGATGATGCGGTGCAGATGCTGCACGGCCTCGTGGACACCGTGCACCATGATCTCGACCAGACCCTCAGCCACAACACCATGCCGGTGATGGCCGTTGACGAGGTCGAAGCGATGCTCGACCGCGATCGCCGCGCGTAGGGTCTCGCTGCCGCGCCTCTCGCTGCCGCGGGTCTCGCGCACCGCAGCTAGCGAATGGTACCCCGCACGATCGTGACGAGTGGATGCATCCGCTTTAGTCGGATCCTGAGGGCGAGCCTGCCGCTTCGGGCGAGGACGATCGCAATCACCACAGCGGCGAGCGCCGGCACTACACCGGCAACCGTCATTGCCGCCTCCACCCCGAACCGGTGGGCGATCGCGCCGCTGATCGGACCGCCGATGGCCTGACCGCCGAGCATCACCATCGAGTAGAGCGACATGACCCGCCCGCGGATCGCGCGGTTAGTGGAGAGTTGCACGATCGACTCGGCGGCGGTCGCGAAGAGCAGCCGAGAAACACCGATGCTCACAAGAAATAACAGAAAGAGTGGCTCCCACGGAGCGTTTCCGGCGAGGATGAGCGCCACTCCGAACAGGCCGGCCGCGAACATGATCGTGCGCAGTCGCACGTTCATTCGCCGCGTCGACAGCACGGCACCGGTGAGGGCCCCGACGGCCGCGGCCGAACTGTAAAGCCCATAGCCCGCCGCTCCGGTCTGATACACGTTGTCGGCGAAGGCGACGAGTAACACCGGCAGAGTCATCCCAAAAGTCGACACAAAGGCGAGCATCACCATCGGCCAGAAGATGGTCGGCTTGCCGATCACGTACCTCACGCCCTCACGGATCTGCCCCTTCGAACGGACGGCACGGGGCGAGGGCAGCAGCTCCCTTCCTCGCATGCAGCCAAGGGTGACTACCACCACTACCGCGGCGACCGCGTTGACACTGATCGACCAGCCCGATCCGACGAGCACGATGAGCACTCCGCTGATGGCCGGCCCGACCAGTCCGCCCAGATGGAAGATCGAGGCATTGAGGCTGATCGCGTTGCGCAATCGACGATGTCCGACCATCTCGTTGACGAAGGCGGCGCGGGCGGGGCCCTCGACGACCGCGACCATGCCAAGCAAAAAGGCAACACCCCAGACCTGCCAGACGGCAACGATTCCTGCGATGGTGAGAGCACCGAGCACAGCGCACAGCACCGCAGTCGTGGACTGGGTGATCATCATCAGGCGCCGCTTGTCTACCCGGTCGGCGATGACCCCGCCCCAGACCCCGAACAGAAGCACGGGTGCGAACTGGAGAAAGACAGTGACTCCGACCAGGGCCACATTGTGTGTCAGCTCGTTGACGAGCCAGTCGGTCGCGATCTTCTGCATCCAGCCAGAAGTATTCGAGAGCACCTGCGAAATCACATAGAGGCGGTAGTTGAAGACCCGAAGTGAATCGAAGGTGTCGCGCCAGCGCGGCCGTTCGATGAGAACGGGGATCGGTTCGGTGGGTGGGATGGCGGTGGACGTCTCGGTGGTCACTCGGAAAAGAATCCTGCACTACTCGACTGGTTTCGTATTATTTTTCTACGCTAGGGGACTGGGTAGTCATTCGGGAATAGAATCGAGACTATAAGTGCCATTCGATTTATCAATAACAGGAGCACGGATGTTTGACCCGGTCCTGTTGCGCACCTTCGTCACGGTGGCGGAAACGCTGAACTTCACCGTCACCGGGCAACTGCTCGGACTGAGCCAGCCGACGGTGAGCCAGCACATCCGCAAGCTCGAAACGGCGGCCAGCCGAAACCTGGTTTTGCGCGACACCCGGGAGGTGCGGCTGACCGACAACGGGGATGCGATGCTCGGCTTCGCGCGCTCCATCCTCGCCGCGCACGACCAGGCCTCGAGCTACTTCACCGGTTCCGCGATGCGCGGGCGTCTCCGTTTTGGATCGGCCGACGACCTCGCCCTCACGCAACTGCCACAGATCCTGCGCGACTTCCGGCAGCTCTATCCCCACATCACTCTCGAACTCACGGTGAATCAGAGTGGTTACCTGACTCGGCGACTGCTCGCCGGCCAACTCGATCTCGTCTTTGTGAAGCAGGAGCCGGATATCCCGGGTGGCCGACTCGTGCGGCGCGATCGCCTCGTCTGGGTTGGGCACCGAAATGTGAACGTCGAAGCCGGGCAGCCGGTGCCGCTCATCGCCTACCAGCCACCGAGTTTCAGTCGAACGGCGGCGATCACCGCCCTCGAGTCAGTGGGGCGCACCTGGCGCATCACCTGCAACGTGCGCGAGATCAACGGGGTACTCGCCGCCACTCGAGCGGGAATCGGAATCGCCGCATTTCCGCACAGCCTCATTCCGCCCGACCTCCAGCAGCTCCCCGCCTCCCTCGAATTGCCGGAGCTGGGTGACATTGACTTTCGCCTGCTCGACAATCCGATATCCGCCCGCGAACCAATCGACGCCCTAGCCGCTGCGATCGTCGCCCGGCAGAGCCAGGTTGCCCCCACGGCGTAAGCGGCTCTCGACGAGTCATCCCGTCGCGCAGCAGCCAGCCGGTCGATCAGGTGTCACGGCACGCGCATGCGAGCAAAACAACCGCCCCCGCGCCCGTCTTCGCGCCCTTGAGTGACACGTGCGCCCAAACGTTTCGGCGCGAGTGTCACTCGCGGACGCGAAGGTGGGCGTCGACGGCCAGGTCAGCGCCAGTTCAGCGCAGTGATCAGCGCAGTGCTCAGCGGGCGATCGTGCGCCAGAGTGCCACGAGCTCGTCGCGGTCGTAGATGCGCTCTGGGCGGATGACGCGGTCATCGGTCACGTAGTAGAAGACCGCGTCGATCAGGCTCGGGTCGATGCCCTTCCATTCGGCGAAGGCCTGGCGGTAGAGCGCGAGCTGCAGCTGCTTCGACTCGAGGTCTGCGGCGTCCCGGGGTGCCTTGCCGGTCTTCCAGTCCACCACCCGGTAGCGACCGTCGACGAGGTACACCGCGTCCAGTTTGCACACGATCACCTCACCGTCGAGGATCAAATGGATCTCGATCTCCACCTCTTCGGGAGTGAGGGTGGCGAATTCGGAGCGTTCGAAGGTGGCTCTCAGCGCCGCGAGTCCGTCGGGGTGCACGGCACCCGGAGCCTCGAATTCGCTGCCGTCGATCTCCCCCGACACGGCATCCAGCTCCTCGGCCGTGCCGTGCACGCCATAGCGCTGCTCTACCCACTCGTGGAAGAGTGTGCCGAGCCGGGTGGCGCGGTACGGCCGCTCCGGCATCGGGCGGCGGAGGGACGCCGCCACCGCGGCCGGGTCACTCACGAAGTCCTTGAATCGCGAGGCCGATACCCTGGTCGGCAGCTCAACGAGGCCGCTGGCATCGATTCGCCGTTGCCGCTCCTCCAGCAGCAGGGTTAGCTCTGTTTTCCACGCTGCTTCCGCTCCCGGCACGGCCTCCCTGACCAGCTGTGCGGCCGCCTCGACCATCACACGACGCCCACCGAGGGGATCCATCGGCCAGCGAAACAGGTTCGCTTCGGCGCCGAGCGGATTCTCCGCATGCTCGCTCTGAAGTGGCAACTCACCGATCACGCCCCCACTCTCGAGTTCGCGGAGAAACGGACTCGGGGGCCGGGGGCTCGTCTGGGTCGCCCAGAACGAGGCGGTGATGAGCAGTGAATGCCTGGCGCGCGTCACCGCGACGTATGCCAGCCGCCGCTCTTCGTGGTCGTGCCGCTCGCGCACCTCAGCCTTGAACAGTTTCTGGCTGTCGAGCAGCTCCTTTCGGGTGCTCGGGGTCGTCCAGTGGAAGACCGGCAGTTCTGCGGCATCACCGCGAAAATCATAGGGCAGCGCCCCGAATGCCAGCCAGCCATTTGACCCCTCGCGCGGTGACGCAGGCAGCTCGCCCTCGACCAGGCGCGGCACCACCACGAGGTCCCACTCGAGGCCCTTCGACCCATGGATCGTGAGCAATTGCACCGTACCCGGCTCTGGATCCTCTGGCCGCGGCGTGAGGTTGTCACGCCACTCCGCCTCCCTCAGCCAAGACAGGAATCCCCCGAGACTGGCCGAATCGTCCACTGCCAGGTAGCCTCCGAGCGCGTCGAAGAAGGCCTCCATATTCGCCGCTCCGAGCGATCGTGTCTCATTGGCCGCGACCTCGATATCGAGCAGCAGATCCTGTTCGACGAAGGTGACGAAGTCGAGCAGGTCGAGTCCCGCCCTCGCGCGCAGCCGGGCGAAGGTGCGGCCGGCATCCTGCAGCCGTTCGAGCCCCACCGCACTGAAGCGTTCGAGCTGGGAGTGGCCGGGTCGCGCCGTCGCGATGAAATCGAGAGCGTCGACGATCGATCCCCCCCCGGCCTCGGCGACGGATGCCCGCAACGCCTCCTTCACCTCGTCGTCCAGGGCGTGCTGGGCGTAGTCCCGGTCACGCAGCCAGGAGGCCACCCGGCCGAGACCGTGCACGTCTTTCACGCCAATGCGCCAGCGCGAACCGGCGAGCAGGCGCACCAGCTCCGACCCGGCGGTCGGATCGTTCACCACCGCGAGCGCGGACACCAGGTCGGCGATCTCCGGCTCCGCCATGAGCCCGCCGAGACCAAGCACATGGAACTTCACGCCGTTGCGGCGGAGCGCCTCGATGAAGGCGCCCTGCGTCTTGCGCGCACGGAACAGCATCGCGGCGGTCGGCGGGGCGACGCCGGTTGGCACGGCCAAACGCGTCTTGAGCCACAGGGCTGCGGCCTCCGCCTCCTCGGGCAGGGTCTCTTCCACGACGATCTGCACCGGAATGGCGGATGCCGCTGGCCCAGCCTCAAGGCGATCGACGGTGGTTCGCGCGGCGCCGTCGCTCGTCGCTGCCCGATCGTTGCGGAAGGGCTCCACGATCGCGTTGGCGACCGCGAGGATGTCGTGCCCATTTCGCCACGACGTCGTGAGCGCAAAGTGGCCATCAGCGCTCGCGCCGAACTGCTGGGCGAAGCCGTCGAGATTCGCGGCACTCGCGCCGCGCCATCCGTAGATCGACTGGTTGGGGTCGCCGACCGCCATCACCGGTAGCCCGGCGAAGAGTTCGGAGAGCAGCCAGGTCTGCACCACGCTGGTGTCCTGGTATTCGTCGAGCAGCACCACCCGGTACTGCTCGCGCAATTCATCCGCGACGCGGGGAACGTCACGAACGATCTGCAGCGCAAGGGCGACCTGGTCGGAGTATTCGACAAAACCCCGCCTCGCTTTGGTCTCAGCAAAGCGCTCTGCGAGGTCGAGGAGAACGGGCAGGGCTCCCACTGTCTTGGAAAGGCCGACGACTTCTTCGTAGGCACCCCGACCGCCCGGTGGCAGGTCGACGAGCGCTGCGAATCTGGTCGCAAAGTTTGAGACCTCTGCCGGGTCCACCAGGTTTTCGCTCACCGCGTGAGCGAGGGCGAGCACTGCCTTCGTCACCGAATCGACGCTCTTGTCGAGACCAGGTAGGCGGTCGTCGGTCGATCCGATCACGAGCGAGCGAGCGAATTGCCAGGCAGATGCCTCTCCGAGCACCGGCCCATCACTTTCCCGCCCGAGCAGAATCGCGTTGTCGCGGTAGATGCGGTTCGAGAACGAGTTGTAGGTGGCCACAGTCGGTGGATCGAATTCGTCGTAATCCTCGGCGAGCAGGCCGGCGTCGTGCAGTTCGGCAATGCGCTGGCGGATGCGAAGAGAAAGCTCCCCCGCAGCCTTCCGCGTGAAGGTGAGACCAAGGACCTCGCCCGCTCTCACCTTTCCGTTCGCGAGCAGCCAGAGCACGCGGTTGGCCATTGTCTCGGTCTTGCCGCTTCCCGCACCCGCCACAACGAGCCCGGGTGCCAGCGCTGACTCGATCACCCGGCGCTGCTGGGCCGTCGGACGCGGTCGGTCGAGGGCATCCGCGATGTCATCGGCAGAAATAAAGCGTGAATCCGCGTCGAATTCCAGCTCAGTCACTGGCCACCGACCTCACCCGATGCAGCTTCTTCGTGCCGACATCAAAGGATCCCCAGGCATCGAGATCGAGTGCACCGTCGAAGGCCGCCGCCGCCATGCCGATCGCCGCCTGGCGAATTCGCGTGCGAAATCCCTCGAGCTGTTCCTCGTCGAGCGCCGCCTGCGTGCCCTCGCGGTAGAGCTTGCCACGCGTACCCTTCTTGACAAAGAGCAGCTTCGCGCCGCCGGAGCTGTGTTCCCCGAGCTCGTTGAGAAACTCGTCAAGCACCCCCTGCACGTAGGCGAGCTGATAGGTGCCGAGCTGCGGATGAGCGTCGATCTTCGGCTGGGTCACGATCGGAGTGCCGGTCTTGAGGTCTACGATCACGACCGAGCCGTCGGGCGCTCGCTCAACCCGATCGATCGAGCCGTTGACGGTGGCACGGTCGAGGTCGATCGAGAAGCGACTCTCGGCACCGACAAGCGTCTTGCCCTCCCTCGCGAAGTCTGCGAGGTACTCGGCCACGCCCGCCGCAAGAACCCTGGCGGCCCGTTTCTGCTGCTCGGCGAGCCAGGGCGACTCGAACGCGAGCTCGTTCCACCGCGCCTCGATCGCTCCCCACACCGCCTCGACGCTCGAATCGGTTGCGGTCTCCATCGCCCAGTGCACGATCGTGCCGAGCCCCATCGCGGTGCTCGACTGGGTGCCGGAGACGGAGTCGATGAACCAGTCAACCGGGGAGTCCTCGAAGGCCTCAAGTCGCGACGGTGAGACCGGCACCTGCTCATCATCCGCGAAGACGGGATCGGTCGTAGACACATCCACTATCCCATGCCAGTCCTCGGGATCGGCGCCGGGAATCCGTTCACGAGCGAGGCGCGCGAGGGCGGATGCCGCGGCCATCCGCTCGGCTTCGGTGCGCCTCTCCTGCACGAGTTCCCGCCGCAGTCGTCCGGTCAATGCGCGAAGCGACAGCGGTCGGAGGGCTGCGGTGTCGACTACCGGCGTATCGGCCGGGGCGAGCGAGAACAGCACGCTCGGGGATTCGTCCTCGTTGTCGACGGCGGCGAGGATGACCTGCTGGCGCGCGCGGGAGACCGCGAGCGCGAACATCCGCAGCTCGTCGTCGCGTACCTGTCGCCGTTCGTCGAGAGCGACGTCGCCCAACCCGGTCATCACCCGAACCAGCTCCTGCGGGTAGAGCAGCGACCCGCGCAGGCGGAGGTTCGGCCAGACCCCATCCTGCAGGGCGGCGACGACCACGATCTCAAACTCCAGCCCGACCGTGCCGGAGGCAGTGGTGACGAGCACCGCGTCTGACAGGGATTGCGGCGAGAGCGTGTCTTCCGGTACCTCGGCGTCGAGTACTCCGTCGAGGAAAATCCCCGCCGTACTGCCGGGCTGGCGCTCGACGAAGCGCTTCGCCGCCGTGAAGAGCGCGACAACACCGTCGAGATCGCGATTCGCCTCGCCGGCCGCAATACCGGCGCTAGTGGCACGGGCAAACCAGTCCGGGGCGAGACCGCTGCGGTCCCAGGCCAACCAGAGCAGTTCCTCGATGGTCGCGCCCTCTGATGCCGCGACCCCGATGGCATCGAGGGTGCGGGCAAGGCGATCGGCGTTGCGCCCGACCCGGTGGTCGATAGTGGCAAACCTCCCCGGCGCCTCGAGCGCCTCGACGAGCAGCTCGTCACTGGATCGATGGCCTCCCCCGGCCAGTTCCTCGGCGCGGAGGGCGAGACGCACCCGGCGCACAGCGAGTTTGTCGAGGCCACCGAAGGGTCCGAGGAGAAGTCCAGCGGCGATCGCCGGGTCGAGTGCGGTGCGCCCGACTCCCACATCGACGACCGTGAGGAGCGCGCGAGCGGAATGGTCGTCTCGCAGCGCCCGTCCCCCGACCGCAGTTCGGGTCGGCACCTCCGCGAGCGCGAGCGCCCGCGCAATCTGGGGCAGCTGCGATCCGCTTCGCACGATGACGGCCATCCGATTCCAGGCGATACCACCGAGCAGGTGACGCTCGCGCAGTTGGCGGGCGATGCCCGCCCACTGGCGCGCTGGGCTCTCGGCGAGGATGGAGAGTACGGGGGCGAAATCCGGCGAGCCGTCAAGAACGAACGCGGGAGCGGCTTGCGCCTCCCGCTGCCCGAACACGCCAGCAGTGCCGATGCGTTCCGTGATCCTCCGGGTGAAACCGCGCAGTATCTCGCCCTGGCGGTGCACGGTGGAAAGAGTGAGGGTGGAGAGACTCGGGAGAGCGAGCAGAACGCCGAGCCGGGCGAGGGCGTCGGGCTCTCCGCCGCGGAAGGCGTTAGCCGCAACATCCGGATCGCCGAATACGATCACGGAGACACCCCGGTCGGCGAGGGCTGCGAGCAACCCGATGGTCGATCGAGTGGCCTCCTGCAGGTCGTCCACGATAACGAGACGCAGCCGGTCGACGGATGCTCCGCCCTCGCCCCGCCCGAGCGCCGCGATCGCGAACTGCACGAGCTCGGTCGAGTCGAGCTGGTTGGAGCGGGAGCTGCTGACGACCGAGAAGTAGTCGGTGAAGAAGTCGGCCGCCGCGACCCATTCCGGCCGGTCACGGTCAGCACCGAGAGCGCGAAGGCGTTCGGGAGTGACACCGTATTCCGTGGAGCGTCCGAGCAGTTCACGAAGCTCGGTGCGGAATCCGCGCAGTCGGCGCACCTCCGGGGCGAGCTGCTCTGGCCAGGCCGGACCCGATCCGTCTTCGAGGTGTCCGTCGATGAGCTGGGCGATGTCGCTGTCCTGGTCGCCGCCGGTCGCGAGCCGAGGAGCTTCGGCACCGGCAGCGCGGGCGGCATTCCCGACGATCTCGAAGGCCAGCGAGTTGACCGTGCGGGCGATGGGCCCGTTGGTCGGTACCGTGAGTCGCAGGGCGAGGATGTCCCGCAGCCGGGTCGCCGTTGTGCGGCTCGACGTGAGCACGAGAAGTTCCTCCGGCGCAAAGCCCCGCTGCTCCACGCGGTGGGCCACCAGCTCGATGAGGGTTGCCGTTTTTCCCGACCCTGGCGCCCCGATGATCGCGGCAGAGGAGTCGTCAGCCAGGTCGAGCACGGCCTGCTGTGACGCATCGAGCTCACGAGGTCGTGGGCGCGAGGGTGGCGACACCTCCCGCCGGAACCCCGTGATCGCCATGGCCCCAACGTAGCGCGAGCCGGCGACACCGCCCTGCCGCAGGGTGTTCGGTTGCGCCCAAAGAGAACGGGGAGATTCGCAGTGGGCCAACTGTCGTAATCTGAGCGAGTGGACATAAGAATCGGCATTACCAATAGCCCCCGTGAGATCAACCTCGAGTCATCGCAGTCGTCGGCGGAAGTCGAGGGCATCGTCACCGCGGCCCTCGCCGCAGACTCCAAATTCTTCAAGCTCGTCGACCAGAAGGGCAACGTGTACGTCGTTCCCGTCGCGACCTTCGGCTACCTCGAGATCGGGTCGGAAGAGTCCCGCCGCGTCGGCTTCGTGGCCTGACCAGTGGAGCTCCTCTTCGTGACGCTCGGCGGTGTCGTCCTCGGCCTCGCCGCGCGGTACGGGCTGCCCAAGCGCGACACGCATGGTGTACTGCTCGTTCCCGCGATCGGCGCGATCGCGGCATCCGTCGTCTGGGCCGCACTCACCTGGATGGGGTGGAAGTTCGACGGCGGCTGGATCTGGGTGGCTAGCCTGGCGGCGGCGGGTATTGTCGCCGCCCTCGCCAGTGCGCTCCTCGGTCGTCAGCGCAGGGCCAGCGACGCGGAATTGTTGACGAAGCTCAGCCGCGCCTGAAGTCACTCGCCGACGGAACCGTCAATCGACTGCCGCAACGTCACGGATAAGAAATTCCCCGGCGATCCGACCCGCTCGTACCGCACGCGGGAGCAAGTAGAGATCGAGGCTGAGCTCGAGCGTCGGGTGGGACTCTCCCCCGATCGGCTGCAGGCCATACGAGACTGCCTCGCCGACCTGCAAGGCCGGCGCCTCGCGGTCAGTTACGACTAGCAGCGCACTGCTCGCCGACTGGCGGCGCTCACTATGATCAGCCACATGACAGTTCAGCGGATGGACAACGTCGCCATCGTCGTCGATGACCTCGATGCAGCAATCGCCTTCTTCGCCGAGCTTGGCTTGGAGCTGGAGGGCCGGGCGGAGATCGAGGGACCGTGGGCGGACCTCACGGTCGGGCTCGGCGGCATCCGCAGCGAGATCGCGATGATGCGCACCCCCGACGGTCATAGCGCGGTGGAGTTGACCAGGTACCACTCCCCCGTCTCTGTGGCCACCGAGCCGGAGAACCCGCCGCCCAAAACACTCGGCCTGCATCGCATCATGTTCGCGGTCGACGACATCGACGGCACAGTCGACCGTCTCCGCGGCCACGGCGCCGAACTCCTCGGAGAGGTGGCGAAGTACGAGAGCAGCTTCCGGCTCTGTTATCTCCGCGGGCCTGCTGGCATCATCGTCGCCCTGGCCGAACAGATCGGGTGACTCAGTCGGCCGACGCGCCTGCACTGGTCAGGCGGTCAGGCCGAGCGCATCCATCCGGCGCGTGTGAGCGGCGATGAGTTCGGTGAAGACCGGCTCGAGGCGGGCTTCATCGCGACGGGAGTGACCGACATTCGCGAGGGATGACCGCGCAATGAGAAGGGTGTCCCCCACCAGACGACGCCCCCACACGGCCAGCCGGGAGGCGAGCCTCGGGTTGGCGTCAATGGCCGATCGCAGCTCGTCGATAAGCAGGGCATGGCCGTCGTCGCTTGACAGCAGCGGGATGATGCGCGCCCTCGCGTCCGCCGGGAGGCCGGACGCGAGTTGACGTTGGAAGTCACCGAGAAGCCCGGAGGTGAGATACGCGGTCACGAGCATCTCGTACCAGTCCGCCCCGAGGGTGATTCGGGCGTAATCATCGATTCGAGCGGCAAAGGGTGCCATCGTCGGTCCCGGTTCATGTCCGAGCCTTTTGATCTCGGCGGCGAGGCCGTGGTGCTTCGCCAGCGAAAGTGCCGCGACCCGGCTGACCGCGACTTTTGAGGCCGCTGTGGGCGCGACACTCACGGCATGGCCGAGGGTCTCGAAGAGCGCCAATTGCACATAGGCGGCCTGTCCAAGATAGGGAAGCAGCTCCGGGGTCAGTTCAGCGAGATCGACGCGATCAACCTGCGCAACGGACTCGCGCCGCGGTTTCAACCGGGGAACATTAGTGCGCCGAGGGCGTCGGGGAAACAAAAAGGCCACCGGCACAGCCTATCCGCGACAGGCCGGTGGCCGCCCCGAAAACTGCTCCGAAGTAGCGGGCGGCTAAACTATGATCAATGCCTCCCATTTCTGGTGGAGGCTCAGCACGCCCCAAGTCAAAGCGGGCGTAGCCGCTTGTAGACAGGGCACTAATCATTACAACTTTTTCAGATCTCAATATTGACCAGGATATGGTCGACGCACTCGCCACCAAGGGCATTATCGAACCCTTCCCGATCCAGGTGCAGACGATCCCCATGGGACTCGGTGGCCAGGACATCATCGGCCAGGCCAAGACCGGCACGGGCAAGACGCTCGGCTTCGGTCTCCCCCTTCTACAATCCCTCGGCCTGAACCCCGAGCCCGGTGTTAAGGCTCTCGTTGTGGTACCGACCCGCGAGCTTTGCGTTCAGGTTGCCGAAGACCTCACCCTTGCAGCATCCAATCGCGGCACGCAGGTGGCCGCGATTTACGGCGGCAAGGCCTACGAGGGTCAGGTCGAGCAGCTCAAGGCGGGAGCGCAGGTTGTCGTCGGGACCCCCGGCCGCCTTCTCGACCTCGCGAGCCAGCGGATGCTCTCGCTCAAGGACGTCACGGTAATGGTGCTCGACGAGGCCGACAAGATGCTCGACCTCGGATTCCTCTCCGACATCGAAAAGCTCTTCGCCCAGACGTCCCCCACCCGTCACACCATGCTGTTCTCCGCAACGATGCCCGGCCCCATTGTCGCGCTCGCCCGTCGCTTCATGAACCGACCCATCCACATCCGCGCGACGGATCCGGATGAGGGACGCACGCAGGCCAATATCAAGCACGTCGTCTACCGCGCCCACTCGATGGACAAGGACGAGGTCATCGCCCGCATCCTGCAGGCGGAGGGCCGCGGCAAGACCGTCGTCTTCACCCGGACCAAGCGCGCCGCTGCCAAACTCGTCGAAGAGCTCAACGACCGTGGCTTCAATGCCGCCGCCGTGCACGGCGACCTCAACCAAGAGCAGCGCGAGCGGGCGATGGCCGCGTTCAAGGCCGGCAAGAAGGACATCCTGATCGCCACGGATGTCGCGGCTCGCGGCATCGACGTCAACGATGTGACCCACGTGATTAACCACACCATTCCGGATGACGACGACACGTACCTTCACCGCGCCGGGCGCACGGGGCGCGCGGGCAAGACCGGCATCGCCGTGACCTTCGTCGACTGGGACGACATGCACAAGTGGGCCGCCATCAACAGGGCTCTCGACATGGGCCAGCCGGAACCGGTCGAAACCTACTCCTCGTCGCCACACCTCTTCACCGACCTCAACATCCCGGAGGGCACCAAGGGGCGTCTCGCCTCTGCCGGTCCAGTTCGGGCGCGCGAACCCCGTCCCGCCGACAGCGACCGTGGCGGTCGCTCGGGCGGCAGCCGCGATGGTGGCTCGCGTGATGGTGCCGGAGACCGCAGCCGTACCGGGGACCGCGGTGGTCGCTCCGGCGACCACGGCGGAACCGGCCGCACCGGCGGCGCACGCCCGCCGCGCGAACGCGCCGAGGGATCGACCAATGTCGTGCGCGAAAGCGCCGAGGGCGGCGGAACGCACGACGGCACCTCGCCAACGCGTCGCCGTCGCACCCGTTCGCGTCGTGGCGGTACCGGCAACACCCCTCCTGCCGCGTAGGGACTCGGCGGAATCTTCGCCGATCGAAGCAGAGGCACCCTTTAGTGCGACTCCCCCGCGAAGATCCCCTGCGGGAAATCCATGCAGAACTCGCCGACTCCCCGAGCACGGGTAGTCCTCTCCATCGACCGGTCCGGCGCCAGCCCGTATTCTTCTGATGCACGCTGATCGGAAAGGACCAAGTGCCGGATCTCAGCCTCAACCCCGCGGATGTGCGCGACCTCGGTAGTCACCTCTCGTCGATCGCGGCGGAATTCCGGGACGCTAACACGCGAAGTGATCGGATCGCCGGAGCCGTCGGTCATTCCGGACTCGAAGACGTCGTGGAGGATTTCGCCCACGAGTGGGACGACGCGCGCGCGGCCATGGTCGACGACATCGACACCCGCTCCAAGACCTCGATTGCGATCGCCGACGCCTTCGAACAGACCGACCAGCAGCTCGGAAAGGCGCTGACGAATACCCCGGCAACGCCGGCAACCCCGGCGGGCGCTCGATGAGGCCGTCGTGCTCCGTGATGGCATGGATGGCGCGGGAGCCAACGCTCACCTCGCGAACGCGCAGGGCCGTGTGCACGACGCCATGTCGGCGCGGGACCGGGCGGCGCAGTCGGCCATCGACGATATCCATGCCATCACGAAGTACGACGGCCTCAAGGACAGCTGGTGGGACAAGTGGGGAAAGGACCTGCTGTCGGTGATCACGGATGTCGCGCGAATCAACGCGAAAGCCGGAGTGGAGATCGCAGCAGGACAGGCCGAAAAGCTCACTGTCCGCCAGGCGATCCGGCTCAAGCCGTCGGAGCTCGCCGACTCGGAGCGGCTGCTTGCCAAGCCGGTGGCCGACCTGAAACCGGGCCAGACCGTCTACCGCGTCCACGGCGGCGCGCCGGAGTACATCATCCCCGGGCCGTTCGGGCCGTCAAAGGGCATCACCGTGCTGTCGGACACACCGATTCGGTTGCGATGAAGAATCCGGTCAGCGCTCTTGCCTTCCCCTTATCGATCGCGGTCTACGGGCGCGGTCCGGGCACCGGGGTCGCCGAACTCAACATCAGCGCCCCCGTCGACGACCACCTCGCACTCGTCTGGGCCCGCGTGGAGGTTGCGGGCGCGGGCCTCGAGCCGGGTTATTACTGCGTGCGAATCCGCGCGCAATCGGTGCTGAAGACCGGGTGGTGGGCGAGCATCGAACTCTATGCTGTCGACGGATCCCTCGACAGCAGCGCGAGCTCGAAAGGCACCTCGAGCCGTCATTTCACCGACCTCGGAGAGTTTGAGGGAGCCGCCGACTTGGAGGCAGCCGGCCGGATGCAGGCTATCTTCGAATCACCAGGGGCCGACCGCGGGGAAACTCCATGACTGATTCCGAAGACGATCGGCGCCGAGCTGACGGCGACGCTGGCGGCGAGATTCTCATCGACCGCACGACCGAGGTCGGATCGGCCGCGCTCGCCGCGGCTCTTGCGGCCAAGGATGTCGCGGCGATCGGTCAGGCGCTCCGTCACGATTACGTCGTCGTGCCGCAAATCCGAACGCCCGAAGGCGAGCTGCAGGTGCGCGTCTTCGAGTCGGAACACCCCGACCGACCCACCCCCTACGAGCTCTGCCTGTTCTCGTCGACCGAAACCCTTGCCGCCTACCTCGCCGACAACCCCGACCGGGAGTTCGCACTCCAGCGCGGGCAGTCTCTCGCCCCCTTCCTCGAGCAGTACCGCACCGTGATCGAACGAGTGGTCTTCGATCCGGCCGGCCCGCATCCGATGATGGCGATCGTCGATGACGTGCTGCAGTCCCTCCAGCCCCAGCCGGGAGACGACGATGTCGCCTGGGTGGCGTCGGCCCCCGGTGGCAGCCTCGAAGAGGCCACACTGCCGCTCGACCCGCGGTAATCGACTGTTGTCGGGCTCGACATTGCACTCTCGCGCGAATGGTTTGTGATCGAGCTTGAGGATGCCGCGGTGGGTGACGAGCAGGTGTCACAGCTGGTGTACCAGCAGCTGGCCGCCCTCGGGTCCGCCCCCGTGCTGCGCGCCGAACTCGAGCGCTGATTGCGGCAGAGCTGTGAGCGGGCCACCTCGGCCGGCGGTCGCTTTCTCGCCTACCTGCTGCAGCTCAACGAGACTGCGGCGCTCGCGCTCAACGTTGCGATGTACTGGCATGCCCTCGGTCCGGCTATCGGCGACGTGAGCCATCTCGACCGCCTGACCGAACGACTGCGGTCCACCCTCGAAGCGGAGGCGGAACTCGTGGGGGCCGAGACGCTCGCCGGGCCGTTCATCCGACACTCGCGTGTCGGTGCCGGCGCGGCCGAGCTCGGGGCATCCGAAACCCCACTGCTTCTGGTCGACTACTGGCTCGAGTTTTCCGACCTGCGCGGTCTCTGCCAGCTGAGCTTCTCCAGCCCGCACGTGTCCATCGAGCCGCAACTGTTGCTTCTGATGGACAACATCGTGCTGACCGGCGCGTGGGTGCTCGGCACGCATCGGGACGGCACGGATCAGGACGGCACGCACTAGCCGCGGTAGGGTGCCGATCCCGTACCGGCCGCCACAATGCGCGCTAGGGCCTCTGGCTCCGTCGTGTTCTCGGCCAGCCGGTTGTGCTTGCCTACGCCGTGATAGTCGCTTGAGCCAGTGACCACAAGGTCGTACTTAGCGGCGAGCTCGTACAGGCGCACCTTGCCGTCCTCAGTGTTGTCACGGTGGTGGATTTCGAGACCGAAGAGGCCGGCAGCCACTAGTTCTGCGATCGCGCGCTCCTCAATCACCCGGTAGCGACCCTGCGTGGCCGGATGCGCCAGGACCGGCACTCCGCCGGCAGCGACGATCATCCGCACGCCGTCGAGGGGTGAGGGTGCGTAATACTTCTCGTAATAGCCGCTCCGCCAGTGCAGGATGCTCTCGAACGCCGCGCTGCGGTCGCTCACCAGCCCCTTTGCAACGAGCGCATCTGCGATGTGCGGCCGCCCAAGAGTGCCACCCTCCACCGACTGGGCCAGAACCTCTTCCCAGGTGATGTCGTAGTCGACTGCGATGCGTTCAACGATGCGCTCGGCGCGATGCATCCGCCCGTCACGGATCCTCGCTGTCTCAGCGATGATCATCGCATCCGCTTGATCAAACAGGTAGGCGAGCATATGGACGCTCGCGGGACCGTAGTTTGTGCTGAGCTCCATTCCCGGAATCACGGTCAGGCCGGTCCCGGATGCTGCGGCGAAGGCTTCCTGCCAACCCGCCGTCGAGTCATGGTCGGTGATCGCCACCGTGCCGAGACCCGCGGCGACTGCCGCTTTCACCAGCTCGGTCGGGGTCTCGGTACCGTCGGAGACGCTGCTGTGGGTGTGCAGGTCGATCGGTCCGGGCATCCTGCAACTCTATTGCGGTTAGTCTGGGGCACGATGTTTCGCCGCCTGCTCGCCGCTC
>JANYEI010000202.1 GCA_025363205.1 Frigoribacterium sp.
TTCTCATCGTGGGCGCGGGCATCATCGGTCTTGCGCACGCCACCGAGGCACTTCGTCGGGGGCTTACTGTCACGATCATTGACCGGGATGACCGGGCCGTGGGGGCGTCTACGCAGAACTTCGGGCACTGCTGCATCACCGCCCAGTCGGGGGATCTGCTCGAACTCGCGATGGTCGCCCGGCAGCGTTGGCTGCACTTTTCTGTGCAAGCCGGATTCTTTTCCATCGCGTCGGGAGCGCTCGCCATCGCCAGAAGTTTGGAAGAGCTGGCGGTGCTCGAAGAGCTGTCGGCGTCGCGGGAGCCCGGCCATGTCGCCATGCTCGCCGCGGATGTGGTGCGCGATCAGGTATCGGCTGGCGCGGACTCCACGGTGGTCGGTGGCGCTCTGCTTCGAAACGACCTGCGCGTCGACCCGCGCGAGGCGGTCGGTCGCCTCGCCGCCTGGCTGGCCACGCAGGCGGGGGTGACAATTCTCTGGCGCACCGCGTTTTTCTCCGCGAGCGACGGTCGAGTCGAAACGTCTCGCGGCTCGATCCGTGCGGAGCGAACCATCGTCTGCGTCGGTCATGACCTCGACTATCTCTATCCGCAGATCGCCGAGGAACACGGGATGGAGCGCTGCGGACTGCAGATGGCCCGCATTGCGGCACCAGCCGGCAGACACATCGATCCCGCAGTGCTCACTGGCACCTCGATGCTGCGCTACCCGGCCTTTACCGAAACAGCCGCGTCTGCGGCTCTGCGCCACAAGATCACCGAGACAGATTCGCAACTTGTGGGTATCGGAGCGAACGTGATGTTCACCCAGCGGCCGGATGGCACGATCATCGCCGGTGATAGCCACCGTTATGCGGTCACGATGGATGCCTTCGAGCGGGAGGAAACGACCGAGCTGTTGCTTGCTCGGGTCGGCGAGGTGCTCGGCATTCATCGGCCTCGGGTGATCGAACGATGGCAAGGGGTGTACTCGTCGAGCTCACAGCATCCGTATCTCATCGAGGAAGTCACGCCGGGTGTCACCGTCGTCTCGGTTACGTCTGGGGTGGGCATGACCATCTCATTTGGGCTGGCCGCACGGGTTTTTTCATCGTGTTCTTGAGGAACCGGCCGATGGACGGCTCACGTTTCCCGTGCGTTCACCATCCGTCACCTTCGCGGTCACGCCTCAATTGGACCATCGTTCTGACCGGCTCGGTATCCCAAGCTTTCGCCCCACAGCGCGAACGGCCGGACGGTCATCAGGAGGACATCAGTGAAAGCCAAGCGTTTCATCGCCGGAGCCGCGTTCGTCGCGATCGTCGCGATCTCTCTAACCGCGTGTGCTGCACCCAGCACGCCGGCCAGCACCACGAAGGTTAATGCCAAGACAGCGACAAGCGCTGCCGATTTCGGAGGCCTGACCGCCCTCGAGACCGCTGCCAACGCGGAGGGTGCTCTCAACGTGATCACCCTGCCCGTATCGTGGGCCAACTACGGCAAGATCATCGACGGTTTCAAAAAAAAGTACCCGAAGATCACCATCAACTCAGCAAACCCCGACGGGTCGAGCGCCGACGAGATCGCCGCAGCCAAGTCCCAGCTCGGCCAGACCACCGCTCCCGACGTGTTCGACCTGGGAACCGCCGTGCTGCAGCAGAACCTCGACATCGTCACGCCGTACAAGGTCATGAACTGGAAAGATATCCCTAACGACTTCAAGGATCCTGCCGGCAAGTGGTATTACGACTACACCGGCCTGATGTCGATCGGCTATGACTCCACGGTGATCAAGAGCGCCCCGAATTCTCTGAACGACCTGCTCGGCGCCGACTTTAAGGGCAAGGTTGCGATCAAGGGCAACCCGACCCAGGCCAACGAGGCGGCGAGTGCCGTCTATCTCGCTGCGCTACAGAACCAGGGCTCGGCCGACAACATCCAGCCGGGAATCGATTTCTTCGGAAAGCTTAAGACGGCGGGCAACCTGCTGGCGGTCACTCCCACTCAGGCCACGGTCGTCTCGGGTGAAACCCCCGTCGTGATCCAGTGGAGCTTCAACAACCTCGCCTGGGGCGTGGCCGGCGGCGCGAGCGGTAATTCCAACTTCAAGACGGTAGTGCTCCCGGGCAGCGCGCTCGGCAGCTACTACAACCAGGCCATCAACGCCGACGCCCCGCACCCGGCGGCGGCACGCCTGTGGCAGGAATACATCTACAGCCCCGCAGTGCAGAACCTGTACCTGGCTTCGGCCTCGTACCCGGCGACGCTTGCGGCAATGGTCACCAACAAGACCGTCGACCAGAAGGTGCTGACCACCGTCGGAGCTGCTCCGAAGAGCTTCGTTCAGCTCACTGCGGATCAGGCCACCGAGGCGGCCTCAGTGCTCACCGCCAAGTGGGCCGCGGCAATCGGCTAGTTCCTCCCTGATGACGACTGTCGCTGCAGTGCGAGCGCCAGCCGACAACACCGTCGACGTCGGGGGGGTAACCCCCCGACGTCGCAGTGTGGTCTGGCTCGGTCTCGTTCCTTTCTCTGTTTATATTTTGCTTTTTCTCGCGGTCCCCGCGATCCTCGCGGTCGGAAGCGGTTTTTTTGACGCCAGGGGCAGATTCACCCTCGCAAATCTCTCCGCCTTCGCCGACCGGCAGATCCTCACGCATTTCGCCAGTTCCTTCGCCCTCTCGGCCATCACTGCCATCGCCGGGTCGATCATCGGGGCGATTCTGTGTTTCGCACTGTTGGGCACCAAGCCGGGCGGCGTGCTGCGCACGACGGTCGACTCGGCTTCGAGTGTGCTCGCGCAGTTCGGTGGAGTGATGCTCGCCTTTGCTTTCATTGCAACGATGGGCGCCCAGGGGCTGCTCACGAAGTGGCTGGTCTCGCTCGGACTCGCTCAGAACGTCTTTAACAGTTACAACGACAACGGGCCGCTCATTTACCAGGTGGCGGGGCTGGTCGTGGTTTATCTCTACTTTCAGGTGCCGCTGATGGTGCTCACCTTCATGCCGGCGATGGAGGGTCTGAAGTCCACCTGGGCGGAGGCTAGCGCGACCCTGGGGGGTACGCGTTTCACCTACTGGACTCAAATCGGCGTGCCCATTCTCGCGCCTGCCTTTTTCGGCAGCCTGATCCTGCTGTTCGCAAACTCGTTTTCCTCGTATGCGACGGCGGCGGCTCTCATCTCGTCGCAGGCGGTAATCACCCCGTTGGACATCAAGCAACAGCTCACCAGCGAGACCGTCGTCGGTGTGTCCAATGTTGCCGGAGTGCTCGCCCTCGGAATGGTGATCGTGATGGTTGTGCTCATGTGTGCGTATTCCGCGCTGCAGCGCAGAGCATCTCGGTGGCAGCGATGACCGCCGCGAGCGTTCAGGCCGATCATCCGGCGGTGGCACCGAAGCGCCGCACATCCCGCGGGGCTGGACCGCGCGGCTATGCCGCCGAGCCAGGACCGCTGGTGCGCCGGATGATACTTTCACTGGCTGGCGTGGTCTTCGCCGTTCCCATCATCGGCATGATCGAGTTCTCCCTTCGTATCGGTCAGCCCGTCAAGGGCGTGCAGTCCTACGGCATCCAACACTTCGTATCGCTCTTTGATCCGGCAACGTCAGACACCTACAGTGTGCTGTTCGAGGGAATTGTCAACTCATTGACAATTTGCGCGCTCACGGTTTTCATCGTGCTCGCACTGTTGCTTCCCGCGATGATCATGGTCGAGCTGAAATTTCCCGTGCTGCGACGGGCACTCGAGTTCATCTGCATCATCCCGGTGACGATCCCCTCGATTGTGCTCGTGGTCGGCTACGTTCCGGTCTACTCGATCGTGGCGCGCGCATTCGGGAGCAACCCGTGGACCCTCGCCTTCGCGATCGGCATCATCGTGCTGCCGTATGCCTACCGACCGATCGCTGCCAACCTGGCCGCGGTCGAGGTGGTGATTCTCAGTGAGGCGTCGAGATCTCTGGGTGCCAGCTGGGGGAGTGTGATCCGCCTGGTGATTCTGCCCAATCTGCGCCGGGGCATCCTCGCCTCCTGCTTCATCACCATCGCCGTCGTTCTCGGCGAATATACGATCGCCTCGTTCCTCAGCCAAAACACGTTTCAGACGGCGCTCATTCTGGTGCAGCACACCGACCCCTATGTCGCGGTGATCTTCGCCCTGTTCGCGCTGCTGTTCGCCTTCGTTCTGCTTTTTTTTATCGGCCGCATCGGTAGCAGCCGCAACCGGAGATCACTATGACGCCGCTCACCCGCACCACCTGCACCGCTACGACCGCCTCCGATGCGACATCCATGGAGCCGCGAGCGGGTGCCACTGTCGAACTGCGCAATGTGGTCAAGGACTACTCCGGTCACCGTGCACTCACGGGGGTGAATCTGGTCATGGCCCCCGGTGAGTTTGTGGCGCTGCTCGGTCCATCTGGCTGTGGAAAGACCACGGTGCTTCGCGCACTGTCGGGACTCGAGTCGATCTCGGATGGCCGCATCTCCATTGACGGAGAGGATGTCTCGCTCACCCCTGTCAACAAGCGCGACATCGGCATGGTGTTTCAGGCATACTCTCTCTTTCCCCACATGACGGTGCAGCAGAATGTGGAGTTCGGGCTTCGGATGCGTCGGGTGGATTCGGCCCGTCGCCGAATACGGGCCGCTGAAGCTTTAGAGATGGTGGGCCTCGGTGACCTCGGTGCCCGCTACGCACACCAGCTCTCCGGTGGCCAACAACAGCGCGTCGCGCTAGCCCGCGCGCTGGTAACCCGGCCGCGCGTGCTGCTGCTCGACGAACCCCTGTCTGCGCTCGACGCGAAGGTTCGTGCGCAGTTGCGCGATGAAATTCGACGGATTCAGACCGAACTCGGCATCACGACGCTTTTCGTCACGCACGATCAGGAGGAGGCACTTGCCGTCGCCGATCGGGTTGCCGTGATGCGCGAGGGCAACATCGAGCAGATCGGTACTCCGGAAGATCTGTACTCGCGCCCGGCCACCTCATTCGTGGCAACATTCGTGGGGCTGAGCAACCCGGTCGAGGGGATGCTCGTCGGCGACACCGTCACCGTACTGGGGGCGTCTCTTCCGCTGCTGGGAACCGGGCCGGCCAACGGACCGGTCACCGCCTATATCCGCCCGGAAGACATCGAGTTTGCGCCGGATGGTCTGGCAGCGGTCGTAGTGGTCTCGAGCTTTCTCGGGTCGATGCGCCGCAGTCAGGTTCGGCTGAGCGACGGCACGCTGCTGTTTGTGCAGCACGAGGTGCGGGTGCGACCCGAACCCGGGGAGGCTGTGCACCTTCGGCTCACCGGTCGGCCGGTCGCGGTGAGCGCGCGCGGGGTCTGACCTGCACCTCTGGCCACGCCGGTTGGTACCGCGCGGCGTGGCAGAAGCTTCGGTAATCTGCAGAAGGCGTCACCCACCGGCGGCGGGGGGATGCCGTTTCCGTGAGTGCTATCGACGTCGCGGAGCCATTCCTTATGACGCATGTACACCGGCATAGACTGACCGAATGACGTTCGGACGACGCAGGCCCGTGCCAGCACGGGGGGTTAACTCGGGGGCAGCTGTGGGGGGTGCCGCGGTGAAACCGCAGCCCGAGGTGGTTCTTCCCGTGGGCATTCGAATCGCGGGGGCGTGGTGCTGGCGCCTGCTCGTGATCGCCGCTGTTATCGCGCTGTTCATCTACCTCGTGATCACCCTGCGTGAGATCATCGTTCCGTTCATGGTCGCTATTCTCCTTGCGGCTCTGTTGGTGCC
>JANYEI010000080.1 GCA_025363205.1 Frigoribacterium sp.
CTGCCGTTCGAACGCTTTCTTTCGAGCATGCGAGAGGAGGAGCCCGACATCGACGTCGACTTCGACTCCAACCGGCGCGAGGAGGCGATCCAGTATGTCTACGAGAAGTACGGCCGGCAGAATGCGGCGCAGGTGGCGAACTTTATCCAGTATCGACCCAAGTTCGCGGTGCGTGACATGGCCAAGGCTCTCGGGGCGAGCCCAGGGCAGCAGGATGCCTGGTCAAAGCAGGTGGAGCAGCACGGCGCCCTGCTCTCGAGCGTCGATCACGACATTCCGGAGGCGGTGACCGCTCTCGCACTCGAGGCGTTGACACTGCCGCGACACCTCGGCATCCACTCGGGCGGCATGGTACTCACCGAGCAGCCGGTCGGCGAGGTCTGCCCGATCGAGCACGGACGCATGGACGGTCGAACGGTGTTGCAGTGGGACAAGGACGACTGCGCCTGGATGGGCTTGGTCAAGTTCGACCTGCTCGGCCTCGGCATACTCAACGCTATCCAGCACAGCTTCGACCTGGTGCGTGAGCATCTCGGCGAGGACTGGGAGCTCGCCACGATCCCCAAGGAGGAGCAGGGCGTCTACGACCAGCTCTGCCGCGCCGATTCGATCGGAGTGTTCCAAGTGGAGAGCCGGGCACAGATGGGACTGCTTCCCCGGCTGCAGCCGCGCCGGTTTTATGACCTCGTGGTGCAGATCGCCATGGTGCGGCCCGGCCCGATCCAGGGTGGGGCGGTGCATCCGTTCGTGCGGCGCAAGCTCGGCGAGGAGGCTGTCACCTACCAGCATCCGAAGCTCAGGGAGCCCCTGGAGCGCACGCTCGGTATCCCCGTCTTCCAGGAGCAGCTGATGCAGATGGCTATGGCCGTTGGGGGATGCAGCGCGGATGACGCTGACCTGCTGCGCCGCGCGATGGGCTCCAAGCGCGGGCAGGAGAAAATTGCCTCGCTCAAGACCACTCTCTATGCGGGCATGGCGAGCAATGGCATCGTCGGCGAGGTCGCGGACGATATCTACGCCAAGATCGAGGCCTTCGCCAACTTCGGGTTCGCGGAGAGCCACAGTCTCAGCTTCGGCCTGCTCGTCTACGCGAGCTCCTGGCTCCGGCTGCACTATCCGGCGGCATTCCTTGCCTCGCTACTGCGCGCCCAGCCGATGGGCTTTTATTCGCCGCTGTCCCTGGTGGCGGATGCCCGGCGGCACGGCGTCACAGTGCGGCGTCCCGACATCCTGCGGTCGGGCTGGCAGCCGGGGCTTGAGGCGAGCTCTGTCGGTCTCGGAGTGACCGCACCAACGGGCGCAGCCTCCTGCCTCCATTCCCACCAGCCGCCGGTCGGTCCCTTCGACCGCAGTGCTCCTTTCGACCCCGACGACCACCGCCGCGACGGAGCCCTTGCGGTGCGTCTCGGCCTCGCCGAGGTCACCGGTATCGGCGAGACCCTGGCCAGGAAGATCGTCGCCGATCGTGAGGCGGGCGGCGACTTCACCGACCTCGCGAACCTGGTGCGCCGGGTCGGACTCGGCACGGCCCAGCTCGAAGCCCTCGCCGCGGCCGGTGCCTTCGAATCCCTCGGTCTCAGCGTGCGCGAGGCGCTCTGGGCCGCTGGCGATGCCGCCCGGGATCGGGAGGAGTTCCTCGCCGGCAGTATGGTCACCGTTCAGCCGCCGCTGTTCTCGATGCCCAGTAGCTCCGAGATCCTCGCGTCCGACCTCTGGGCTACCGGCATCTCCCCCGACGATCATCCGATCCGCTTCCTGCGGGCGGCCCTTCGGCAGCGGGGGGCTCTCCGCTCCGACGATCTCAAGACGGCGGAGTCCGGCCGCCGCATCGAGGTGGGGGGCGTCGTGACCCACCGGCAGCGCCCAGCAACGGCGAGCGGCATCACCTTTATGAATCTCGAGGATGAGATCGGTCTCGTCAACGTGATCTGCAGCGTGGGCGTGTGGAACCGCTACCGCCGCATCGCCCGCGACTCCCCCGCGCTCATCGTGCGTGGCATCCTCGAGCGCTCCCCCGAGGGCGTCACCAACCTGCTCGCCGATCGTCTCGAAGCGCTTCCGATGTCGACCCGCACGACATCCCGCGACTTTCGTTGACCGCTTGAGCCGGCTACTGTTCCGAACCTCCGCAGGCCCATTTTCAGCTGCGCAGCCCCCGCCTCAGCAGGTCGATGCGCGCCTGCAGCTGGGAGACGCTCGCCTGCGGCACGGCCGGCCCCCCCGCCATCCGCCGCAGCTCCGCGTGGATGATGCCGTGCGGCTCGCCGCTGCCCTTTGCCCGCATCCCGACCAGGGAGTTGAGCAACGCCCGCTGTTCCTTGAGGTTACGGTAGAGCGGCACGATCTCCGCATCGGCGCCGGACTCGTCGGCCTGCCGCTGCCGGTCACCGATTCGTCGCGCCTGGCGCTGGTGTCGATGCCGAAGCAGTTCTTTCACCTGGTCCGGTTCGAGAAGACCAGGGATACCGATGAAATCGAGCTCCTCGAGGCTGTCGGGTACCGCGCCCGCGCCAAACTCGTCCCCATCGAACAACACCCGGTCGAAAGCGGCCTCGGATCCGAGTGCCTTGAAGTCGAAGAGCAGCGCGTCACCCGAGGCCGATTCGACCCGATTGGCCTCGTCTGCGGCGTCGTCGTCAAGCAGGATCTCTTCGAGTCCTTCGCCCGGATCCCGGTCAAGGGCATGATCTCGCTGCAGCTCCATCGCCGAGGCGAGCCCGAGAAGCGATGGCACGCTGGGAAGAAAGATCGACGCCGTCTCCCCCCGACGTCTCGTGCGCACAAAACGGCCGATTGCCTGGGCGAAGTACAGCGGAGTCGAGGCGGATGTCGCGTAGACCCCTACCCCGAGCCGCGGGATATCCACGCCCTCCGATACCATCCGCACGGCCACCATCCAGCGCGAATCAGACATAGCGAACTGGGTGATTTTCTCGCTCGCTGCCTTCTCGTCGGAGAGTACAACGGTGGGTTTCTCCCCGGTCACCTTCTCGAGAATCTCGGCATAGGCCCGCGCGGCGTAATGATCAGTGGCGATCACGAGCCCCCCGGCATCCGGAATACCGTGACGCACCTCGGTAAGCCGCCGATTGGCCGCCCTGAGTACGGCGGGCACCCATTCGCCCTCTGGATCGAGCGCCGTGCGCCAGGCCTGGGCCGTGATATCCTTCGTGTCGCCCTCGCCGAGCCGCGCCTCCATCTCGTCGCCGGTGCGGGTACGCCAGCGCATTCGCCCGGCGTAGGCCAGGAAGATCACCGGTCGCACGACACCGTCCGCGAGGGCACGCCCGTAACCGTAGGCAAAATCTGCCCGGGAGGTGCGGATGCCGTGCTCGTCCGGGTAGTAGGTCACGAAGGGGATCGGCGAGGTGTCCGACCGGAACGGCGTCCCGGTGAGGGAGAGTCGTCTCGTCGCCGGTTCGAAGGCCTCCCTGATGGCGTCCCCCCAACTCAGGGCATCGCCCCCGTGGTGCACCTCGTCGAGGATCACGAGGGTGCGTCCGCCCTCGGTCATCGTGCGATGGAGGGCGGCTCGCGTCGCCACCTGGGCGTAGGTAACTGCCACGCCATGGAAATGCTTGCCGGCCCAGCCCTGCGCGTTTGTGAAGCTCGGATCCAGGCGCACTCCCACGCGGTGAGCGGCATCCGCCCACTGGCGTTTCAGGTGTTCGGTCGGGGCGACGACCGTCACCCGGTCGATTGTGCGCTTGGCAAGCAGCTCGGTAACCAGTCGAAGCGCGAACGTGGTTTTCCCCGCCCCAGGGGTCGCTGCCACGAGAAAGTCTTTCGGCTCCCGCAAAAAGTATTCGGCGATCGCCTCCTGCTGCCAGGCCCGAAGCTTATCTGCGGTGCCGCGGGCGGCGCGCTCCGGGAAAGACGGCGAGAGGTGCTCCGCGGCCGAGGTGCCCACCTGGGGTCCGAAGGGCTGCGGGTTGGTCATCAGTCGAGCTTAACCTCGACCGATGACCGTGCCGCGACATCCGACCAAACGACAGCGGGCCCTTCGCCCGGAGACGGAGGGCCCGCGATCGCAGGTAGTGCGGTTATGCGCGACGACGCGAACCGCGAGTAACGAGGCCGTAAATGAGAAGTACGACAATCGACCCCAGAATCGCGATGATCCAGGTGCGGATTTCGAAAAAGCCACCCATGGGGATACCAAAGATAGCGCTGGCGAGGAATCCGCCGAGCAGAGCACCCACGACGCCGAGAACCAGGGTGATGAGCCATCCGCCCCCCTGAGTGCCGGGGAGAATTGCCTTCGCGATGGCCCCGGCGATGAGTCCCAGAATGATCCAACCGATAATTCCCATGATTTTTGTCTCCAAACAGAAATGATGTCGTCGTTCGAATCTCGAATGACGCTGTCACTCTGACATCGCCCCGTTTGGGGGACAAGAGCCTTGACTCGGAGTGCATCCGCTGTTACGCAACGGTTTGGCGGAAGAAGGGAAACTAATGCAGGGTAGAGCTATGACTCAGCAGCATCCCTGGTCCCGTTATGTCGCTCTGGGAGACTCATTCACGGAAGGTATTGGGGATCCGGAGCCGAGGAGCCCCGGTGGTAACCGTGGCTGGGCAGACCGGGTCGCCGAGGTGCTGAGCGAACAGACCGAGGATTTTGCCTATGCGAATCTCGCCATCCGTGGCAGGTTGCTCCGACAGATCCTGAACGAACAGGTGGATGCAGCACTCGCGCTTCGCCCTGACCTCATCTCGATCTCCGCCGGTGGCAATGACATCATCCGGCCCAATACCGATCCGGACCGGCTCGCCACGATCCTCGAAACCGGCATCGCGCGACTGCGGGCGGATGGCGCAACGATCGTGCTCTTCAACGGCCCCGACATCGGCATGACTCCCGTGCTCAATCGGTCACGCGGCAAGGTCGCGATCTACAACGAGAACCTGCGGGCGATTGCGCTTCGGCACGATCTGGTCGTCGCAGACATGTGGGCACTTCGTGAACTCAAGGATCCGCGGATGTGGGCGGCAGACCGCCTGCACTTCTCACCAATTGGGCATACCTCCGTTGCACGCATGGTACTCGAGGCCCTCAACGTGAACAATGACCTCGAGCCGTATCACCCTGAACCGTTGAAGCGGGTGACATGGCGCCATGCCCGCGTCGAAGACTTGGGCTGGGCCCGCGAATATCTCGTGCCGTGGGTGCTTCGTCGCATTCGCCATCAGTCATCCGGTGATGGAATTACACCAAAGCGCCCGGATGCAGGACCGTACCGGACGGCGAATTCGACCAACTAAGTCGCGTGTCCGGCGCCGGTCTGAGCCCGCGCCTGTCAGCGACCGAACTGCGTGGCGGCCGGGCAATCAAACGGATCGCCTCCGGCAGAAAGCCCGACGCGGTTGAGGTACGCAATCACAATCCCGTACGACTGGGTGAGGGTCGTCTCGGTGTAGAGGATGTTGTGCGAGTCGCAGTATTCCTTCGCGATTTCGCGGGCCTTGGCGAGGTGCGGCCGCGGCATGTTGGGAAACAGGTGGTGCTCGATCTGATAGTTGAGGCCACCCATAAAGGTGGTCGTACCGAGCCCGGTGATGTTGCGCGAGGTGAGCACCTGCCGGCGAAGAAAGTCGACTTTGCTATCGTGCGGCAGGATCGGCATTCCCTTGTGGTTCGGGGCGAAGGACGCTCCCATGTAGAGGCCGAAGACGCCAACCTGTACCCCGATGAAGGCAAAGGCCATTCCCACCGGCAAGAACATGAAGATGATCGTGAGATAGAGGGCAATGCGAGGCACGAGCATGCTGATTTCGACCCAACGGCGATCGACGCGTCCGCGGCCGAAGACGGTCTTGAATCCCAGGATGTGAAGGTTGATGCCCTCGAGGAGCAGTGCCGGGAAGAACAGGTAGCCCTGGCGGCGTGTCGCCCAGCGGTACAGGCCGGTGGCCCGCGCGGCATCCTCCGGGGTGAACGACACGAAATCGCGCTCGATGTCCATGTCCTTGCCGATCACGTTGGGATTGGCGTGGTGGCGGCTGTGCTTGGTCATCCACCAGGAGTAACTGATGCCAACGAAAAGGTTCGCCAGGGTACGCCCGGCGACATCGTTCGCCCGACCTGATTCAAACACCTGGCGATGGGCCGCTTCGTGTGCGAGGAAGGCGTACTGGGTAAGGATGATTCCGAGCGCGCCCGCGACGATCAGCTGGTACCACGAGTCCCCGAGCAAAATGAAGCCGACGATCGCGCCAGCCAGGGCGAAGGTAATGATGGAGAACATCATCACGTAGAAGCCGGTGCGCCGCCGCAGAAGGCCTGCATCACGCACCGTTCGCAGCAATGACGAGTACTCGGTAGTGGGATTGATGCGAGACCCGCCTGGCGTGGTCTTGGTGAAGGTGACTACCGGTGACGCGGTTGCATCGCTCACGATACCTCGATTCGAAATGACTTCCCAGTCGGGGTAGGACGAGCGGGTGCTCCAAAGGATGTTTTCACCATAGGGGCAAACCCTGTGAGAGCAATGCATCTATGCGCGAAGGGGCATACACGGCGCGCCGTAATGTCCCTGGCTGTTCCTCTAGCCGATGAGCCGAGTCGGGTTGCTGAGGCGCCACCACGGCCCCGGGTCGACGAGGCGGTGATCGAGGGTGAGCAGCACGATCACGGACTGGCTCCCTGCGGTGAAAGTGACCCTACCAATCGCAGCGCGCGTCTCGCCGGCGCGGGCCGGGAGCGCGGAGATCACCGCAGTGACAGGCGTATTGCTCCAGACCAGTACCGACGCGGCACTGCTGGACACTGCCCTGGCCCGCTGAGACCACGCCGTTCTGAAATTGGCGAACGGTTCTCCCTTCTGCGCAAGAGTGATCTCGTGAAATCCTGCTTTCATGCCCGCGAGCAGAGTCGTAACCGTGGCATCCAGCGCCTTATGGTTTGTCGCGCCGACAACGGCGCCGACCACGGTGACGGCGTGACTTCCGTAGCGGAACGTCGCCGCGAAGAGCAGGTTGGACGAGCCGTTGAGCGTACCGGTCTTGATGCCATCGACACCGAGTCGTCCCAGCAGAGTGTTCGTGTTCGCAAAGCTGCCGACGCCGGCGAGCGTCATCGACTCGGTCGAGACGATGGAGGCGACCACCGGGTTGGCGAGGGCGAGCTTACCGATTTCAACGAGGTCGCTCGCCGTGCTCACGTTGCCGGGATTGATGCCGGTGGGCTCGACGATCGTGGTGTGGTCGAGACCGTGGGACGACAGCCACGCGGTCACGGCGATTTCGAACGCCGCGTGAGAGCCGAAGGCCCAGGCCGTGAGGGCTTCGGCGTAGTTGTTCGCCGAGGCGACGAGTGTGACCCTCATGAGGTCGAGCTGGCTGATGGTCGCGCCAGCCGCCAGCGGTTTGGTTTCCCCGTTGAGCGCTATGTACTTGGCTCTCAGGGCGGCGTCTGTCGCCGAGAACGTTATCGTCGGTCCGGAATCGCCGGGCCGAAGGGGCTTCCTCTCCAACACGACGAGGCTCGTCACGATCTTGCTGATGCTGGCAATCGGCAACGGTTCGGTGCTACCGGCGGTTGCGAAGGCCTCGGGATACCCGATCGCCCCCACCGCGCTTGCACCGTAGCCCGGGAGCATCGTAACGGCGGCGGTACGGTCGGGAATCGTGAATGGCACGAGTTGGGAGGATGTGGGCGCGAGCGGGGAAAGCAACGTGAGCGGTAGGTAGACCGCCAGCACGCTGACGATGGCTACCGCCGAGAACACCACGACGCGGCGCCGAATCAGTCGCGGACGAGCCGGGCGCCCTCGCCGCCCGGGCACCGGCAGCACAGTAGGTTCCTCGATCACCGCCATGGCAACATGCTACGTTTTCGCTGAACCAATCGCCGTGATCACCGCACCCGTAGCGCCCACAGGGCGATGGCACTCGCCGCGGCGACGTTCAGCGAATCCACCCCGTGCAGCATCGGGATCGTGACCACCGTGTCAGCGTGAGCAACGGCGTCCCGGCTGAGACCATCTCCTTCAGCACCGAGCAGCAGTGCGATCTTTTCCGGCGGATTTTCTGCCAGAACATCGAGGCCTATCGCGTCGTCGGCAAGGGCAAGAGCGGCGAGGTGGAAGCCGGCGTTCTTGAGCACTGCGGCGCCCTCCGGCCACTCGGGAAGTCGGGTCCACGGCACCTGAAGCACCGTGCCCATACTGACGCGCACGCTTCGGCGGTAGAGCGGATCCGCGCAGCGCGGCGTCACGAGCACAGCATCGGCGCCGAGCCCGGCTGCTGCTCGGAAAATCGCACCGACATTTGTGTGGTCGACGACATCCTCAATCACCACCACGCGACGCGCCCCCTCGATCACCTGTGAAACAGAGGGCAGTGGTGGCCGATGCATCGCCGCGAGTGCACCGCGATGCAGGTTGAACCCGGTAAGACTTTCGAGCAGACCGGGTGCACCAACGTAGATTGGCACATCGTAGGAGGCGAGCAACCCTTCCATCTCGAGCAGCCACTGCTGCTGCACGAGAATCGATCGCGGCCGGTGACCAGCCGCAATCGCCCGGGAAATTACCTTTGACGATTCGGCGATGTACAGCCCGCCGGCCGGTTCACTTCGCCGTCGAAGGGCCACGTCAGTCAGCCCCGAATAGTCGGCAAGGCCGGGATGCTCGAGGTCGTCGATTCGCACGATGTGCATAAAACTCCTGCCGCCGAATTCGGCGTCGTGATGATGTTTTTCGAAAGAGAAGACTCACACTTCCAGCATTCGGAAACATATCCGAAAACTCGATTGTTTAGTCTGGAGGTAGTGCAACTGGGCTCCGTGATCGATGAGAGGGGTATCTCCGTGACTGGTGTCGCCCTCCGTGATTGGCCGGTAGCTACCTCAGCCGAGCTGGATTGTGCTGCCGACGCCCTGCGCGGTCGCACGGTCGCGGTGCTGACGGGCGCGGGAATGAGCACGGATTCGGGCATCCCGGATTACCGAGGCGATGGTGCTCCGCCTCGAAACCCGATGACGTTCCAACAGTTCTTGAAAGACGCCGAATATCGCAAGCGCTACTGGGCGGGAAGCCATCTGGGATGGAAGCGTTTTGACGGTGCCTCCCCGAACGACGGGCATCGCACCCTTGCCCGTCTGGAAACCAGCGGCATTGTCAACGGCATCATCACGCAAAACGTTGATGGCCTTCATCTGCGGGCCGGCTCGCAGCGGGTCGTCGACTTGCACGGCACCATGGACCGCGTGCGCTGTCTCACCTGTGGCCAGACCTTCTCCCGCTCGGATGTTTCGGAACGCATCTCTCGCGCGAACGAATGGCTCGACGAACCCGACTCTTTCGAGTTGGGACCTGACGGCGACGTGGAATTCACCCAGATCGCCGACTTTGTCACTCCGGAGTGCACGGTCTGCGGTGGCATTCTTAAGCCCGACATCGTATTTTTCGGCGAATTCATCCCCACCGAGAAATTCTCAGAGGCAAGCGCGCTTCTGCAGTCGGCCGGAGCGTTGCTCATCGCCGGATCGTCCCTCGTCGTCAACTCCGGTATCCGTCTGCTCGACCAGGCTTCCAAGCGGCGCTTGCCTGTCGTCATCGTGAATCGGGGGGTCACCAAGGGTGACCCGCGCGCGACGGTTAAGATTGACGCGGGCGCTTCGGAGACACTGGCCGAACTCGCACTCCGACTCAGCATCTGACCCGTACCGGTCAGTATCAGGTCGGGCGATCGGGCCCGTCGACCGTCGAGGGACCCTGCCGCATGACATTGATCTATCTCGTGCGGCACGGTGAGACCGACTGGAATCTCGCCCGGCGCATTCAGGGGAGCACTGACATCCCGCTCAACGACACCGGTCGGCTCCAGGCCGAACGCACCGGTCGACTGCTCGCGCGACGGTCCTGGGACGGGATTGCCTCCAGCCCCCTGTCCCGTGCATTTGAGACCGGCACGATCATCGCCGACGCTGTCGGGATCGATCCATCCCGGATTGACCTGCTCGACTCCCTCGCCGAGAGGCGATACGGCGAGGCCGAGGGACTCGACGATCGCGAACTGCTTCGACTCTTTCCGGGAGATAGCCCGGTTCCCGGGCGCGAACGCAGGGAGGATGTCGCGGCCAGGGTGATTCCGGCGCTCATCGAACTCGCCAAGCGCTACGAGCGCGAGCGTGACGCCTCGGCTGGGGATGCCCGGCTCATTGTGACCACCCACGGCGGCGTGATCCGCACGGTTGTGAATCAGGTGTCACCGCACACGCGATATCACCGCGGAATTCCGATTACCAACGGTTCGGTCCACAGCTTCCGACACGTGGATGGTGCGCTCGAGCTTGTGCTGTTCAACGACCCGCTCGAGGTCGAATCGGTCACGGATGATTGTGGTGACCTCGACGATCAGAACGCCGTCGAACAACGTGAAGGCGGCGGCAACCACCCTCCTGAAACGGACCACTAGAGAACGGCTGACTCGCGCACCGGCACCAGCTCGGTGAGCAGGGCGAGCAGCCGTCTCGCCGATTCGTCCCAGCTGAAGTCGGCTGAGCGTTGGCGCGACAGTTCGCTTCGGTGCCGCCATTCGTCGGGAGGTTCGAGGCGGCGCACGGCGGCGGCGAAGGCGGCGGGATCAGAATGGTCGAAATAGACCGCTGCATCGCCTCCGACCTCGTGGAACAGTGGGATGTCGCTCAGCACCAGCGGCACTCCCGCGGCTTCACCTTCGATGAGTGGGATGCCGAATCCCTCGTCCCAACATGCCGTGACCATCGCCGTGGCATTTACGAGAGCGTCAAGGTACTCCTCGTCGGTCACACCGTCATCGAACTGAATCGACCCCTGTGGCGCGAGTGCCGCGATCCTCTCGCGATCTTCTGTGCTGATGCGAGACAACAATCGCAGGGTATAGCCGGGCAGTTGATGCATGCCGCGAGCGAGCGTCTCCACGTTCTTGTTGGGCTGGAAGGTACCCATGTAGACCAGGGACTTCGACTGCGGTTGGTCCCGCTGCGGCAATCCCGAATCATCCACGCCTGGGCGGATCACGGTTGGCGGACGCCGGGTGAGCCGCGCCTCGGCCATCTCCCGCTCGCAGTTGTATGATCCGGTGACAACTGCGTCTGCTCGGGCGAGCACCGCGCGCTGTGGCCAATAGGACAGATAGAACGCCCGCCAGACCGCCCTCACAAACCAGCTGTAGCCCGCGGGAATTTTGGTGATTCGGTAAAAAACCATGTCGTGCACCGTGAGAACGAGCCTGTAGCGTCGCCCGGTTGCGCCCATCGTCTGCATCGGGCTGAAAACGACATCCGGCTTCCACCTGTTGATCGAAAGCATGCCGATGAATGGCTCGAGCCAACTGGTGCCGGGTCGCCCCATCACCCACGGTAAATCGGGGAGCATTGTCAGTTGACGCTCGTCGCTGATGAGCATGGTCACCGGATGCAGACGGGAGAATGCTTCGACCAAGCCCGCCGTGTACCGGCTGATACCGTCGTGACGCACAAAGCGGGTGTAGCGGCAGTCGAAGATTACCTTCACGGCTGGGCCGGCTCCGTGCCCGACGTGATGGAGCTGGCCTCCGGTGGCAGTGATCCAAAAAGTCCCTGCTCGACCAAAAATTTGTGGATGGCCACTGCCGCGAGCTGTGGTACCTCGTAGTGGATGAGGTGGCCGACCCCGAGCAGCAGTTCGAGCCTGGCATCCGTCATCGTCGCCACGAGATCCCGGTGGGCCTGCACCGGGGTGATGTCGTCGAGTTCCGCCGCGACGAGCAGGGTCGGAATGTGAATGCCCTGAGCATAGGTGCTCACGTCTGAACCGACCGAGGCCTCAAAGGCCTCGACCACAGAGTCACGACTCGCGAAATTATTGAAATAGGTGTGGTGTTGATCGTGGATCCAGCGACGCAGGTCTTTATCCTTCGTCTTCGCAAGGATCGAGCTCATGAACTGCACCACGATCCAGCGTTTGAGCAAAAACTCTCCCCAGCGATTGGGCAGACGACCGGCTAATCGATAAAAGGCAACCGTGGCCATCGTGGCGAACTTGCTCGGCCCTTCCAGCCCGGAAGTCGAGATGGGATTGACCAGGATGAGGGCCGGCGTCTTCAGCCCGGCAGAGACGGCCTTGGCCGAGATGATCGTGCCGAAGGAATGCCCGAGCATGACTGCGGTGCCGCTGAGGCCGAGCGTGTCAACGAAAGCGGAGAGCCACTCTGCAAATCCATCGATGGAATGGGAAACTTCGGTCAGGGGCGTGGACTCGCCGAACCCCGGCATATCGGGCCCGATCCACCGGATTCCGGGTAACTGGGCGATCACCGGCTCGAGCCCGTGATGCTCCCCCCGATACCCGTGCGCAATGACGATCGTGAGAGGGGCATCGACCGGTCCGTATACCCAGTAGCGGGTCGTGCTCCCGAGGATTACGACCTCATGTCGCTCAATGGGCATCCGGTCGAGCAGTTCGGCGTAAGGCGAGTGAACAGACATTGTTCTGATTCTACGGATACGAAGTTACGCAGGCGTTTCGCGCTCGCGCCTAGACTCGATGAGCCCGCGAAGAATCGATCTCGGCACCAATGACGACCCTGCTCTTGAGAGGAGCACCGTGAGCTTTACCGCACCCATCCAGCTGCCCGGACTGACCCTGGATCCGCAGTGGTACCGGCGCTCGGTATTTTACGAGGTCATGGTTCGCGCGTTCGTCGACAGCAATGGGGATGGATCGGGGGATCTCCAGGGTCTTCTGTCGAAGCTCGACTACCTGCAGTGGCTTGGTATAGATGCCCTCTGGCTTCCGCCTTTTTATCAGTCACCCTTGCGCGATGGCGGGTACGACGTGTCTGACTTCCGCGCAATCCTGCCCGAGTTTGGCACCCTCGACGAGTTCAAGGACCTGGTCACCAAGGCCCACGAACGCAACATGCGCATCATCATCGACTACCCGCTCAATCACACCTCCGACCAGCACGAGTGGTTTCAGCAGTCACGCTCCGACCCGGAGGGACCCTATGGCGACTATTACGTGTGGAGCGATACCGAAGAGAAGTACCCGAACATTCGGGTGATCTTCGTCGATACCGAACAATCCAACTGGACCTTCGATCCGGTGCGACGTCAATTCTTCTTCCACCGATTCTTTTCACACCAGCCAGACCTCAACTTCGAGAACCCCGCCGTGCAGGATGCCGTGATGGATGTGATGCGGTTTTGGCTTGACCTCGGTGTCGATGGGATCCGCCTCGATGCAATTCCCTATCTCTTCGAATCCGAAGAGGGCAACGGTGAGGGTGAGGCACCCACCCACGAATACATCAAGCGAGTGCGCACGATGTTTGACGATGAGTTCCCCGGTCGCATCATGGTTGCCGAAGCCAACCAGTGGCCAAGGGAGGTTGCCGCGTTCTTCGGCACCGAGGAGGAGCCTGAGTGCCACATGGCGTTCGACTTTCCCGTCATGCCCCGCATCTTCTACTCGCTGCGATCACAGAACGCCGCGGAGCTGACTCGGATTCTCTCGGAGACGACGGATATCCCGGAGGGCGCGGGCTGGGGCGTGTTCCTCCGCAACCACGACGAGCTCACCCTTGAGATGGTCTCTGAGGAATATCGCCAGGCAATGTACGGCTGGTACGCCTACGACCCGCGGATGCGCTCCAACATCGGTATCCGCCGCCGCCTCGCTCCCCTGCTCGACAACTCGCGCGCCGAGCTCGAGCTGGCTCATGCCCTCCTGTTCAGCCTGCCTGGCAGCCCCTTTCTCTATTACGGCGACGAGATCGGCATGGGCGACAACATCTGGCTGCCAGACCGCGATGCCTCGCGCACACCGATGCAGTGGACTCCAGACCGCAACGCCGGCTTCTCTTCGGCAGACCCCGGCAAGCTTTACCTTCCCGTCGTGCAGTCTCTCGTCTACAACTACAACCTGATCAACGTGGAGTCTCAGCTTGCCCAGTCGCGATCGCTGTTGCACTGGGTGCGCAACGTCATCCATGTTCGTAAAGCACACCCGACATTCGGGCTTGGCTCGCTCACGGTGCTTGAAACCAACCACGAATCAGTGCTGGCGTTCGTTCGGTCATACGCGGGGTCCGGTACCCAGTTCGGCGATTCAGCCGAGAATGTGCTTTGCGTGTTCAGTTTCGCGCACAACCCGGTCGCTGTAACGATCAGGGCGGAGCAGTTCGCGGGATCCACGATGTACGACCTCTTCGGCGGGGGCGAGTTTCCTTCGTTCACCGAGAATGGCGAGATAACTCTCACCCTCGGCACCCAAAGTTTCTACTGGTTGCACGTCGGGTCGCCTGGCGCTGCCGGTGGTCGGCCCTAGATTGGCACTGTGAACGGCGACGGCGACACAGACCCATCCTGGTACGACCGTCTCGGAGTATTTGACCTCGAGACCACGGGCATAGAAACCGAGACCAGTCGGATCGTCTCTGCCTACGTCGGCGTGGTGGATGCTTTCGGTGCGCCAAAGGGTGTGTCCTGGCTTGCCGATCCGGGGGTCGAGATTCCCGCCCAGGCCTCGGCGGTGCATGGCATCACTACCGAGCGCGCTCGGGCGGAGGGTCGGGATGCGGCAGGGGTGGTGGCAGAGATCGTCGCTGTGCTTCGTGCCCTGCTCGCCCAGGGCGTCCCCATTGTGATCTACAACGCGGCGTACGACCTCACCCTGCTCAACCGGGAGTGTGTGAGATACGGCATCGAGCCGCTCGACGGCCCGCTTCCGATCATCGACCCGCTCGTGATCGACCGGGCCATGGACCGCTATCGCAAGGGCAAACGCACCCTGGAGGCGGCTGCGGAATACTATGGCGTCGAACTCATGGATGCCCACGATGCTGAGGCGGATGCCGTTGCCGCCGGTCGGGTAGCCCAGGCGATCGCGCGCAAATACTCGGACGCGCTCGGAGCCGACGTAACCCTGGTGCATGCCAACCAGGTTGGCTGGGCGGCAGAGAGCGCCACGAGCTTTCAGGAATACATGCGCCGCACGAAAGATCCCTCCTTCGTCGCCGATGGGGCCTGGCCGGAGCGCTGGATTGGCGCCGTGCGCTGAACCCCCGTCCCGGGAGCGACCAGCGCCGTTGAATCAGCGCGGTTCGATTAGCGCGGTCCACCCAACAGCAGTTTTTCGGTGAGAGTAGCCGTCAACATCAGGATTTCGGCGTATCGGAGCGGCCGAGAATGTTCAACTGTGCAGGTCGTGTCTCGCGAAATGTGCGGCAGGCGCACAAGGGGCGATCGGCCCGGGCCGATCGCCCCCTTTTGCAGTCTTGGACCTGAAGAGTCGGGTTAGGCGCCGAAGCCCTTGTACCGCGAGTTGAACTTCTCGACGCGGCCAGCGCTGTCAAGGATGCGCTGCTTGCCGGTGTAAAAAGGATGCGACGCGGAGGAGATCTCGACGTCGATGACCGGATAAGTGACGCCGTCGAGCTCGATGGTCTTCTCACTCTTCACCGTTGACCGCGTGAGGAAGGTCTCGCCACTCGCGAGATCGCGGAAGACAACCGCGCTGTAGTTGGGGTGGATATCAGTCTTCATCGTAAATTCCTTGGTAGTGGGATGGGAGAGGCAAAATTTTGGCAGGTGGGCCAAGCGACGACATTACCAGAGATGAGCGGGCTCAGGAGGATTCCGCGGCACGTGCCGTGAATCGCCCGGCACTCTCTTCGACTCGCAGCTCAAGGCCGAAAGCCTCCGTCAGCTTCTCCGAGGTGATCACCTCGCCAATGGGTCCCGCCGACGTAATGCGACCCTGGGAGAGCAGTAGCGCATGCCCGAAACCCAGCGGGATCTCTTCCACGTGATGGGTGACCATGATGATGGCGGGAGCCTGCTCAGCACGCGCATATCCACCGAGTAGCTGCAACAGTTCTTCGCGAGCGCCCAGGTCGAGGCTGGCGGCCGGTTCGTCGAGCAACAGGAGCTCAGGATCAGTCATCACGGAACGAGCGATTTGCACCCGCTTCTGCTCACCGTCGCTCAGCTGCCCGAATCGACGTTCTTCAAGGTCATCGAGTTTCCATTCGGCGAGGACCCGCTGGGCGCGACGCACGTCGATATCTTCGTAGTCCTCGTTCCATCGTCCTGCGACGGCGTAGGCGGCCGTCAGCACAACATCCAGCACCCGCTCGGTAGCCGGGATACGCCGGGCCATCGCTGTTGAGGCGAAACCGATGCGCGGTCGCAGATCGAACACGTCTGTGCGCCCGAGAGTGGCATCGAGAATATTGACGATGCCAGAGGTGGGGTGGATCATCGCCGAAGCGAGCTGCAGCAGGGTGGTCTTACCCGCGCCATTCGGGCCGAGGATGACCCAGCGCTCGTTGTCCTCGACTGTCCAGTTGATGGAATCGAGGATGTGGTTGCCTTCTCGGACGACAGAGACGTCGGAAAGCTGGAGAACGCTGGCCATGGCTCAACCCTACCTTTCCGGTGGAATGATTCTTTCGACCGCCACAGCTCGCACCCCTCTGCTGGATACGGGCTACAGCACCGATCGATAGATCTCCTGCGTGCGTCTTGAGATGCGATCCCAGCCGAAGTCTCGCTTCGCGCGGGCTCGACCGGCCTCTCCCATGCGCTGTGCCGCCTGCGGGTCGCCAACGACCTCGGTGAGAATCCGGGCAAGGTCGGCGACATATCGATCGGGATCCCGCGGCGTACCCGTGCCGTCTTCGGCCTGGTCGATTGGCACCAACCGACCGGTCACGCCGTCGTCGACAACCTCAGGGATGCCGCCGGTCGCGGTGCCGACGACCGGGGCCCCACAGGCCATTGCTTCGAGATTGACGATGCCGAGCGGCTCGTAAATGGACGGGCAGACGAAGGTAGTCGCGGAGGTGAGCACGGCCGAGAGATCGTGTCGGCTCAACATCTCCTCGATCCAGACGACGCCCGTCCGAGTCTTTTGCAGTTCGGCGACTCCGGCTCGCACCTCAGCCATGATCGTCGGGGTGTCTGGCGCGCCGGCGCACAGCACCAATTGCACCTCAGGCGGAAGTAGAGCAGCCGCTCGCAACAGGTAGGGCAAGCCCTTTTGCCGGGTGATCCGTCCGACGAAGACCACTGAGGGACGGTCAGGGTCGATGCCGAGCGCGCGCACGAGAGTGGCGTCCTCGACCGGATGCCAGGAGTCGAGGTCGATGCCGTTGTGCACGACAGAGACCTTCGCCTCGTCGAGCATCGGATAGGCCCGCAGGATGTCACGACGCATGCCGTGGCTCACCGCGATGACGGCGTCAGCCGCGGTGAAAGCATCGCGCTCGATCCAGCTCGAGACCCGATAGCCGCCCCCGAGTTGTTCGGCTTTCCAGGGTCGGAGCGGCTCGAGACTGTGGGCTGTCACCACATGAGGAATACCGTGAAGCAGTTGCGCGATGTGGCCGGCCCCGTTGGCGTACCAGGTGTGTGAGTGCACCAGGTCGGCACCGGCGGCATCCCGAGCGATTTCGAGGTCGATCCCGAGCGTTGCGAGCGCCGGGTTTGCGGTCGTGAGCCCCGGGGGCACGTCATACGAGTAGACCTGCGCCTCGTCT
>JANYEI010000103.1 GCA_025363205.1 Frigoribacterium sp.
CCGATCGGCGACGGACGCAACTCACGCAGGATCCTGAATCGGCCCTGGCGCATCGCACCGAGCACCGAGACCACGAGTGATCCGAGCAGCCAGAGCAGCAGCGGCACGATGGACGACCACACGGTCGAACTCAGTCCGCCGTACATGAGTAGGCGGATGCCGTCAACGGCGTGACTCATGGGCAGCGCCTGGTGCAGCGCGGCGAGCGGCCCGGGAAGGGTCTGCCACGGGAAGGTGCCACCCGCGGTCACCAGCTGAACGACCATGAAGACCAGGGCGAGAAACTGCCCAACACTGCCGAGTAGCACGTTGAGCGCCAACACAATGGCGGCGAAGGTCATCGCCACGAAGGCCATGAATGCCACAAGGCCGACCGGATTCGCCACCGGCAGGTGCAGGGCGAGCGTGACAAGGGCGAACAGCGCGACCATCTGCACGACTCCGAGAAGCGCCGGTGTGAGCCAGCCGGCCAGCGTGGTGCGGATGGGGCGGCGCACTGCCGTAAGCGCGCGCCGGGAGAGCGGACGCACCAGGAGGAAGAGGGCGTAGATGCCGATCCAGGAGGCAAGCGCGAGGAAGAACGGCGCGAGCCCCGCCCCGTAGTTTGCCGCCTCGGTGATCGCGGTCTGCCTCACCGCGAGCGGGTTGGCGATGAGATCGGCGGTCGCCTGGCGACCGACCGCGGTGGTGACGGGAACCGTGCGGGCGGCATCCGAAAGGGATGATGTGAGGGTCGCTGATCCGCTCGCAAGCTCGGCCGTGCCGCCGGCAAGGGCGGATGCCCCGCTCGAGAGTTCGCCGGCCCCGCGGGAGAGTCTCGCGGCTCCGGTCGATGCCGAGTGCACCGCGGAGGAGAGAGCCGGCGCCGCGGCACTGAGGGCTGCGGTACCGCTCGCGAGCTGTGCCGAACCGGCCGCCGCGGCGGTGAGGCTCGGTACCAACCGGTCGCTGACCCCGGCCGAGACCTGCGCGGTGGCCGTGGCCAGTCCGGCGAGCTGGGCCGTGACCTTCGCGATCTCCGTCGGTGTCGCCCCCGCGAGCGCCAGCGCGCCGATGATCCGCTGCTGCTCGGCGGCCTGGGGCGCCAGGCTCGCGGCAGTGATGGCGCCCGACTGCAGAGCGGTAGCCGACGAGGCGCCGGTCGCCAGGCCAGTGGCGAGGGAGGCTGCCCCGGAATTCAGCTGTGCGGCTGAGGACGGGAGGCTCGAGGCCTTCGCGTCGAGCTGCGCGAGACCGTTCGCGAGTGACGCGGCTCCGCTGGCGAGAGTGGAGCTGCCCGAGCCGAGCGACGCCGCACCGCTCGCGGCCGTGGCCGCACCATCCGCCAGCCTGCTCGCGCCGTCATCGGCTTTTACCAGGCCGTCGCGAATTGTGCCGACCGCGTTGAGCAGGGTGATGGATGCCTCGGCCCCGACCTCTTTCGCGATCTCGACCCGCACAGCCTCGGCAGCTTGCTTGGCGATGGTCGTGGAGAGGTAGCTGTTGGTGTCGTCGGTGGTGAGCTGGAGTCTCGCCGAGCGGGGGCTGTCGCCGGAGGCAGAGGCGAGCCGGCTGGAGAAGTCAGCGGGGAAGGTGACACTGAAGTCGTAGGTGCCGTTCTTCACGCCGGCGACGGCCTGGGCTGCGGTCACCTCGACCCAGCCGAATTTCTTGTTCGTCAAGAGGCTCTTCGCGGCTTTTTCGCCGTAGTTGGTTGCGGTGCCGTCGATGGTGGTTCCGACGTCGTTCACGACGAGGGCTGCGGGAACTTTGTCGAGGCTTGAGTACGGATCCTGGTTGCCCCAGAGGTAGAGCCCGCCGTAGACGAGGGGCACGGTCATGAGCGCGATGAGTGAGGCGATGCCGATGCGGCTCGAGGTGAGACGCGCGAACTCCGCGCGCACGAGTGGAGAGATTTTCACTGGAGGTCGCTTTCGAAAGAATCTGGGTCGGAGGACAGCTCAGGAGCTTCTGGCTCCGGCAGCGCGCCGTCCCGGGCGCCGAGCGACACGAGGATTCCGGCGGTCGCCGAGTCGGTGACGATGGCCACCGTCACTCCCCGTTTGGCGAGGGCCGCGAGTGGGCCGTACCACTGAGTGGGCTCGCCGCCGTGGCGTTCGGGAGAGGTGACAATGATGCCGTCGACCCCATCACGCAGCACCGCGAGCTCGCTGAATAGCCGGATGCGGTCGGCTCGCAGCAGGGCGCGCACCGGCAGCGAGGCGTACTCTGCGAGGTCGTGGTCGGCGAGGAATGCACGCACCGCCCGGCCGGAGGTGGGCAGGCCGGCGAAGGAGAACTCCTCGGCCACAACGGTCTTTAGGGCGACACCCGGTGCCGGTTCCGCCACGACCGGGGTGTCGACGAGGGCGGTACGGCGGCGCAGTTCGTCGGCATTCTCGCGGCCGTCGACGAGTACGCGTCCGGAATCAGAGCGAATGCGGCCGGCCAGGATCATCGAGACCAGAAGCGGCCGCTCATCCGTCTGCACCGCCACCGCCACGGGAACCGGGCCGTCAACGATGAGGTCGAGGGTCGGAACGGCCGCGCCGAGTCCACGACCGATTGCGACCCGCTCGAGTTGCACGCGCACTACGACCCCACCTCCGGGTTCGGCCGGGATTGTGGCCAGGTGAGTTCTGGCTTCCCGTCGATGAATGTGCCGGCTTCGTGCCATCCGAGTCCGACGACCGCGAGCGTCATCAGCATGGCCAGCCGATTGCCTTCCTGGCCACTGAGAGGATGCTCCGTGGAGTCCTCCAGCACCACGAGGGCGGTGTCTTCCACCAGGCGGGCGAGTCGTTCGGCGGGAAGGTCAGCGCGCATCGAGCCATTCGCCTGTCCCTCGCTGATCGCCGCGCGCAGAGTAGAGCGGATCGCCCCGAGCGTCTCGGCGGTGTGGTGGGCAAGCGGGCCCCGCACGGCGACGACCGCCATTACTCGCACGCTCTCGACCTCGCGCCAGAGGTTCGAGGCGATCAGGGCGAGACGGGTGAGGGGATCGGGATGCGTCACCGACTCAAGAGCCGACGCCACGCGGCGCGCACCGGTGGTCACAAGCTCGAGCAACAGGTCATCACGGTTAGCGAAATGCCCGTACACCGAGCGGCGGCTGAGCCCTGCGTGAGCGGCGACAGTTTCGAGCGATGCGTTCGGGTCGCGGTTGAAGACGATGCGGGCAGCGGTGAGCAGGGACTCTCGGTTTTCGGCAGCGTCTCGGCGGGGTGCCCGCTGCGGAGTGAAGGTGACCATGACCCCATCGTAATAACTTGCACAATAACGTGCAAGTTAGCCGGCACGCGCGTTCGACGATTATGGCGGTGTGTCCAGCATCGGCCGCAACGATCCGTAAAAGCGAAGGATTGGTAGGCTGAGGTTTCATCCCCGTTTGACGTAAGGATTCGCCATGCCCGCGATTGTCTTGATCGGCGCCCAGTGGGGTGATGAGGGTAAGGGTAAAGCCACTGACCTTCTCGGCTCTCGCGTGGACTACGTCGTCAAATTCAATGGCGGCAACAACGCCGGCCACACTGTTGTCGTCGGTAGCGAGAAGTACGCGCTGCACCTGTTGCCTTCAGGAATCCTGAGCCCAGAGGTCATTCCGGTGATCGCTAATGGTGTGGTCGTCGATATCGCTGTGCTGTTCGAAGAACTGGATGCCCTCAGCAGCCGGGGAGTGGATGTCTCGCGCCTTCTGGTGAGCGCGAATGCCCACGTCATCACGCAGTACCACCGCACCCTCGACAAGGTGACCGAGCGGTTTCTGGGCAAGCGCCAGATCGGTACAACCGGGCGCGGAATCGGACCGGCATACGCCGACAAGATCAATCGCGTGGGCATCCGCATCCAGGATCTGTTCGATACGAACATCCTGCGCCAAAAGGTCGAGGGTGCTCTCGACAGCAAGAATCACCTTCTGGTGAAGATTTACAACCGGCGCGCGATCAGTGTCGACGAGGTCGTCGAAGACCTGCTGTCGTATGCGGAGCGGCTTCGCCCGATGGTGGCCGACACGGGACTCGTGCTCAACCAGGCGCTCGACGCCGGAAAGACGGTGCTGTTCGAGGGCGGGCAAGCCACCATGTTGGATGTGGACCACGGAACCTACCCATTCGTGACGTCCTCGAACGCGACAAGTGGTGGCGCGGCCACCGGCTCCGGCGTCGCCCCCAACCGCATGGAGCGGGTCATCGCGGTCGTCAAGGCGTACACGACGCGGGTCGGATCGGGGCCATTCCCCACCGAGTTGCTCGACGCATCCGGAGAATTCCTGCGCGTGAACGGCGCAGAATTCGGCACGACGACCGGCCGGCCGAGACGGTGCGGATGGTACGACGCGCCCATCGCCCGTTACTCGGCGCGCATCAACGGGGTCACCGACTTCGTGCTCACCAAACTCGATGTGCTCACCGGGCTCGACCGCATCCCGGTCTGCGTCGCCTATGACGTCGACGGCATCCGGGTCGATGAGGTGCCGGTATCGCAGTCGGACTTCCACCACGCCATGCCGATCTATGAGGAGTTTGCCGGCTGGCCCGAGGACATCACCGACGTGCGCACATTCGACGACCTGCCGAAGAATGCGCGCGACTATGTACTCGCACTCGAGAAGATGAGTGGTGCGCGCATTTCCGCTATTGGGGTCGGCCCCGACCGTGAGGCCATCGTGGTGCGCCACGACCTCCTGGGCTGAACGGCGATCGCAGTGACGGCGGTGCAGAGGGCCCCGTTCGGTCTCCGGTTTCTTCGCGCCTTCCTTTCGGCATTTCGCCCTGTCATCGCCCTGAGCTTTGCGGCTGGTGCCCAGATCCGGGTTTCCACCGAGGCACCGGATGACGCCCCCTATGGCCTCATCGAGGGGCCGCGCGTTTTGCATCTCCTCGTCGTTGGCGGGCTCAGCGGATCGTCAATCGGCGTGCGGAGCTATGAGCTCGGTGTCGCCCACCAGCTCGCCGAAAACCTCGCCAGCTCTACCGGCCGGGGGGTCGAATGGGAGTCTCTCGCGCCAGACCGGCCACGGCTCCTGGGCATCGCGGCTTCGGTGCGCGGGTTAGACGGGTTGGGCAGCTTCGACTTCATCGTGCTCTCGCCAGGTGTCATGGATGTGCTCTCCTTCGCTCCCCTGCGGCTCTGGCGTCAGGAACTTGAGCGTCTTCTTGTCTTTCTTGCCGAAAAGACTTCTTCGCGGGCGAGAGTCCTGGTGACCGGCATCCCTGAGGTTTCGGGATATGCGCAGGTCGGACCGATGATTAAGGGCATTCTGAGCGACGATTCGCGCCGATTCTCGGCGGCGGTGGCTGAGGCGTGCGCCCGAACGCCAAAGACGGAATTTGTGAAGATGCCGCCGGTGGAGAAGTCAGATTTCGTCGACGGAGCATTTAACTACGCCAGCCACTACCGTCGCTGGGGAGCCTTTCTTGCGTCGAGGGCCACTGCGCACCTCGGTTGATCCGCGAACTGCGGCACAATGCCGCTTGCAGTCGCCGGTATCCGAGACTGTGGCGCAGTTGGATGTGACGCATTGGATGTGCCGCAGTTCGCAGATCGATTCGGCCCTCACTGACTGATCGCCGGGCCACGCTCGGTCAGACCACGCTGAAGCCCTCGGCGAGCGGCGACCGACCGGTGAGGGCGAGCAGCAGGGTTTCGCCGGATCCCCGTCGCGCAGCCACGGCAGCGGCGAGCGTCACGGCATCCTCCAGGGCGGACTCCGGCAGACGGTGGGGGAGTCCGGTCGCCCGCGAGAGATCGATCGTGTGCACCACGAGCTCGAAAACCCGCGTGCGCAGGTACTCGCTGAGGCGGATGCCCATCCCGCCGATTGACACGATGCGGTTCGCCGGCTGGCGCTCGATCGCCGCCGTCGCACGAGCGAGAGCATCCGAAACCTGCGCGACCGGGTCGTCGCCGAGCCATTCGCCGGCCTCGACACCGCGGGCGGCGACGGCCACGTCATCGGTGAAGCTGAGGTAGACAGTGGAGTAGTAGGCCTCGGCGGTGGCAATGGTCACGTCGCCCGGTTCCTCCTGGGCCAGGTAGTTCTCCACGGTGAGGATGGCACGGGCGGCGTGGCCGGCGAGGCTGCGCACACTCCACGACCCGAGACCGGGCTCGGACCATTGCTCGTCGCGGATCTCGCCGAGCAGGCGCACGAACGCGGCGGCCGAGCTGAGGAACAGTGCGGTGTTGGTCACTCCTGCATTATTCACCAACGAAGCGGATTCGCGACCACCGATGCCGCGTCCCACCCTGCCAGACTGAACGCGTGACTGCGACCCGCCCTGAGCCCACCCCCATCGCCGGCCGATTCGTGCGATTGGAGCCATTGCAGCGAGCGCATCTGCCGTCGCTATTCCTGGCGATCGGTCATCCGGTGGTCTTCGCGGGCGGATACGGCGGTGGGTCCTCGGGCTACCGTGACACCGAAGAAGGTTTTGCTGACTGGGCCGAGACCTACTTTTGCTGGGATGACGGCAACCCCTCTGCGGTCTTCCTCGTCGGCGGGCCACACGACGGCGAGCTCGTCGGCACCACCACCCTGGCCGATTTCGAACCGCACCGGGAGGCCACGCACATCGGCTGGACCGCCTACGACCCGCGGGTGTGGGGTACCGCGGTGAACGCGGAGGCGAAGCTCCTGCTGCTCGGCCTCGCCTTCGAGCACGGGTTCGGCCGGGTGAAGATCCAGGCGGATGCCCTTAACGAGCGATCGCGCGCGGCCATCGGCGGTATCGGCGCGACCTTCGAGGGCATCGTGCGCCGCGATTTTCCCCGCGCGGATGACAGCTGGCGTGACAGCGCGGTTTTCTCGATCATCGTGGATGATTGGCCTCGGGTACGGGCCGGCCTCGAGGCGAGACTCGAGAGGCACGGCGACCGGCCCGTGCTCTTCCGCACCCGACCTGCCTAGATGGGTGACGTGGTGGGACCTCGCCACGGGTACCCTCGAAACATGCCCGACACTCTTGATCCCGCCGCTCAGCTCCTGAGTCTTCGCCAGAGCATCGACAACGTGGATGCCGCCCTCGTGCACCTCCTCGCCGAGCGGTTCAAGTTCACCCAGCAGGTGGGGAGGCTCAAGGCATCCAGTGGGCTTCCGGCGGCCGATCCTGGCCGCGAGCTCGAGCAGATCACGAAGCTCAAGGCCCTGGCATCCGAATCCCATCTCGACCCAGCGTTCGGCGAGAAATTCCTGGGCTTCATCATCGCCGAGGTCATCCACCAGCACGAGCAGATTGCCAGTACCGGCACCATCGAGACGCACTAGGCATGACCTGGGACCCGCGCCAGCTCCCCTCACAGGCAGGCAAGACCTTCGTCGTCACCGGCGGCAACGCGGGCATTGGGTACTTCATCAGCGAGCAACTCGCTGCCGCCGGTGGCCGAGTGGTCATTGCCTGCCGTAGTGCAGCCAAAGCGGATGCCGCGATCGCCGCGATCCACCAGCGCACCCCCGCTGCCCAGCTTGAGCACGTCGCGCTCGATCTCTCGTCGTACGAATCGGTGCGCGCCGCCGCGGCATCTCTCGAGGGCCGGCGTATCGATGCGATCATCGAGAACGCCGGCGCCATTATGCCAAGCAACCACCGCGAGGTCACCGCGGACGGCAATGAGCTGATGTTCGGCACCAACCATCTCGGGCACTTTCTGCTCACCGCGCTGCTCTACCCGACGCTGGCGGCGACCAAGGGGGCCCGGGTCGTCACAATGGGTAGTGGAGCGACCCGTCTCACAAAGCCGCGTCTCGGCGATGTGCAGAGTGAGAAGCAGTTCTCCCCGTTCGCCGTCTACGGCTGGTCAAAACACGCCACGCAGGCCTTTGGCTTCGAGCTGGATCGACGGCTGCGCGCCGCGCGCAGTTCCGTCACCGCGCTTGTGGTGCATCCGGGCGGTGGCCAGGATGGCAATAGTCCCACTCGCCCCGGCGTGATGGAGCCGTCGACGCGCGCTCGCGTCCTGGCCAAGCTCCTCTTCTTTATCGGCGGTGGCAAAGACACGGCGGCGTGGTCCGCGGTACGGGCGGCAACCGATCCGGAGGCCGTCGGCGGAGAATACTGGGGCCCGCGCGGAGGCCTCAGCGGCCCTCCCGTGCTGCAGAAACCCGTGGCATCCAGCAGTCGTGCGACGTTCGGAGCGGCACTCTGGACTGCCTCGGAGGATCTCGTCGGGCTGAAGTTCCCGGTTTAAGCCGCCGGTGTGGGTGGCACCCGAGCACGCTCAACATCAGTCAACTCGCGGATGCACCGAAATTCTGCTGTTGAGTGCGCCGTTGTGCGAAAAACGAATGGTGAGCGAAAGGTAGAGGCGCCATCGCTCAGTATCCGACGACCGGTCCGAAGTGCTCGGCGAGCGTGCCGCGATGGGTTTCACGCAGCTCCTCGAGCGTGAGGGTGAACTGGTCCTGCACCTCGAGATCCGTGCCATCCGTCACTCCCACGCGCAGGGAGGGCACCCCGCGTCCCTCGCAGAGGCCGATGAACCGCACATCGTCTTCACGCGGAACCGAGACGATCACCCGGGCTCCGGACTCGCTGAAGAACGCAGCCGTCGCGTCGATGCCGTCGCGCTCCATGAGCTCGGTGATCCACAGTCGTGCACCGACGCCGAAGCGCAGCACCGACTCGGAGACCGCCTGAATGAGCCCGCCGTCGGAAAGATCGTGGGCAGAGGCGATGATGTTTTGCTCTGACCCCGACCTGATCAGTCCGGCGAGAGCCTGCTCGGCGGCGAAGTCGACAATCGGCGGACGACCGCCGAGATGGGAGTGGATGACTCCAGCCCAGGCCGATCCGTCGAGCTCGTCGCGCGTGATGCCGAGCAGGTAGATGTTGTTGCCCTCGTCTTGCCAGCCGCTCGGGATGCGGTCGGCCACGTCGTCGATCACGCCGAGCACGGCCACAACCGGGGTCGGGTGGATCGGCACGTCGCCGGTCTGGTTGTAGAACGAGACGTTGCCACCGGTGACGGGGATCTCGAGCTCGAGGCATCCATCTGCCAGGCCTTCGACGGCCTTCGAGAACTGCCACATGACCTCGGGGTTTTCGGGGCTACCGAAGTTGAGACAGTCGCTCACGGCGACCGGAGTCGCACCGGTGACTGCCACGTTGCGGAACGCCTCGGCGAGGGCGAGCTGCGCTCCGCGATACGGATCGAGATAGGCGTAGCGGCCGTTGGCATCGGTCGCGACGGCGAATCCGAGGCCGGATTCCTCGTCGATACGCACCATGCCGCCATCATCCGGAAAGGACAGCGCGGTGTTGCCCATGACGTAGCGGTCGTATTGGTTGGTGATCCAGTCTTTGGAGGCAAGGTTGCCGCTGCCGAGCAGGGAAAGAGCCTCGGCGCGCAGGTCGAGAGGCGCACTGGCGCGGGCCAGCGACGACGCGGAATCGGCCTGCAGCGCATCGATCCAGGTGGGGTAGGCCACCGGGCGCTCGTACACGGGCCCATCGACGGCCACCGTGCGTGGCAGCACATTGACAATTTCTTCGCCATGCCAATTAATGATGAGGCGACCGGTGTCAGTGACCTCCCCGAGCACCGAGGTCTCGACATCCCACTTCTCGACGACAGCCAGGAATCCCGCGAGCTTGTCGGGGGTCACGATCGCCATCATGCGCTCCTGCGACTCCGACATGAGGATCTCCTCGGCCGTCAACGTCGGATCGCGCAGCAGCACCCTCTCGAGTTCGATGAACATTCCGCCGTCGCCATTACTCGCGAGCTCGCTCGTCGCGCAACTGATGCCCGCGGCGCCGAGATCCTGAATCCCCTCGACCAGGTCGTTAGCGAACAACTCGAGGCAGCACTCGATGAGCACCTTTTCGGCGAAGGGGTCACCCACCTGCACGGCAGGCCGCTTGGTCGGCCCTCCCTCGGAGAACGAATCCGAGGCGAGGATGGATGCCCCGCCGATTCCGTCACCACCGGTGCGGGCTCCGAACAGCACCACCTTGTTGCCAACGCCACGAGCGTTCGCGAGGTGCAGGTCTTCGTGACGCAGCACGCCGACGGCCAGCGCGTTGACCAGCGGATTGGCCTGGTACACCGAGTCGAACCACGTCTCGCCACCGATGTTCGGCAGGCCGAGGCAGTTGCCGTAGAAGGAGATTCCGGCGACGACCCCGTGCACTACCCGCGCCGTGTCCGGGTCGTCGATCGCACCGAAGCGCAGGGCATCCATCACTGCGACCGGGCGGGCGCCCATCGAGATGATGTCGCGCACAATCCCGCCGACGCCGGTCGCGGCGCCCTGGAACGGCTCGATGTACGAGGGATGATTGTGGCTTTCGATCTTGAAGGTCACGGCCCAGCCCTGGCCGACATCCACTACTCCGGCGTTCTCGCCCATGCCAACCATGAGGTTCTCGCGCATCTTCGGTGTGGTCTTGTCACCGAATTGACGGAGGTAGATCTTCGACGACTTATAGGAGCAGTGCTCGCTCCACATGACGGAATACATCGCGAGCTCGCCGCTCGTTGGGCGCCGGCCGAGAATCTCGCGGATCGATAGGTACTCGTCATGTTTGAGGCCGAGCGCGGCGTAGGGCTGTTCCCGGTCGGGGGTGGCGGCCGCGTTCGAGACGGTGTCAGCGGCAGAGATTGTAGGGGTGCTCACGGGCGCTAGGACTCCTGGATCGAGGGCGTGCCGGAAGCCCCAATTCTATCCGTGCCGCCCCATCGGCGCTGCCACACGCGTGCCGCCGCGCGTGCTGCTGTGCCCCGTCGCACGTGCTGCTGCGCGCCGTCGCACGCCGATCCCGCACCGCGCACCCCTGCACCTTGATTCCGCGCCCAGACCCCGCACGCCCCACCCGCCGATCGTGCACCTGTCACCCGACCCCCTCCCGCGCATCCCCCTCCCGCGCACCACCCCGCGCATCGCGTGCACCCCCACCCGCGCGTCGGCGAGATGCCCATTTCCGTCTCAAATTTCAGGCGGTGCAACAGAAAGTGGCATCTCGATGGAGGAACTCGGGCGAGGAGGGGCGAAAAGGCGTGGGAGGGCGCGACCGTGGGAGGGAGCGGAGGCGCGCGACCGTGGGTGAACGCACGCGAAATGGCGCGACTCTGGCGAACGGGCGCTCCCGCAACGACACCGAGGAGGTTACGCAGTCCAGCCGCCCGCGAGCAGCGCGCTGCGCACTCTCTGTACCGTCGCTTCCGGAGTCGCGAAGAGTCCGCCTGCCCGCACTTTCACCACTCGCCAGTCCGCCGCGATGAAACGTTCCCAGCGAACGATGTCGTGCTCATATTGGGCCCTGTTCAACCGGTGCTGGTCCCCGTCGTATTCCACCACCGTGCGAAAGGCGGCGTAGACGAGATCCGCGCGACCGAGCCAGCGGCCCGCGTCATCCCTCACCTCTCGGTTTGGCTGCGGTTCGGGCAGTCCCGCTCGCTGGAGCAACAGCCGCAGCAGTGTC
>JANYEI010000151.1 GCA_025363205.1 Frigoribacterium sp.
CGGGGTGACGGGTGTTCTGTCTATGGCGGAATGGAAGCGTTTGGTATAGGCAACGCTCACCTTGGCACATTGCCGCTGCCAAAAGTTTTCGAGTATCACGGCTGCCCGTAAGCCGGACCCCTTGCGGACACTCCCCCGGAAGCTGGCGGTTTTGACCGTGGAAGGTTGAGACGGTGCCCGTTTGACTGTCCCGACATTAAGCCCGATGACGGGGCGTCATACGCACGAGGTCGAGCACCTCAGGATGATGTTTCGCAACCCAGGGGTGCACCTTTCAAGGCGTGATCGCGACAGATATCAGCACGCGTGCCACGCTGAGGCGATGGACGCAAAAGTCACTCCGCTGTACCCCGAAGACGATGAGGCAACAGATGAGCTGAACGGCGATGAAGAGTGGCTCGGCACTGAGCAAGAGTGAGACGAATGCCGTCACTGCGATGTGGCAATGATGGCCATCCACGGATGCAGTGACGCTATATTTCGTTCATGACAAGCCTTCCGGAGTTCCTTCGCTATGTTGAGAAATACCTCGAATCTGTTCCCGACGCGGAGGATCGCGCGAAGGCCGTCTTTCTGACAATTGAGACCGCCGCCATTTTTGCTAAGACCAACCCAGCGGCCGCCCCCGGTGAATCCACGAGCATTGCGCTCACCTATGAGGCCGCGACACGACACACGGGCCGTGCCAATAATCTGAAGCGCGGAGTGACCGTCACTATGGACCCAGACGATCCAGAAGTGGCTGTACTCGCCGAGGAGGCCGGCCGGCCGAATCCGTGATTACCCCGGAGCTCGCACCTGTCGGTAACGCTCACACGGCTGGCTGGCAGGCTGGCTGGCTGAGCGCTTCAACCCGATGCCACAACTCCTGTTTACTTCCGTACCCAGAATTCGATCTCACTCACGGCTAGGTCCTCGAACTTCCTTTTTAGAACGCCGTCGCCCGACCCTGCACGGGCACTGTCGATTTTCAGTGTGACCTTCGTCGTTTGCCCGTGCGTGAATTCCAGCGATTCAAAGGCCGCATAATCTGACTGGCGTTTCGCAGCTAACCCGCTCACGAGGGGCTTGCCCGCGTCGGTCGACACCGTCATCAATCGAATCGAAGCGTTCGCCTGAAACACGGCCCACGACTTCGCGTATCCGTTGACTATGCAGATCATCTGCAAGTCGGAACCCGCACCGGGCAGCGTGAATGTAATGGAGATTTTTTGGCCGAGGTTGGTGCTGGCCGGCCCGGAGCGCACGCCCTCTACCCACGCTGTAGCGGTGTCTGCATCAATCATTTTCTCCGGAGGATAACCGTCCAACGACGACGTGTCCTCGGCGGACGCCGACGCGGGTATCGCCACCGTGGGAGCCTTAACGCTTACGGGCACGAGTCCGCGTGGATCGTCGCACGTCGGCTCGCGAAACACCGCCTCGAATCTCGGCGCAGCCCAAGAGAGTACTAGCGGGCCGCAAACGGCCACAACGAGTGCAACCACGAAGGCGAGAAAGAGCTGGAACCAGCGGTCTGACCATGACTTGCGATCACTCACGTTTCTCCTCAATCCGAAGTTCACTTCCAGAAGTTGGGACTGCTGAAGGAGTCAACCAAACCGGGGGCAGTCCCTTTCTCCTTCGATTCTGTCTAGCGGACTGGGAGTTCTGAGATGGGTCAGTGTGCCGCTTCGGCGACGGGTGCGTCGTCGAGGGGGAACCAGACGCGCATCGTCGAAGCACCCCGGTTGGCCCACCGGTAGTAGGGGATTAGGGCGACTCGTTCGGTATCCGCTTCTAGCGCCACGACCTCGTCGCCGTCGGTGAGCCAGTTGGTATCAGTGACGTCCATGGTCCTTAGGTTCACCGTCACCACGCCATGCTGGTCGAGAAGCGAATCCTTACTGTCAACGCGGATGTTGTTGACGTCCGCGCCGGCGCGCAGGTCGACCGACTCCACGCACATCACGAGCGGGCCCTGTTCGACAGCAACCGATCCCCGGATGGAATCGACGCGCGGGTCCGGCGAAGTCCAACGGGGGGCGAAGGGCAGTTCGAGTTCGATCGTGTCGCCCTCGCGGAACTGGCGCGTGATGGCCGTCACGCCCGGATAGACGAGCGTCTCCTCTGCCCCGACGCGCAGCACGGCGCCGACCTTGGCCCAGCTGGGTACCCGAAGGGTGAGCGTCCACTCCTCGGCGGCCGCTTCGACGATTTCGAGTCTGATGTGGCCGGAGTGCGGGTAGTCGGTTGTCACCGTGATTCCGACCGGCGCCCCGCTGTCCAGGACGGCGTTGATCCGGGAATCAGCGTACTGGTGCACCTGCACGCCGCCGGCATCGGTGGTCGCGAGGTAGCCGCCGAGCGATGCGATGGTCCTCGCGACGTTCGTCGGGCAGCAGGACACGTCAAACCACGGCGCGCGCAGGCTCGAAGACGCCCGTGGGCTTGCCGTCGTCGCCGACGGAGGCGTGCCGGGCTCACGCTGGTGCAGTGTGTTCGTGTAGAAGAACGACTTACCGTCGTCGGCCGGCGAGGCCGCGACGACGTTGAACAGGGTCCGCTCGATCAGGTCGGCGTACCTGGCGTCACCAGTGGCGAGCAATAGGCGGAAGTTGACCATGACGGAACCGACGCCGGCGCAGGTCTCGGAGTAGGCGCGGTCGGACGGCAGCTCGAAGTCCAATCCGAACGACTCGCCCTCGTGGTGGGCCCCCATGCCTCCTGTGATGTAGGTGCGGCGTGCGGCCGTGTTCGCGGTCTGCTCAATCAGCACGCTCAGCAACTCGTCGTCCCCGGTCTCCACTGCAAGGTCGATGGCTCCGGCCGCGAGGTACAGCGCGCGAACCGCGTGTCCTGCCATTACCGTGGTGTTGCGCACCGGCTTGTCATCCTGGAAGTACGTCGAACCCATCTCGATCTGGCCGAGGCTTCCATGGCCGCGACGCTCGACGAACCGTTGCGCTTGGTCAAGGTACTTATGCTCGCCCGTGTAACGGGAGAACTCGACAAGCGCCACCTCGATCTCCGGATGGCCGCAGACTCCCTGAATTCCGTTCGGGCCGAAGGCCTCACAGATGTGGTCGGCGGCCCGGCGGGCTATTTCGACCAGCGGGACGTCGCCCTGCGTGCGACCACGGGCAACCGCCGCTTGGATCAGGTGACCCAACGAGTAGAGCTCGTGGCCCCACTCGAGATCGCTGTACCGGGCACCCTGCCCCTCACGGCCAAAGTTCGTGTTGAGGTAGCCATCTTCTTCCTGCACAGGAGCAATCCTGGCGACCATCGCCTTCAGCCGCCGATCCATGTCCTGGTCGCCGCTTCGGCCGATCTCCCAGGCCATCGCCTCGATGAGCTTATAGACATCAGAATCCGAGAACGAACGCCCCGTGCGGTCCTGCGGTAGGCGTCCTTCCATGGCGGCGTCGAAGTTGCCAATCCAGCCGACCTTCTCGATCCACGCCTCGCAATGCGCGATGCTGTTGGCG
>JANYEI010000185.1 GCA_025363205.1 Frigoribacterium sp.
GTCGATGCACCAGCACGTCGCCGCTATGGGTGACTGGGCTGTCGCTGATCGGGCTGTGACTGATCGGGCTCTCGACCATCAGGAATCCGCCAGGCTTCGGCCGATGATCAGTCGCATGATCTCGTTGGTCCCTTCGAGAATTTGGTGCACGCGCAGGTCTCGGACGATGCGTTCCAACCCATACTCCGTCAAATAGCCGTAGCCGCCGTGCAACTGGATGGCCGCGTTCGCGACGCTGAAGCCCGCGTCGGTCGCAACTCGCTTCGCCATCGCGCACAGGCGCACCAGGTCGGCATCACCCCGGTCGAGGGCATCGGCGGCGCGGGCAAGCAGGGTGCGGGCGGTCTCGAGCCCGGTGTCCATGTCGGCGAGTTGAAAGAGCAGTGCCTGCTGGTTGATCAGCGGGCCACCAAACGCGGTGCGCTGCTTGAGATACGCAACGGTCTTATCGAGCGCGGCCTGGCCACCGCCGAGCGAGCAGGCGCCCATGTTGATCCGACCGCCGTTCAGTCCGCTCATCGCGATACCGAAACCGTCACCCTCCGCTCCGAGCAGGTTGTCGGCCGGCACCCGAACCCCGTCGAAAAAGACCTGGCGCGTCGGTTGCGCATGCCAGCCCATTTTCTTCTCGAGCGCCCCGAAGGTGAGCCCTGGCGTGCCCGCTGGCACGACGATGGCACTGATGCCGTGGCTCCCTGTGTCGGCGGTGCGTGCCATCACGATGTAGAAGGCGGAAGCACCGGCGCCCGAAATGAACTGCTTTACACCGTCGATGACGTAGTCGTTGCCACTTCGCACGGCGCGCGTGCTCAGTGCCGCGGCATCCGATCCCGCGCCAGGTTCGGTCAGGCAATAACTTCCGAGGGCCTCCATGGTTGAGAGCTGCGGCACCCATTCGGCACGCTGAATGTCAGTGCCAAAACTGTCGATCATCCAGGTGACCATGTTGTGAATCGAGATATAGGCGGCGATTGTCGTGTCGCCCTTGGCCAGTTCCTCGAAAATGAGCACGGAGTCGGCGCGGGTGAGACCCGACCCACCAAACTGTTCGCTGGCGTAGATACCACCCATGCCGAGTTCACCGGCCTCGCGCAATACCTCGATCGGAAAGTAGTGCGTCTCGTCCCACTCGGCCGCATGGGGGGCAAGCGATTCCGTCGCGAACTGGCGCACCATCTGCACTATCGCCTGCTGGTCTTCGGATACTCCGTACATCGGCCGCCTTTGCCCTTGCTCATCCCGCCCGTACGCGCCATGTTATTTGCAGCTCCAGTGCGTCATAATAAATTTACTAGGACATGCAAGTAATTGCCAGTAAATCGTTGGACCATAACGGCTTGGGTGCAGTTCGGTCCGTTCCGATGGCAAAGATTTCGATGAGGAAACCGGAGAGCGTGATGAAGATCGCAGTGCTCGTGAAAGAGGTACCCGACACCTGGGGTGATCGACGCATCGACCCCTCGACGAAGCGAGTGGATCGCAGCGGTGACGTCGTGATCGACGAGATAAATGAGAAGGCTGTCGAAGCCGCCCTGCTGGTCAAAGAAGCTAATTCGGGCAGCGATGTGACGGTCGTGACCATGGGGCCGGCGAGCGCACTAGATGCGATCCGCAAGTCGCTTGCGATGGGGGCCGACCGAGGCATCCACATCATCGACGACGGATTCACCGGATCGGATGTTGTGCAAACATCCGCGGCACTCGCCGCAGCCCTCGGTGGTCGCGATTTCGACCTCGTGATCACCGGTAACGAATCCACCGACGGTCGCTCTGCCGCGGTGCCGGCGATGCTAGCCGAGCGGCTTGGGGTGGCCCAGCTCACCTTCCTGCGCACCCTCACCGTGTCTGCGGGTGTCGGCTCCGCTGGCACAGTCACCGGCGAACGTGTCACCGCTGAGGGACACGTGGAACTGCGTGCAGCCCTTCCCGCCCTCGTCTCCGTTACGGAGCAGATCGCCGAAGCGCGCTATCCGAATTTCAAGGGCATCATGTCGGCCAAGAAGAAGCCGGTTGAGGTACTCGCACTGGCCGACCTCTCTCTCCCGGCCGGTGACACCGGCGCCGACAACTCGTGGTCGGTCGTCGCGGACGTCACGGCGCGCCCTCCGCGCTCCGGCGGCACCATCATCAAGGACGACGGCACCGCGGGAACACAGGTTGCCGATTTCCTCGCCGCGTCAAAACTGATCTAGCACACACTCTGGTTGAGGAAGAAGGCACAGATGACACAGGTACTCGTTCTGGTCGAACTCGTGGATGGCGCGCTCGACAGCAGCACTCCGGAACTGCTTGCCGCCGCCGCCCAGCTCGGTGAGCCGGCCGCAGTGGTCGTCGTTGAACCGGCAGCAGCACTCGCCGCAGAACTTGGCGCAGAACTCGGCGCACTCGGAGCCGGCATCGTCTTCGTCGCGTCGCGGGAGGGGGCTGGGTCGCAGCTTGTCACCCCGCAGGTCGCGGCTCTGGAGGCCGCCGTCGCTGCGTCCGGAGATGTCTCGGCCGTCATTGTGAGCAACTCCACCGATGGCCGCGAAGCCGGCGCTCGACTGGCGATCCGCATCGACGGCGCATACCAGAGCGACGCCGTGGGGATCGCGGCCGCGGACGGCGGGATCGTCGTCACCCAACAGGCATTCGGCGGCTCGTATACCGTTACCGCTGGCACCGGGCGCGGCATCCCCGTCATCTCCCTACGCCCGCATTCGATCGAAGGAGCGGCGCCGGCCGCTGCCGGTACCGTGCGGGAGATCGACATCTCGGGCGACACCGCGGTGACCACGGAGATCACCGCTCGCCATGAGCAGACGCAGGTCTCAGAGCGCCCCTCCCTGCAGACCGCCGACATCGTGGTCTCCGGGGGTCGCGGACTCGGGTCGAAAGAGAAGTTCGAGCTCGTCGAGCAACTCGCCGACTCCCTGGGAGCGGCGGTCGGTGCCTCCCGCGCCGCGGTCGACGCCGGTTACTGCGACCACAACATGCAGGTTGGGCAGACCGGGGTGACGGTGTCGCCAAACCTCTATATCGCCCTCGGTATCTCTGGCGCGATTCAGCACCGGGCAGGAATGCAGAGCGCCAAGACGATCATCGCGATCAACAGAGACGCGGATTCGCCCATCTTCGAGGTCGCCGACTTCGGAGTGGTGGGAGACCTCTTCACGGTGGTACCGCAGCTGATCGACGCCGTCAACGCCCGGAGGGGTTGAGTGGGCGCGTTTCGCGAAAGCCGCTGGTTCCGGCTCGTCTGGATCGTGCCGGCCATTCTCGTCGGGCTGTTCTTCGTTGTTCTCGCCGCGCGCGGCATCCGCGATCTTCCGGCGGTGCAGTCGTTCATGCGCGACTTTCCCGGAGAGTCGAAGCTACCGGCGGGAGCTCCGGTCGGCTTCCCGGCCTGGCTCGGCTGGCAGCACTTCCTCAATTCGTTCTTCATCCTGTTGATCATTCGCACCGGCTGGCAGGTGCGAACCACCAAGCGGCCACCGGCCTACTGGACCCGAAACAACACCGGTCTGCTTCGGACGAAAAATCCGCCGGTGAGAATCGGGCTTCATCTCTGGCTACACCTCAGCCTTGACACGCTCTGGGTTCTCAACGGGGTGATCTTCTTTGTGCTCATTTTCGCCACCGGGCAGTGGGTTCGTATCGTGCCAACCCACTGGGACATTTTCCCGAACGCTGTGTCGGTGGGCATCCAGTACGCCTCGTTCAATTGGCCGACTGAGAACGGCTGGGTCAACTACAACGCGCTTCAAACACTCTCCTACTTTGTCATCACCTTCATCGCGGCACCCCTTGCGCTTATCACGGGCATTCGGATGGCCCCGGGTCTCGCCGACCGGTTCAAGCGGTTCGACCGAGTCTTTCCGCTTCCGGTGGCCCGTGCCATCCACTACCCGGTGATGCTTTTCTTCGCCGCGTTCATCGCCGTACATGTGACTCTCGTTCTGGTCACCGGTGCCCTGCGCAACCTGAACCACATGTATGCCGCGCGGGATGACCACACCTGGTGGGGCGCGGGCATCTTCGCGATCTCGCTCATCGTCATGGCGGTGGCCTGGGTCGCCGTTCGCCCGGCAATCCTCAGTTCACTTGCCGGACTTACCGGGTCCGTTCGACGCTGACCTCGCGCGAGGCGCCGTGCCGGCGTGAAGTGCGGGCGTGAAGTACGGGCACCGAGCACTTATTCGCTCTGAATGCTGCGCTCAATCGACCACGACACCGAGGTGGGTCGCGAAGAGCGGTGCGAAGAGCGAGAGCTGGTATCCGTCAATCGTCACGCCGCGAAGGCCCTCCAGTCCATTGACGGAGCGTAAGATCGTTGACCGGATATCGACATCCGCCAGAGTTGCGCGGGTGACATCGAGGGTCTCAATCCGGCAGTTTCGCAGTTCGATGCGAGTGCCGCGACAGCCGCCCAGATCGAGATCGGTGATCGTGCAGTCCTCGATCAGGAGATCGGAGATCTTCGAGGCGCGCAGGTTGAGGTAGTCGATCTTTCCGCCGCGCACATGCACAGACGCCAGATCCGCTTCGTAGAACTCGGCCGAACCCCACCGTGGATTGTCGATGAGTACCTCCCTCCAGTGTGTTCGCGCGGCCAAGAGGGACGGGGCGAATGAGTCGGTGATCCGGCTCTCGGCGAACCGCGAGCCCCGCAGCTGCGCGTCGTCGAGGATGACCGATGAGAAGTCACACTCCGTGAATGAGGTGCCCGAGAGGTCATAACCGGTGAGGTCGCAGTCGCTGTAGTGCTCACGATCCCGCTCATCGCCGCCGACCAGAAGCCGCCCGTCGATCGCATCAAGAGCGGGAAGCGGGACCAGCGTGATGCGGGGCGGTTTGGCGGGAGCAGTCACGGCGTCCACTCTTGCACGTCACTGCGTCTCGATGACTGTCCACCGGCTGCTCCCATCAGCGAGACGCGAATGGGCGTACCCGGTAGCCTGAGCGCACAACCGTTCAAGGGGGAACTGGAACATGGTCGAAGCAGGCTCGAAGGCAGCGGACTCCACGCCTCCGAAGGAGGCGAGCATCACCGGGGGCGCTCGCCCGGCCACGATGGAGTACCGCAGGTTTGCCGGACGGGTGCTATTTCCTCGATCGTTCTCAGATCTCAGCAGCACTACCCAGTGCCCCGCCTGCCAGGTCGCGCTGGTGGCCACGACCTGCCTGGCCTGCGACCTCGACCTCACCCACCCCGCTGCCGGCGAGATCGTGACCCTCTCTCGGGATGCCGCGACACTACTCGATCGACGGCTCGAGGTGATCGGCACAATCCGCTGGGATACGGCGCAGACACGATCGGCGGCAGCTCTGGCCGCCGAGGAGCGGGATGCCGCCACGGCGAAGGACGACCGCACGAACACCATCGTCGCGCCGGTGCCGCTCCCCCGAATTGCCAGCAATGCGGGCACCAGCCCGAATCATTCCGCTCCCCCAGAGGTTCCTGTCGAGACCGCGACCGCTACCGCTGCCGCGCCTCCTCCCCGCCGCTCGAGCGTGCAGGTGATCCTGCTCATCGTGGGAATTTCGCTCCTGTCGGTCGCCGCGGTTTTCTTCCTCGTGTACGCATTCATCAACTTCGGCATCCTCGGTCGCTCGCTCATCATCGCCGCGGTCACGGTCGCCGCATTCGCGATTGCGTCAAGCCTGCGACGTCGCTCCCTTTCGGCCACCGCCGAGGGGATCGCGGTGCTCTCTGTCGTGCTCGTCTATCTCGATGCGTTCGCGATCCGCGCCAATGACTTCTTCGGCACCGGGCGCACCGACGGTGCAACATTCTGGGGAGCGGCGCTGGTGCTCACCGCGGCCGGTTTCCTCGCCTGGCATCGATTGTCCGGGCTTCGAACTGCCAACATCGTCGGCTTCGGCGCGATCGTGCCCGGCGTGGCGCTCGTGGTCGGAGGCCTGAGCCAGTCGGCGGATGACGGCAGTCGACTGTTCATTACCTTCGCCTCGGCGACGCTGGCCGGAGCCGTCCACCACTGGACCCGCCGCCCGGCGACGGCGACACATCCCGCCTTCGAAGGTCGGCCAGAGCGCTTCATCGTGCGCGGGCTCACCGGTATCGCCCTGTTTGGCGCACTCGTCGCGGCATCGGCTGTCGCGCCGAGCCAGCCGTGGGCGTCGACCCCGGCATTTCTCGCCGTGGCCGGCCTGGCCGCGCTGCACGCCTGGCTGATCGGGCGTTCCTCGCCGGAAGAACCCACACTCTCCGCGGCATTCCTTGCCGGGATCGGTGGAGCGGCCGCGGCAGTGTCCGTGGCATCGGGGGCTCTCCGTCTCGGTGACCTCAACGTCACCATCATCGCTCCGCCGGTCGCGGCAGCCTTCATCGCACTCGGGCTTGAGCTGCTCTGGCGCCGGTCGAGTGGCGCGACCGGAGCGGCAGCATCCCCTCGGCAGAGTGCGCTTATCGCCACGATCGCGGCCGCAACGGTCGCGGGTGTCGCCCTGCTGTTTCCCCTCGCTGTCGCGGTCGAATCCACAGCGACCGCAGTCTCCCATGCCCTCGCCTCAGCGTGGGCTCTCGCTCCCCAGGACCCACTGGTGCAGCGCGCTGCCATCCACGGCTTGGCCGTTGCCGCACTCGCGCTCTGCTGCCTGATGGCCACGGCCTCATCGTCGATGGTCAAAACGCTGCGAAGGCGCGCTTCTTTTCCCGCCTGGTTCGGTGCGGCCGTGCTCATCATGGCCGTGCCATTACTCCCCGGCCTCACGGCGATGCTTGCGGGATGGCTCGTGCTCGCCACAGCGGCGCTCGGCGCACTTCTCGCATCGCATCGCGGCGACTTCGCGCCGCACCTCCGTGCTCCTCTCCTGGCGCTCCTCGCCACCTCTGGCACTCTCGGTTACCTGGTTGGGTGGGGCAGCACCGCCACGTGGTGGATCGGATCGATCGTGGTTGTCGGCCTGTTGTTGACCGGCCGACTCGTTCCGGCGAGCCCCCTCGGCCGGGCGACCGCGTTGGGAGCGTCCGCCATCGTCGTGCTCATCGGCGCCGCAGCCGCCGCGCGCCAACTGGCGCTCCCGGCACTTCCCGCTTTCACACCCGACGCCGACAATGCGTTTCGCGCTGTCAGCATTATCGCCATAGCGCTGCTCGCGCTGTGCGCCTTTCCCCTGCACGCGGGCTTCTCCTCTCTCGATCGCCGCGTCGTCTTTTGGATCGGGGGCGCGGCGGCGGCATTATCTTTCGTCGGCCTGTCCCTGTCGGTCGGGGGGCTTTCCCCGCATGATCGGGTGTCGCTGCTCCTGCCCGAGCCCGTCACGAGTCTCGCGGCAAACACTGCCCTCCTCGCGGTTCTGCTGATCGTGGCGATTCGGCCAGTCGACTCTCGACTCCGCTGGGAGCGCCTCGCCGCATCCGTCGCCCTCGCCCCCACCCTCTCCCTGGTCGTGGACGCGTTCGCTGGGGTGATCGACCTGCCCGAACTCGCACGTTCCGTCGGGTCGATTTCCGCAGCCCTCTTCGCCGCCATCGGCGTGCTCATCGCCACCGTCCTTCGGTCCAGGGGGCCGACTCACCTCGCTGGCGAACCGCACCCAGGCTTTCTGGTCGGCGAACGTCGGCCGCGCGAACTCGGCATCCTGCTTGTCGCAGTGCCGAGCGTCATCATCGGGGTGGCCAGGCACGACGCGGTGACCTGGCTCGTGCTGGTGTTCGCAGCGCTCGTCATGCTCATCCTGGCGACGAGCCCAGATGGGCTGGTCGGCTCCAGCTCTCCAAGACGGTACCTCGGCTGGGGTGCCTTTGCCCTTGCAACGGCGGGGCTGTGGTGGCGGCTGGGCGATTCGAGGGTCACCGAGCTCGAACCCTACGTGTTGCCGCTGGCCGGCATGCTGCTCCTCATCGCGCTGTTCGCGTGGCGGGCGAATCGGTCGACCGCTGCCTCGACGCCGGATCCCGTCACCCCGGTAATCACACTGGCCGCGCTCCTGATGGCGATTCTGCCTCTCGGTGCAGTCGCTGCCAGCGGGCCACTCCTGCGCGCCGTTGTCGTCGCCGCAGTGTCGGCTGCTCTTCTGATAGCGGGCAGCTCCCTTCTCGGAACATCCCGGTCGCGCTGGTATCTCGACGCGCTCGCGCTCGCGGGAGTGCTTGGGACGCTCACGGTCGTCATCGGTCGGAGCGCATCCCTCCACTCGCAATCCGGCACTCCAGACATCCGTCTCGACGCATGGTTGGGCTCAGGGTTCCTCGTGCTGATCATCTCCGCGTTCGGGCAGGCGAGGACACGGTCTCATGGCACCAACAACACAGGCCGACGGATGATCGCGAGCCAGGTACTCGTGGTGCTCGGCCTCGCTGTCGTGCTCGAGTTCGAGCTCACGGCGTTCGAGAACAGTGCGCTCGGTTCACTACGTGCGATCGCGGTGATCCTGCTCTTGTGCGCGCTTCACGTGATCAGTTTTCTGATCGACCGCGCGCCCTTCACCCAGGCTGTCGGCTGGATAGCCATCGCCGGCGCGGCAATCGCCGTCATCGGAGCGCTCCTCACCGGGGCGATCCACCCGGTTGAGCTCGGCACCATCCCCATCGCCGTGGCGCTGGTTATCACCGGTGCCCTCACCCTGTCGCGAGCGCCGACGGCCCGCACTTGGCCCTGGCTCGCACCGGGAGTGGCGGTGCTGCTGGTTCCATCACTGATTGCAACCGCTGATCATCCTCCGCTATGGCGGCTGGTGGGGCTCGGCGTCGTCGGAGTGGCGATCATCATCACGAGCGCGGTTCTCCGGCTCCAGGCACCCTTCCTGCTCGCCGTCGTTGTGGTGTTGATCCATGCGATCGCCACCTTCGCACCGCAGATCCGGGCCGTCTATGAGTCGGTGGAATGGTGGCTCTGGTTTGTGCCGGTCGGAATCGCCGTCGTGGTCTTCGCGGCACGATTTGAGAAAAGTGTGCTGCGGATGCGCAGTGTCGCGATGCGCATCCGCGCACTCCGCTGAGAGGCTGCGCATGTCACTGAGCGCGAGGATTCGTCATGACCCCCTTTCGGGGACCTGTTCTGTCCCCCTCAGGGGGACTATTGTGAGGGCACCGCACCCGAACAGCCCCTTTGCGGTAGGGCAAATCTCCGCAGGAGCGTCCCGATGCCTTCAGTGAACAACTCTCTCGCGCCCGCCGGTTGGTACCGCGATCCGCTCGGCCTTCCCCAGTTGCGCTGGTGGAACGGCCTCCACTGGACCAATCGCGTCGAAGAACACCGTCCAGAAATTCAGATGGCGTCCCCCGAGGCCGTCGAATCGAACCTGGTCGGCGCGCCCTAGTCGAGAAGGGTGTGGGTGAATCGGCCCGCAATCAGCGTCGCCGACACCGGCATTGCCCGTAACGCCTGTGGTGTTGCGGTGAGCGGGTCGATCTCCACGATGCACAGGTCCGAGATATCTCCCGCCGCAACTCTGCGCCGGCCGTGGGCGGATGCCGCGATCGCCTCGGCCGCGCTGATCGCCTGTTCGGGATGCCATGCCGGCAGCCCGTCTCGCTCGCGGCCGACCGCCGCCGCGATCGTTATCCACGGATCGAGCGGCGCGACCGGGGCATCCGAACCGAGCACAAGCGTCGCACCGGCATCGATCAGGCTGCGCAGCGGGAACGCGCGCGCAGTGCGGCCGGCCCAATAGCGGTCAGCGACATCGCGATCATCCATCGCCTGCTCGGGCTGCAGGCTCGCGGTCACCCCGAGGGCGGCGAAGCGGGGAAGGTCCGTGTCACGCACAAGCTGGGCATGCTCGATTCGTCCGGGACATCCGGCCGCTTCGAAGCAATCGAGGGCGACGCGATTGGCGTCGTCCCCGATCGCATGCACTGCGGGCAGGATTCCCGCAGCGAACACCCGCCGCAGCATCGGCACGAGCACGTCCGGTGACACGGTGAGCATTCCGTGCGAGTGCGGATGCCCCTCGAGGCCAGGGTATTCGTCCACGCAGTAGGCCGTCCGTGTATTCAGCGATCCATCGATGAGGATCTTGAATGGACCGACCTGAAGAAGGCCGCCGGTCTCGGCGATGACCGCACCAGTGCGATGACCGGCGGCGATTGCCGCATCGAGGTGCTCGGTGTAGATGCCGGCGGCGACGCGCAGGCGGTCGGATCCGGCTGCGATCCGCCGGGACCAGACGGTGAGGTTGTCGGCCATCTCAAAGTCGACGACTCCGACGACCCCTCGGGTCGCCGCCGTCACCGCCGCTTCGGCCACCCACGCGTCGAGCACACTGTCGGGCACGTCCTGCAGTGCATCGGTGACACGAAAGGCATCGTTTTCACGGAGGACTCCGGTCGGGTGGAGCGCGAAGCCGTAGCGATCGAGAGCCGCAGTGTTGAGCCAGCAGCAGTGCAGGTCACCACTGATGAGCACCGTCGGCAGGCCTCCATGGGCTCCCAGGGCAGCATCCAACACTGCGGCGGTCGGAGCATCCGGCCACAGACCGTCACGAAAGCCGAACCCCACGAGCGGAAGCCCGGGCTCAGAAGGTCGCACCACGGCCACGGCCGCCATGATTGCCGCGGCTTCGGCCGCGGAACCGGCCGCCGACACATCAACCCGGCGGTGAGCGAGGGCGTGCTGGCTGAGATGCACGTGGTCGTCCCAGAGACCGGGAACGACGTGCCTGCCCTCCAGGTCGATCGAGCGAGGCGCGGTGAGCCCGACGCCGAGCTGAACGATTTTGCCGTTCTCGATCAGCAGGTCGATCGGCTCTCCCCCGTCGATACGACCGTTGCAGAGCACCAGCGCCGTCATGGGCAGACCGAATTTGCGCGTCGCATCTCCTTGGCGAGAGCTGCGCTGGAATGTGCTCCATCGCCCTCGAGGTGCCGCACGATGCTCTCGACGACGGCAGGCTCCTTGTTCTGACTCAACTTGAGCCTTGCATCAAACCGGGTGACGCGCAGCCGGAGGCCGACGGTGCCGGTGGCGATGTGTCGGGCGGCTGGCTCGTCGATCTGCAGCGTCATGGGCTGCGGCATCCACTTCTCGAAATGGTCGACGAGCCGCTCGAGTACGGAGAAGTTCTCCTCGTCTGACAGCAGTTCAGGGGTGCCGTAAAGATGTGCCGTCACGTGGTTCCAGGTCGGTACGAAGTCATCGGTCTCGTACCAGCCTGGCGAGACGTAGCCGTGCGGCCCCTGGATGATCACGAGGATCTCGTGCCGCCCCAGTTCGTGCAGGCGCTCGTCGGGGCGTCCGACGTGACCCACGATGCTGATGCCCTCGGCGTCGTGCTCAAGCAGCACGGGATAGTGCGAGGCGACGATGCCGTTCGAGGTGGCGGAAACGATCGTCGCCCACGGGTTCTCGCGGATGAGCCGCTTCACCTCATCAGCGTCGTCGGTCACGAAGTGCGGCGTGTATTTCATTCGACCATTGTGCTGCAGCCGCTGTCAGACGCCGGCCGGCCGCGCACTCACGTAGAACTCAAGGGCGATGTTGTCGGGATCCTTGACGCTCAACGCAGTGCCGTAGTCGGTGTCGACAATCTCGCTATGGGCGATTCCGACAGCATCGAGGTGCTCCGCCCACTCGACGATCGCCTCCCGATCGACGCAGGCGAACCCCACGTGATCGAGACCAAGCCGGGTGGGATCGAACGGCCCGGATGGCTGAGTCTCATGCTGGGTGAGACCGACGGTGAGTCCGGGTGTCGGGCGAAAGATGCGTCGTACGAACGATTCGCCGGTGAGGGTGGCGACGGACGCGCTCCCCCACAGCGTTTCGTAGAACGGCACGCTCACCTCGAGGTCACTCACGGTGAGAGCGATGTGATGGATGCTGGAGAACACGGGCATATCGCTGTCCTTCTCTGAATCAGCCCTGGTCGATCGGGCACCAGTAGAGCTTTCGCCCACCGAACTCTTCAAGCAGAATATTGGTGCCGCAGACCCGGCAGGGCAAGCCGGCGCGGTGATAGACCCAGTACCGGTCTTTGCTGCGGACGAGAGCCCTGCGGCCGCTGGCCGAAGTCGGCCCGTCGATGGTGAGCATCTGGCCGGTCCTCACGCCGATGGCGAGAAGGGTGCACCAGTCCTGCCACAGGGCGCGCACTGCTTCCTCCGGCACGAGTTTGCCGGGCGTGTGCGGATCGAGTCTGGCGCGAAAGAGCAGCTCAGCCCGATAAACGTTACCGATACCGCTGACGACCGACTGATCCATCAGCAGCAGGCCGATCGGCGTCGGCTTCTTGCGGATGACGCTCACGAAACGTTCCTCGCCGAGCGCTTGGTCGTCCACCAGCGGATCAGGACCGAGCTTCGCGACCGAGGCGTCCACCTGCTCGGGGGTCTGCACCTCGCAAGCGGTGGGGCCGCGCAGGTCAGCAACGGTGTCACTGGTGAGCAGTCGCACGCGAACGGCACCGACGGGCGCGGCTGGGAAACTGAACTCCGTGTCTTTCAGCTCTTCCTGCTCCGACATTCGTAGCCGGCGCCGTCGGGGAGCACCGATGCTCGACAGGGAGTCCACGGCGGCGTCCTGATCGAGGATCAGGCCGCGCTCTGCAGTCTGCCCCGGGCGTCCCCGTGCAGAGATGACGGCGGCATCCGCCGTGAAGTCGCCAGCGAAATCCCAGGCTCCGTAGAGACCAAGATGCACCCGAAGCCACAGGTGATTGTCGAATTCGAGGAACATCTGTTTGCCGACGGCGCAGGCATCGATCATCGTGCGCCCGTCGAGGAGGGTCGCCCCCTCGGCGAAACGGCCCTGCGGAGACGAGACGGCCGTCTGTTTTCCCACGAAATGCCGGGCGAACTGGCGAGCGATGCGGTGGACGGAATGGCCCTCTGGCACGGTTAGTCGATCTCGCGGCTGGCGATCAGCCCGGTTGCTTCGTATTCCGCGAGCTGCGCGATGCGGCGGGCGTGACGCTCTTCACCCGAGAACGGTTCCGCGATAAAGGTGTCGATGAAGAGCTTTGCCTCCTCGACGCTGTGCTGCCGTGCGCCGATCGCGATGAGATTCGCATCGTTGTGCTGGCGGGCCAACAGGGCTGTCGACACGTTCCAGACCAGCGCTGCCCGCGCACCGAGCACCTTATTGGCGGCGATCTGCTCGCCGTTGCCTGAGCCCCCGAAGACGATTCCGAGGGCCTGAACCCCGGCATTCTGGTCCGCGACGGTTCCGCGCGCCGCATTGATGCAGAAGCTCGGGTAGTCGTCCACCGCGTCATAGACCGTCGGGCCATGATTCACGACCTCGTGACCGGCGGCGCGCAGGTGCTGTTGGAGATCCTCGCTGAATTCGAGCCCGGCATGGTCGGTGGCGATGTGGATGCGCATGCTTCCCAATTTAGGCGATACGCACAGCGCCGATCTGCGCAGCGTCGATGAGCACAGGGGCGATATGCACAGCGTCGATAGGCACAGGGGCGATGTAGACCTTGCGAATCGTCTCTGTCACCGTCCACACCGTGTGCTCGCCAGCGGCGAGGCGGGCCACCGATCCGACGGAGAGATTCATGACGCGGTCATCGGCGTCGAACGTGACCGTTGCGCGTCCGGCGATCACAACGAAGAACTCGTCACTCTCGACATCCTGCATTGCGCCGACGGTCATCTCCCACACTCCGACCTCTAGCTCGCCGAATGTCGTCACTGTGGTGAAGCCCGTAGCCGGAGCACCATCAACCACTTGGTCTGCTACGACCGGCTCGCGCACGATGATCAGGTCGAGCGCCGCGATCGCGGCCGGGGCTTCCGGCGCTGCGGCTGCGGCTGGGGCTTCGGCTGGGGCTGAGGCTTCGGTCATCACGGAACCCAATATCCGACCCGCGCGAGCAGTCGTGTTTCGGCGTCCGCGTCCTCGGGAACCGTGATCTCTGGGGGAAAGACACCCATCGCCCGAAAGCTGTCGATCTGCGGGCCGAGCACCTCCCAGAGGCCATCGACGAGCGGATCCGGAAGCGAGTAATCGAGGCCGATAAACTTCGCGATCGACCATGCCTGAAAAGCGCGGTACGTGCTGGTGTGCACGAGGTAGTCGCCGATCGGGAAATCGCCGTAGCTCAGGTGCACGACGCGGTCGAGGTCGAGATCACCGGCAACGGCCTCGGTGGCCGCATCGTTGATGTCGTCGTAGTTACCGATCGGATCGTCGCCGAGAAGTTCGCCGTCGTGACGGGTACCGACCTCCTCCGCGGTGCGGCCGGCCAGCACGTCTGGAACCCAGGCCTCGTCGAACGCGTGATAGGCGAGGATGTCGCGAAGGGTCGGGTCTGGCTTGCGCGACCAGTCCGCCGGAGCGGCAAGGGAGAGCTGGTCGAGGTCAACCATGTCGATGACTTCTCGCAGGGCGGCATCAGACATGAGGAAGAGGTCCTGTTGGTTCATGTCCATACGCTACTGCGCACCGCCGACAGTCAGCGGGTCAGTGAGCGGGTCGGTCAGCGGCTCAGGAATCGAAGCCGAGCCCCGCGGCATCCAGCGTCTTCAGGAGCAGGTTGCGGCGCCCGTCGTTATGGTCGGCCCGGTCGAGCGCCCACTTGGTGGCCTGCACCCCGGCGTAAGTCGCCGGCTCGGGCGGAAAGGGCAGCGGCGTCGAGCGAACCATCTCAAGCTCAGTGCGCTCAGTTGGCTCACCCGAGAGATAGTCGAGCATTACGTTGGCGGCGAACCGGCTCGCGCCGACGCCGAGCCCAGTGAAGCCAGCGGCGTACGCGACCCGGCCCCGGCGAGCGAGGCCGAAGAAAGCGCAGAACCGGGTGCTCGTGTCGATGACGCCCGCCCAGCGATGGCTGAACTTCACGCCTTCGAGTTGCGGGAACGTCGTGAAGAAGTGGCTTGCGAGCCGGTGAAAAGACTGCGGCCGGTCGTCGTACGACGGGCGGATGCGTCCGCCGTAGTGATAGATCGCGTCGTAACCACCCCACAGGATGCGGTTGTCGGCACTGAGGCGATAGTAGTGAAACTGATTGGCAAGGTCGGCGACGCCCTGCCGACCTTCCCAGCCGATGGAGGCGAGTTGGGCATCCGTCAATGGCTCGGTCATGAGCACGTAGTCATAGACCGGCACGGTGTGAAGGCGGTAACGCTTGAGCAGGGACGGGAACACGTTGGTAGCGAGGGCAACCTTCTCGGCACTCACGAAGCCCCCGTCGGTGGTCAGCGTCACCGCACCCGTCGGCAACTCGCTGTCGATGCCCGTCACCGGCGAGTTCTCGCGGATGTCGACGCCTGCTTCGATACAGGCGCGCGCGAGTTCTGCGGCAAGCTTTGCCGGGTGCACGAGGGCCGTCGCGCGCTTGCTCCAGAGCCCCCCTTGGTAGGTGGGCGAATTGACCAGCGAGCGGATACCCTCGGCGTCGTAATACAGCTCGCCCTCGCCGTCGTGGGCGGCGCCGAGCTCAGGCAGCTGGTAACGCTCGGTCGCGACTGCGAGTGACCCGGTGCGCTCGAAGTCGCAGTCCAGCCCGAGACGCGCGACGGTTGCCGCTATCTCGTCGAGGTTTTCCGCACCGAGCCGGTCGAGCTGTTCGAGCTCCCGGGGAAAGCGAGCGAGCCCGTTGGCCTCGCCGTGGGTGAGGGATGCCTCGCAGAATCCACCGTTTCGCCCGGAAGCAGCCCAGCCGATTGTCTTCGCCTCGAGCACGATCACCCGCGCGCCGGGATCACGCTCGATCGCCTGCAGCGCGGTCCAGAGCCCGGTGTAGCCGGCACCCACCACGGCGAGGTCATAGTGCACGGTGCCGGAGTGCCGCGGGTTACGTGGCCGAGGGCCGATGTCGTCGAGCCAGAACGGCGCGAGCCGGGCATCCGCCAGGGCCTCGGTGATGATGCGGGCGTCGGGTGTTGAACGTTCGAAAACCGTGCTGGCCATAGGGCAACACTACGGTTGCCGCCCCCTTACGCGCTCACGAGTGACACGTGCGCCCGCACCTTCGGGTGCGCGTGTCACTCCCGGGCGCGGAGACAGCGGTGCGGAGAGCCGAGCGGCACGGGTGGCACCGGTGCGAAGCGTCGAGCGGCAAGGGTGGCGCCGGTGCGGAGAACAGCCGTGCGGTTAGATCCTCCGCGCTCACGAGTGACACGTGCGCCCGCACCTTCGGGTGCGTGTGTCACTCCCGGGTGCGGAGACAGCAGTGCGGAGACAGCGGTGCGGAGTGCAGAGTTGCTAGTCGAAGATGGGGCCGCGCGTTCGCGATCGCTTGAGTTCGAAGAAGCCGTCGTAACTCGCGAGTGCGACGACACCGTCCCAGAGAGCAGCCGCCTGTTCGCCTTTCGGTGCGGGCGAGATGACCGGACCGAAGAAGGCGTAATCACCGATCGCGATCACCGGGGTGCCGACATCCTGCCCGACTCGCTCGATTCCGTCGAAGTGAGACGCGCGCATCTGCGGGTCGTATTGATCAGAGTCGGCGAAGGCCGCGAGCGAAGCGGGGAGTCCGACCTCGGCGAGGGACTCGGCGATGATCGCATCGACGTCCTCGCGCTCCCCGGGATGAATGCGCGTTCCGAGCGCGTCGTATAGCGGTTTGACCGCGGTCTGGCCGTGCATCTCAGCGACGGCCGCGACGAGGTGCGTGTAGCGGAGCGCCCGCGGGAGGAAGACGCGGTAGCCCTCCGAAAGTTCCGTCACATTTTCGTTGAGCACAGCGAGGCTCATCACGTGCCAACTCACCTCGAGATCGCGCAGCGTGGCCACTTCGTCGAGCCAGCGGCTGGTCATCCAAGCCCAGGGACAGGAGGGGTCGAACCAGAAGTCGACGGGGGTCGGGGTCACGCGGGTTTCGGTCATGTTTCGGGCAACCGAGTACTTGGCGAGGGTATTCCAATCTGGGTCTGGATTCACCGGCCGGGAAGGCGCACACTGGAAAGCCAGGGCGCACCGTTGAAGAGCGCGCCGGTCGTCGGAGGCCCTCATGCGCACAACACCAACCCTGCTTCCGATCCTGTCTCGGGGCAAGCACCGCAACCCGCGGCGCGGTGCCTGCTTCATGGAGTACGCGTCGTATCTGGCGGGGGAAATGTGGAGCGATCATCCCTCCTGCACGGATCCGTCGCTCGCCTCCCTGGCCCGAATGGTCAACGACTGCACCTCGGATGCCGCGCGAGGCCAGCTGGTCACGATGATCCCGTCCGTCATCGGGCTCACCGGCGATGGCACGATCACCGCCATCCGGCTGGCTGCTCGTGCTGCCAGCGCCGCCCTGCCAATCGCGAGCGAAGGACGCCAGCGCGCTCTCGCCGCTGGACTGCTTCGCTGCGATGAATTGCTCGCGAGCTGGGGTGAGAGCGAGTCGAGCCCGAGTCGGGCGATGGTGCGCAGCGCGCTGGACGACACCCCCGGTGCAAGTACCTGGGCTGGCGAGTTCCTGCAGTTGGCTGGCGCACTCTCCCCGCGGTCGATTCCGCTCATGAGCGAGGCGATCATCCGCACGGCAGTCGTGGGCATTGCGGATGCGTGCGTGCAGGACTCGAATCACCGGCTTCGCGAACTTCTTGCCCTCGCTATTGCGGACTGCGCCGCCGATAGCTCGGTGGTGTTCCCGATTCGGGAAGTCCAGCTGACGCCCTGATCGGCCCAACTAGACTCCTTTCTTGGACACGATCCATTGAGCGAAGGAGCCGCAGTTGCCTGGAGAGAACCTCACCCGCGTCGAAGCCCAGGAGCGCAAGTCGCTCGTTTCGGTCGATCACTATGACGTGACCCTCGACCTGACAACCGGGCCGGAGATCTTCCGCAGCACAACGGTCGTCACGTTTGATGCGACACCGGGATCCTCCACCTTCATCGATGCAATCACCCGCACCGTGCATTCCGCGACGCTGAACGGCGCGGATCTTGATGTCACAGCCGTGAATGATGGCATCCGCATCCAGCTGGATGGCCTTGCGGCGCACAACCTGCTCACCGTTGTCGCCGACGCCGAGTACACCAATACCGGAGAGGGCCTGCACCGTTTCGTCGACCCGGTCGACAATGAGGTGTACCTGTACACGCAATTTGAGGTTCCGGATTCCCGCCGGGTATTCGCGGTGTTCGAGCAACCCGACCTCAAAGCCACGTTCGGATTCACGGTCACCGCCCCCGCGGCCTGGCAGCTGATCAGTAACTCGCCCACTCCGGAACCCGTGATTACCGGCGAGTCCGCCACCTGGGAGTTCGAGCCAACCCCGATCCTGTCTTCCTATGTGACGGCACTCGTCGCCGGTCCGTACGAGGTCGTGCGGTCCGCCTTGACCAGTCGCAGCGGCCGCGTCATCCCTCTTGGACTGTTCTCCCGCAAGTCGCTCAGCCAATACCTCGACGCCGACTACATCTTCGAGAAGACGCGCCAGGGTTTCGCGTATTACGAGGAGAAGTTCGACTACCCCTACCCCTTCGCCAAGTATGACCAGCTGTTCGTACCGGAGTTCAATGCGGGCGCGATGGAGAACGCAGGCGCCGTGACGTTCACCGAGTCGTATGTGTTCCGGTCAAAGGTGACCGACGCGATCAAAGAGCGCCGCGTCGTCACGATCCTGCACGAACTTGCCCACATGTGGTTCGGCGACCTCGTCACCATGAAATGGTGGAACGACCTCTGGCTGAACGAGTCCTTCGCCGAATGGGCGTCCACTATCGCGACGGCCGAGGCCACGGAGTGGACCGAAGCCTGGACCACGTTCCAGGCCATGGAGAAGAGCTGGGCCTACCGCCAGGACCAGCTGCCCTCGACCCATCCCGTGGTCGCGACAATCGAGGATCTCGAGGCCGTGCAGGTGAACTTCGACGGCATCACCTACGCCAAGGGCGGATCGGTGCTCAAGCAGCTCGTTGCGTGGGTGGGAATCGACGCCTTCTTCGCCGGCGTCGCCGCCTACTTCGCGAAACATGAATACGGCAACACCGAGCTCAGCGACCTGCTCGCAGAGCTTCAGATCACGAGCGGCCGGGACCTCAGCGGATGGTCAGCGCTCTGGCTCGAAACCGCTGGTGTCAACACCCTGACACCGGAAATAGAAACGAGTTCCACCGGAGTCATCACCTCGTTCGCCATCGTCCAGACGGCGGCAGCCGACTATCCGACCATCCGCCCGCACCGACTGGCGGTCGGCCTGTATGACCTGTTCGATGGCGCGCTCGTGCGCACCCACCAAGTGGAGCTCGATGTGGATGGTGTGCGCACCGAGGTCGCTGAGCTCGTCGGCACGACCAAGCCAGCGCTGGTGCTGCTCAACGACGATGACCTTGCATACGCGAAGATCCGTCTTGACCCCGACTCGCTCGCCGTGGCGATCGATCACCTCGCGCACATCGAGAACCCGCTTGCTCGCGCCATTGTGTGGGGCGCGGCATGGGATGCCACCCGCGACGGCGAAAGCCCCGCGAGCGACTACGTGCGCCTCGTGCTTGGCAACATCGCCAGCGAGACCGAGTCAACCACCATCCGAACCACACTCGGCCAGCTCGGCCTCGTGGCGAAGCAATATGTGGCCCCGGAGCGCCGCACCGAGACCCTCACACTCATCGGCGACACCCTCTGGACGCTTGCGACGGGGGCCACCCCCGGCTCTGACGCCCAATTCCAGTTCGTCAAGTTCTTCGCGGCGTACGCCTCGACGACCAAGCATGCGGCGACGCTCACCGGGCTTCGCGACGGCTCGGCCCCGCTCGAGGGACTGGAGATCGACACCGACCTCGGCTGGGAGATTTTGGAGGGACTCGTGCTCACCGGCGTAGCCGGCCAGCCCGAGATCGACGCCGCCCTCGCGGCCGACAACACTTCGAACGGCCAGCAGGCGGCGGCGCGGGCATCGGCCTCCATCCCGACCGCCGAAGGCAAGCGCAGAGCATTTGACTCGCTCGTGGACAGCGATGCCCTGCCGAACTCGATCGTGCACAACGTGACCGTCGGCTACCTGCACGTGAACGACCCGAGCGTTCTCGAGTCCCTGGTCGCGCCGTATTTCGCGGCGATTGGTGACATCTGGGCCACCCGGTCGTACAAGATCGCGGAGTACATCATCCTCGGCCTGTACCCCTCGCCGCTGGCATCCAATGCGCTCGTCAGCGCGACGAAGGCTTGGCTCGCTGTCAACCCGAACATCCCGGCACTTCGCCGTCTCGTCACCGAGAATCTCGCGGGAGTCGAGCGCGCGCTGGCCGTGCAGTCGAAAGACTCGTAGCCGCGCAGCCGCGCACGACAATCAGAGTGAGTGAGGTCATTCTGGGAGGACACGCCCTCCCGGAATGACCATCGCGGCCCTGACTCACGGGCGCTCACCGGAATATCCTCCGGGCGGATGATTCGCCCGGAGGAAGCCCCGGCTAGGCTCGAATACATGAGGATGATTTCGTGATCGAAGCAACCGCCCTGACCAAACACTATGGCGCGAAGACCGCCGTCGACAGCGTGACCTTCTCGGTGAAACCGGGCATGGTCACCGGCTTCCTCGGTCCCAACGGGGCGGGGAAGTCGACGACAATGCGGCTCGTGGTCGCACTCGACCGGCCGTCGAATGGGGCGGTGACGGTCAACGGTAAGCAGTACAGCGACCTCAAAGCACCACTGCGCGAAGTCGGCGTGCTGCTCGACGCCAAAGCGGTGCACACCGGTCGCTCGGCCATCAACCACTTGCGCGCACTCGCTGCTACCCACAACATCGGCCGTGCCCGCGTCGATGAGGTGATCGGACTCACCGGCCTCGATTCCGTGGCCCGAAAGCGCGTCGGCGGCTTCTCGCTTGGAATGGGGCAGCGGCTCGGAATCGCCGCAGCCCTTCTCGGGGGCCCGGCCACGCTGATCCTCGATGAGCCGGTCAACGGGCTCGACCCCGAGGGTGTGATCTGGGTGCGTAATCTCACGCGCTTCCTCGCCTCAGAGGGCCGCACGATCTTTCTCTCCTCACACCTTATGAGCGAAATGGCGCAGACCGCCGATCACATCATCGTGCTCGGGCGGGGTCGGATCATTGCGGATGCACCGGTCCGCGACATCGTGGCTCTCGCGACCGGTAACGCCGTGCAGGTTCGCACACCGGATGCCGAGCGATTCGCCGCGCTGCTCGCCGCCCCGGACGTCGTAGTTGCCCATGACCAGCCCCACCTTCTGCAGGTGACGGGACTGACCGCGCCGCAGATCGGTGAGCTCGCAGCGCGCAACGGTGTGGTGCTCCACGAGCTCGCTCCACAGGCCGGTTCGCTCGAAGACGCCTACCTCGCCCTGACCAAGGACGAAGTCGAATATCACGCCGGAGGGATTGCCCGATGACCACCACGACAACGTACATAGCCCACGGCTCAGGGCTCAGCTTCCGGGGGCTGCTGCTCTCGGAGTGGATCAAGCTCACCTCGCTGCGCTCCACGGTGTGGTGCTACGGCATCATTCTGATCATTAACCTCGGGCTCGCCTTCCTGCTGTCCTCCGTGGTCCCGGCCCCGAAAGACGGGACGCCAGTCCTCAATCAGGAATTCTGGGCGCAGTAAGCAACGATCGGAACCGCTTTCAGCCAGCTCGTCATCGCTGTGCTCGGTGCTCTCGTCATCACCGGCGAGTACGGTACTGGCATGATCCGCTCCACTTTTGCGGCGGTTCCGAAGCGGTTGCCAGCGTTGCTCGCCAAGGCCGTCGTGTTCGGTGTTTCGACCTTCGTCATTTCCCTCGTCACACTTGCAGGTAGCGCTCTGATCGCTGCTCCGCTCCTGAATGCCAAGGGCATGAATCTCGATTTTGGAGACGGTCGCGTGTCGCTCGCTGTCCTCGGCGCCGCCGGTTTCATGACGCTGGTCGGCCTGATGGCGCTCTTCCTCAGCACCATCATCCGCAACAGCGCAGGCGGGATCTCCGCGGCGATCGGCCTGCCCTTCGTCGCGCCGATCATCATGCAGATCTTCGTCAGCATCACCCGGTCGCCGTGGGCTCAGAACATCCTCGAGTTCCTTCCCAGCACCGCGGGACAGCGGATGTCGACCTACGCGATCGGCCCCCTCCCTCAGATCAAGGACGTCGTCATTCTCGACGCTGGCCTGGGCTTACTCGTGCTCGCGGCCTGGGTGTCGCTCTTCGGGATCATCGCGGGCGTGCTCCTCAAGCGCCGGGACGCCTGACAGTCCCCCGACGGGAGCGCACAAACGCCCGCGGTAAACTCGGGCACCATGATGACTGCGGTAGCGATCGATGGATGGACCGCCTTCTGGGCGGCCGTCAGCCACATCTACGAGATGACATTCGTGCAGGTGATCCTGATCATCGTTGTCGCCGTCGCGTTGCGCATCGCACTGCGAATCGTGATCGATCGGGTGGTCAATCGCATTGTGACCGGGGTGAAGAAGCGCCAGCACGTGCAGGACACGCAGGCCCTGATTACGTCTCCACTCAGCGCCGTGCGGGTAGTACAGCGAACTCGCACCCTCGGCAGCGTTCTCAACAACATCGTGGCCGTCGTGCTCGTGGTCGTGGCCGTGCTCTCGATCATCACCACCATCAACGACAAAATCCTCGGATCCTTTGCCCTCATCACCGCAGCGCTCGGTGCCGGCCTGGGTTTCGGTGCCCAAAACATCGTAAAAGACGTGCTCAACGGTCTTTTTATGGTCGCGGAGGACCAGCTCGGGGTCGGCGACGTCGTTGACCTCGGGCCCGCCACCGGTGTCGTCGAGGCGGTCGGCATCCGCATCACGCAGATCCGCGACGTGAACGGCACCGTCTGGTTCGTGCGCAACGGCGAGATCATCCGGGTCGGCAACATGTCGCAGGGCTGGTCGCGAGTCATCATCGACCTCGCCGTTCCCTACGACGCGGACGTCGCAGCGGTTCAGGAGCGGATGCTCACGATCGGCACGGAGATGGCCGCCGACCCCAAGTGGCGCAGCCGCATCCTCGAGAAGCCCGAGATCTGGGGCATCGAGTCGATTTCCGCCGAGGCGATTGTGATACGCCTGGTCATGAAGACCAGGGCGGGCGTGAAGGATGACGTGGCACGGGATCTGCGGGCACGGCTCAAGACCGCTCTCGATGCCATGGGCATCAGGCTTCCGGCTCTCAACAGCATCGTGCTGAGCGGCTTCGAGGGAGCGGAGAGCATCAAGGGAGCACGTCCCCCACGCACGGAGCCAAACCCGATTGCCACGACCGCGGATCCGAAACCACCGAGAAAGTCACGGCTGTGAGCGGCGAGCTCCCCGGCGGACAGGTGAACCCGGTAACGCTCCGCGTGAGTGAGCACGGCGAGGCCGCCCTCGGCAGCTTCTACGAGAAGATCGGCGGGCGTCCCACGTTTGAGAGGCTCGTGCGGGCGTTCTACGACGGCATCCGCACCGATGAGGTGCTGCTGCCGATGTACCCGGAGCAGCCGGATCTTGAGGGGGCAATCCAGCGGCTCACGGGCTTTCTTGAGCAATATTGGGGCGGCCCTGGCACCTATTCGGAGCAGCGCGGTCACCCTCGGCTGCGCGCGCGCCACCTGCCGTTCTCAGTGAATCCGGATGCCCGCGACCGTTGGCTGCTCCACATGCGTGCCGCGGTCGACAGCCTCGAACTATCCGCACTCGACGATGCAACGCTCTGGGACTACCTCGACCGGGCCGCGCACGCGATGGTAAACACGTTCGACGCGTGACGACGCGATCCTGAGATTGCTCTGCGAGTAGGCCCGGAGCATCCCGTCCGAACGGCTCTCGGCACCGAAGAACCACATACCGTGGAGGCAGGTTGCCTGCGCCCCGGTCTCCCACTCCACCGGTTCTTTACAGCAAGGCTACTCATGTCCATCATCACGCCTCCCGTCGTCACTTTCACCAAGACGAAACCACGAGGCGACCGGTCGAACCCCACGACCGAATACTCAGCACTCCTCCGCACCGTTCGCGATGCTGGTCTGCTTCGACGCAGCCGCGGCTTCTACTACGGCATGTTCGCCGCGTTGCTCGGCGTACTCGGCGCAACGGTCGCTGGCATGGTGCTGCTCGGAGATTCCTGGTTTCAACTGCTTCTCGCCGCCGTTCTCGGGGTGACCTTTACCCAATTCGCCTTCCTCGCCCATGAGGCATCCCACCGCCAGGTCTTCGAGTCGGGCCGGGCCAACGACCTTGCCGGTCGTACAATCGCGAACCTCTTCGTGGGGATCAGCTATTCCTGGTGGATGACGAAGCACAGTCGGCACCACGCGAACCCTAACGTCACCGGTAAAGACCCGGACATCGAGCGGGACTTCGTCTCGTTCGTGCCCGAGGATGCGGCCAAGGCGGGCGGCCTCTATGCCTGGTTCACCAAGCGGCAGGGCTACCTGTTCTTCCCGATCCTCATTTTCGAAGGTCTTAACCTGCACATCGCGGGATTCCGCACCGTGTTCGGACGGGCAAAGGTTGATCGGCGCTGGCTCGAGATCGCGATGCTTGTACCCCGAATCGTGCTCTATGTGGTCGCGATCTTCCTCCTGATGTCTCCCGGCCTGGCGTGCGCGTTCATCGGTGTGCAGCTCGCCGTCTTCGGCGTCTACATGGGCGCCTCGTTTGCCCCGAACCACAAGGGAATGCCCGTGCTCCCGCATGATTCGAAGGTCGACTTCCTGCGACGCCAGGTGCTGACGTCGCGAAACATCCGCGGCAATTGGATGATGGACACCTTCATGGGCGGACTCAACCATCAGGTCGAGCACCACCTTTTCCCCAACATGCCCCGGCCGCACCTGAAGAAGGCACGAGAGATCGCCCGCGAGTATTGCGACGCGCACGGGATCGTGTACACGGAGACCTCCCTGCGAGCGTCGTACGCGATCGTGGTGCGCTACCTCAATCGGGTTGGTCTGTCAGCCGGCGGCGATCCCTTCGATTGCCCGGCAGCCGGCTCCTTCGGCCGCTGACTTCAGGCGGCGACCGTGCTGCGGTTTGTCAGCCCTGCGGCCGGATGAATTGGCGCACGGCTGACCATTTGCTGCATGGTCAACCGCGTTCCGCCCACCGCAGGATCGAGCGCGCGTGCCGGAGGACTGGCTCGTCCACCATTCGCCCCTCGAAGCGGAACACCCCGCGCTCCCCCTCCGCGGCCGCGAGCAGCGCGGTCGCGAAGGCAACCTCCTCCTGCGTCGGGCGATAGGCATCCCGGATCACCCCCACCTGAGTCGGGTGAATGCATGCGGTCGCCGCAAATCCGCTGGCCCGGGCATCCCTCGCCTCGAGCGCGAGTCCGTTGAGGTCCGGGATGTTGAGATACACCGAATCGATCGCGGCTTTCCCCGCCGTACCCGCCGCGAGAAGCATGCTCGAGCGGGCATACGATGCGATCGCGCGATAGCTGCCGTCTTCCTGCCGGCTCGAGGTGCCGCCGAGGGACGCGACCAGGTCCTCGGCCCCCCACATCACCGCGACCACTGACGACTCGGCTGCGATCGATGCCACTTCTGCGATTCCTGCCGCCGTCTCGCAGAGTGCGATCACGTCCCATCCGTCGAGGAGGGAAACCTGCTCGGCGCTTTCGGTCTTCGCGAGCATGACCCGGCGATAGTCGGTGCGCGCGAGCGCCGCGAGATCGTCGGCGAACCATCCCGAGTGCACCGCGTTCACGCGCACAATCGTGGAGGCCGGGTCGAGACGGCTGGCGACCAGCGCTTCGCGGGCAGCGGCTTTCTCGTGCGGCGCTACGGCATCCTCGAGATCGAGGATGACGGCATCCGCTCGCTCCGCTACTTTAGCGAAGCGATCGGGACGGTCTGCGGGGCAGAACAACAGGGCCGGGCCGAGGTCGAATCTCACCGATCGGCCTTCTCGCACCAGACGAGCGTCGAGCGCAGAGCGGTCGCGACGATCACGTCATCCTGGTTGCGGCCGACGTGACGAAGCACCACAATTCCCTGGCCCGGTCGCGATAGCGATAGCCGCATCTCTTCGACGATGCTCGACGAGTAAAGGGTGTCGCCGAGGAAGAGCGGCGCCGGGAAGGTGATCTCGCTGAACCCGAGATTCGCCACCAGCGTTCCCTGGGTGAGTTGTGCGACGGAGCTTCCCACCAGGGTCGAGAGTGTGAACATCGAGTTGACGAGCCGCTGTCCGAACGGCTGGGTGGCGGCGAACGCCGCGTCGAGATGCAGCGCCTGTGTGTTCATCGTGAGGGTCGTGAATAACACGTTGTCCGCCTCAGTGACGGTGCGGCCCGGCCGATGAAGATAGCGCACACCGACTTCGAACTCCTCGAACCAGAGACCGCGCTGCAGGATGTCCCGCTGCATCCCGTCCATCTTTACGCCGTCCATCAGTCCGAGAATCCCTGGTTCCACAAATCCACCATGAGCTGCACTTGGTCGCCCGTTCGCCGTTGGTCGTCCATGAGGTAACAATCCATAATGTCTCCGTCGACGGCTCGGTGAATGATCGCTCACCCATTGACGTTAGTCACGGCTAACTGGATTGTCTACAGTAGGGTGTGAATCGACACGATCGGAGGGGTCGGATGTCACTAGCCATCGATCCTCGAGAGACTCCACGGGCACGCGCCAAGGCCGACCGCCGCCGGGCACTGCTCGATGCCGCGGCCCGTCTCTTCGCCGAACGCGGCTTCGACCGGGTCTCCATGGAAGATCTCGGCTCCGCCGCCGGCGTCAGCGGACCGGCCGTTTACCGGCATTTCCCGGGCAAGCAGTCCGTGCTTGCGGCCCTCCTCATCGACGTGAGCCAAGGACTCTTCGACGGGGGTGCACGCGTGATCGACAAAGCAGAGGACGCCCCGGCCACCCTCCGCGCCCTCATCTCCTTCCATGTCGCCTTCGCCCTCGCGAACGCCGATGTCATCCGAGTGCAGGATCGCGACCTGGAGAGTCTCGGCTTCCCCGATCAGCACCGGGTGCGCACCCTGCAACGCAGCTATGTCAGCCTCTGGGTCAGCGTGCTCGCTCGACTCGACCCCGGCGCCGAGGCCGCTGGGCTGCATGTGAAGGCGCACGCCACCTTCGGGCTGATCAACTCGACGCCGCACAGCGGTCATTCCGCAGCTACCGGCCAAATTCTTGAAGCGATGGCCTGGGCGGGGCTCCGCCCATAAGCGTGGCGCCGGCCTCGGCAATTCCCTCCCTCGGGCTCGGGGCATCGTCGTCGCGACAGTCGCCACCGGGGTGGACTACTCGGCGGTCAGCACGGCGAGCGCCAGCATCCACTCGGGGTCGTCGCCACGCCCGCGACTTTCCCAGGGTTCATACGCCCCCGGTGATCGAGTGGCGTGGGCGAGCCGTTCTCCACCTCTGGGTGGACGCGGTCACCTCCGCCTGGGAGCTGCACACTTCGTGATGCCCCACACGGGGTAGCGTGACATCACCGCCTACCGTGACGAAGGAGCCACCGGATGCTCGACTCGACCGCCACTGACGTGCTGATCGTGGGAGCCGGACTCGCCGGGCTCGTGGCTGCTGCCGAGCTCGTGGATGCCGGCAAGGAGGTCACGATCCTCGAGCAGGAGCCGAAGGCGAGCTTCGGAGGCCAGGCCTGGTGGTCCTTCGGCGGTATCTTCCTGATCGATTCTCCCGAGCAACGACGCCTCGGCGTGCACGACTCGGTCGAGCTCGCGCGTCAAGACTGGTTCGCTTCGGCCGGATTTGACCGCGGCGAAGACGCCTGGCCGAAGAAGTGGGCCGAGGCCTACCTCGACTTCGCCGCCGGAGAGAAACGATCCTGGCTGCACGACCAGGGCGTGCGATTCTTCCCCGTGGTCGGCTGGGCGGAGCGCGGGGGCTACACCGCCCTCGAGCACGGCAATTCCGTGCCCCGATTCCATATCGCCTGGGGCACCGGCCCCGGAGTGCTCGCTCCGTTCGTGCGCCGGGTACGCCGGGGAGTCGAGAGCGGCCTCGTGACGCTGAAGTTCCGTCACCGGGTCGACGAGCTCATCGTCCAGGGCGGCGCTGTGGTTGGCGCGCGCGGCGCCATTCTCACCCCGGATGCCGCCGAACGCGGTGCTCCCTCCAGCCGCGATAGCGTCGGCGAATTCGAGCTCCACGCCAGCGCCGTGATCGTGACAAGCGGCGGCATCGGCGGCAATCACGACCTCGTGCGCGAGCAGTGGCCAGCCCGCCTGGGAACGCCGCCGAAGACGATGCTCTCGGGGGTACCGGCCCACGTCGACGGCCGCATGCTCGGCATCAGCGAGCGGGCCGGCGCGCACCTCATCAACGGAGACCGCATGTGGCATTACGTCGAGGGCATCGAAAACTACGCGCAAGTGTGGGCGCGGCACGGCATCCGCATCCTTCCCGGACCATCGTCAATCTGGCTGGATGCCATGGGCCACCGTCTGCCGGTGCCACTGTTCCCCGGGTTTGACACCCTCGGAACGCTCGAGCACATCGTCGCGACCGGGTACGACCACAGCTGGTTCGTGCTCACGCAGAAGATCATCGAGAAGGAGTTCGCCCTCTCCGGCAGCGAGCAGAACCCCGACCTGACGAACAAGGACTATCGCCTGCTCGCCAAGCGACTTCAGCCTGGGGCACCGGGTCCGGTCGAGGCGTTCACACAGAAGGGCGCCGACTTCGTGGTGGCGAATACCCTGGATGAGCTGCTCGCGGGCATGCAGAAGCTGAGTCCGGACATCCCGATCGACACCGCCCGGGTGCGTCAGGAGATCGAGGGTCGCGACCGTGAGCTCGCCAACGACTTCTCGAAGGATGCCCAGGTCAATGCCATCCGGCAGGCACGCGGGTATCGCGGCGACAAGCTCATCCGCGTGGCGAGGCCCCACCGCATCCTGGACCCGAAGGCGGGGCCGCTGATCGCCGTGAAACTGCACATCCTCACCCGAAAGAGCCTCGGCGGCATTGAAACTGATCTTCAGGGCCGCGCCCTCTCAGCGACCGGCAAGCCGATCCCCGGCCTGTACGCGGCCGGAGAGGTGAGCGGATTCGGCGGTGGGGGCATGCACGGCTACCGGTCGCTTGAGGGTACTTTCCTCGGCGGGTGCCTCTTCTCGGGGCGGGTCGCCGGGCGCGCTGTGGCGCAGTTGGTTTGATCGGCAGAGAATTGGTGCAGGACAGATTTGAAGGACCGGATCCGCGCCGAGTTCCGCACTAAAACAGCGCGAGTTTCGCCGTGCCAGCCGAGCGGGCCGAGGTGGTCGAGGTACGAGGTACGAGATTGACCCCTCGCGGAGACGCAACGGGGTAACGGACTAGCGCTGCAGGCTCCACGCGCGGCGCTTCACCAACACGTGACCGCGCTCGGAGGTCAGGCGTGTCCACGGTCCGGTCTCATAGATGCGCACCGGATCAGGGCCACCGAAGAATCCGAGTGAGAGCCCGGCAAAGGCGGCTCCGGCGGGCACGTATTCGAGCCCGGAAATCGGATGCCCCCACACCTCCGAGCGTACTCGCTGAACAATCTGCTCGCCGGTACCGGTCGGCACCGCGGCGGCCACCTCATCGATGCCCGCCTTCGCCACCGATTCGAGCATGGATGCCTCCACCGACTCGAGCTCCTTCCAGCCGCCCCGTGGCGGCGAGATCGCGGCCCAGGTGACGGTGTTGACCTGCATCGGCAAGCTCACGGAGACCGCAGCGGCGGCGTCAACAACCTCGCCCTGCAGCCGATTGAGGCGCTCGAGCAACGAACGCACCGGCACCACAACGTCGAAGGTGTCGACATCGGTCAGGGCGAAGGTACGCAGCCCGAGCACTGTCGCGCTCTCGTCCAACAGGCCAGCCGGCACGAGCACTGCAACATAGACCGCGAGCACCCCTGAACCAGAAATCAGGCGCACAGAACCGTCCTCCACACGCTGGGCACGGCTGAGGAAGACCTGCAGGTCGCCAAGGGAGTGGGAGTCAACAAGGGAAAATGTCTGGCTCATCTGGTCTCTAAACTATAGGAGCTCCGGGGTTCTCGCTGCCCCATGACCGCCGGACCCCGGGAGAACACCATGACCGACCCGCTCATTGACCTCCTCTCGGCACTCGATCTCACGGATACTCATGCCCGCACGAGTGAGGAGATCTTCATCGGCACGAGCCAGTGGTCGGCTCTTGGCCGGGTATTTGGCGGGCAGGTGCTCGCGCAGTCACTCGTCGCCGCCCAGCGCACCATCGCGGAAGAACGTGTGATTCACTCACTGCACGGTTATTTTCTGCGGCCAGGCAATATCGACCTGCCGATCACCTTCTCGGTCGATCGCATCCACGACGGGCGATCGTTCTCCACCCGGCGCATCCAGGCCTACCAATCGGGCCTGCCGATCCTGTCGATGATCGCGTCGTTCCAGGACTCCGACGACGGCCTCGAACACCAGGTCGAGATGCCGACCGGCCTGCCACAGCCAGAGGATCTACCCACCGCCGCGGAGGTGCTTGCGGACGTCGGGCATCCGATCGCTAAGCAGTGGGCGATCGGCCGTCCGTTCGACATGCGTCATGTGCCCTCCCCTGTGTTCCTTTCCGTGGACGGACCGCGTGTCGCCCATCAGGCCGTGTGGCTGAAGGCGACTGGGCGGCTGCCGGATGACCCCAACCTGCATCGTGCCGCTCTCGCCTACGCGAGCGACTATTCGATTCTCGAGCCGATATTCCGCCGTCATGGCGTGGCCTGGTCCACGCCCGGGCTCAAGGCGGCGAGCCTCGACCACGCGATGTGGTTCCACCGCTTCGGCCGGGTGGACGAGTGGATGCTCTATGCGCAAGAGTCCCCGAACGCCACCGGCGGTCGTGGTCTCTCGCTTGGGCGCATCTTCAGCCGTGACGGCGCACTGCTCGCGAGCGTGGCCCAGGAGGGCATGGTCCGGCTGCCCCGGCGGGACTAGGACGTCAGTCCCCGGTCCGGCAGTCCCCGGTCCCGGCCCCGTCCCCGTCCCCGTCCCCGTCCCCGTCCCCGTCCCCGTCCCCGTCCCCGTCCCCGTCCCTGTCCCCGTCGAGCATGCTCGTGGTTCACGTCGTGGCGGGGGATACGACCGCTCGCGGAGGCGCAAACGCATCCCGGCGGGAGTTGCAACTCCCTCCACGAGGGCGCACCGCCGCCGCGACGTCGCTTGCCGGCAGTGCGAGGCGCCTTCGTGAGCAGGTCAGCCCCCGGAGAAGATGTTCCCGTCCCCCGTTCCCGTTCTGGATGTTCCCGTTTCCCGTCGTGGCGGGGGATACGACCGCTCGCGGAGGCGCAAACGCGTCCCGGCGGGAGTTACAACTCCCTCCACGAGGGCGCACCGCCGCCGCGACGTCGTTGAGCCAGCACCTTAAGCCAGCACCGGGAGCCAGCACCGGGAGCGCGCCTCGGGAACTCGTCAGTCCCCGGCGAGGATGTCGGTGCGCTCCGCGAGATAGGACTCGAGACTGGCGAGCCCCTGGTCTCCCTCGCCGGCAACCCAGCGCACCATCACGGTGCCATCCCGCAGCGACAACGGTCCGGTCTCGGCACGAAGGCTCACGGCATCGAGGGCAATCTCGATGACATCGAAATTCACAGTGTCGCCGAGCGCAAAACCGCCGCGCGTCGCGGCCACGCGCAGTCCCCGCCGGTAAAGCGCCTCAGAATTCATGTACACGGTCTCGTAGGTCAGCTCGATCGCCCGGGTGATTCCTCCGGTGGCGAAGAGCCGGCCGTCCCGGTCGAGAAGCAGCACCCCGAGGCGCCAGGCCCGGCCGAGGGCATCCATCACGGCCGGACGCGGGATGAGCGCGATGCGGCGGGCGGGACGCAGACTCGCGATCGCCTCGTCCCCGATCCCCATCGACTCCAGCCGCTCGATCGTGCGGGAGAGCATCGCACGGAGATCGGTGGTGATCGCACCCGGATCGGTCATGCTTCAGTATGCCTCGCGGACGCTGGGCCGGTGGCGATCGGGGCGAGCGGCCCAGGCATTGCCGCGCCGAGATACGTGCCTGTCCGCCGACGAGAACACATCGACAGAGGGGATGTCCGCGACCGCGAGACTCATCTACAGAATGGATGTCCGCGACCGCGGGACTCATCGTGCCCGTCCGTTCGACGCTGCTGTCCGGCGACGCGATCCGTCTGGTAAATTCCCTCGACCAGCGCGGGCATCCGATTCCAGCCAGGCATGAACGCTACGTTGATGCCGTCCCGCCCGCAGGTGACAGTCAACGCCCTCTCGGTTTATTCCCAGCGGAATTGAGCCGATTCGGCACCGGGTTCGTATCTCCAGGTGACAGGCTCTTCACGTCGCACGCCACTCATCCCCGGAGGAACAGCCCATGACCGCACCAACTTCTCTCACCCGCCGCGCGCTGCTCAGCGCCGGCAGTGCCACCGTCGTCGGAGCGGGAGCACTCGCGCTTGCCGCCTGCAGCTCACCCGCACCGAGCGGCTCCGGTAGCGGATCCGGCTCGACAGAGGCTTCCCCAAAGATCGCCGCGGGAACCGAGGTTGTGAAGGTGGCTGATATCCCGGTCGGCGGCACCAAGGCCGCGAAGATCGGGGAGCTTCCTGTGCTGCTCTCCCAGCCGACCGCTGGCACTGTCATGTGCTTCAGCGCGGTCTGCACCCATCAGGGCTGCACCGTGGGGGCCGCCGCCAAAGACTTCGACTGCTCCTGCCACGGCTCCAAGTTCAACGCCGAGACCGGTGCCGTGCTCAACGGGCCGGCCGTGACGGGACTCACCGCCATCAAGGTCACCGTCACGGGGGATGCGGTCGTGACTGCCTGATGGACTATGAGTTCAACGGGCTTCCGCTGCATGTGCTGCTCGTGCATTTCGTGGTCGTCGTCGTGCCAGTGGCAGCGCTCTGTACCCTGCTCGCGGCGGCGTGGCCCGCTGCCCGACGCCGACTCGGGATCGTGACGCCGATCATCGCCCTCGGCGCGCTGATCTCGGTGCCGATCACCACCCAGGCCGGGGAATGGCTGCAGGCCAGGGTCGGTCACACCGAGCTCGTCGCGGCCCACGCGGCACTCGGCACGACCCTGCTGCCGTGGGCCGTTGCCACCTTCCTCGTCGCCGCACTGCAGTGGTTCTGGTTTCGCTTCGTCAACGCTCCGGATGCCAGATTCGCCCCCCGCGTACCCGGCAGGACCGCGCGCCGCATCATCACCATCGCACTGGCGGTGGTTGTCGTCGTTCTCGCCATCGGATCTGTTGCCACGGTCGTACAGATCGGCGAATCGGGCGTGCGTGCGATCTGGACCGGGTCCTTCACGCAGAACCCGAAATAGGCCAGAACCCGAAACAGGCCAGAACCCGAAAACGGCCTCAGCGCCGGGTGAAGATCAGAGCCTCTTCCACATACGGCTTCCACGCCAAACGCTCCCCCGTGCTCAGTCGGCGTGGTTTCATCGTTTGCGAGTCGCACAGCACCACCCGCGTCGTGGCCCGCGCGAACAGCTCGTCCGGCTCGATGCCGACCGGAGAGCGGATCTCGTAACAGACATCGATGCCTGCGCCGCCGAGGCGTCCGATCCACACCTCGATGTCGAGCGGTGTGCGGCGATAATCGATCGGTACGAGGTACTCGATCTCGGTGCGCGCGATGATGCTCAGGGTCGCCGAGCCGAGCCGAGCATCCAGCACCGCACTCGGCGCGCTCGCTAGGCGTTCCGCCTCGTCGTCAGGCATCCACAGCGCTTGAATACGGGCCTCCTCGAGCAGGCGCAGAATCTCGACGTTGTTGACATGCCCGTACGCATCGAGGTCACCCCAGCGCAGCACTGTCGGAATGTGCAGCCGCGCCATGAGCGTCAGTCCCGGGTGAGTTTGCGGTACGCCGAGCGGTTCGGCTTCGCGGCATCCGGTCCGAGGCGTTCGATCTTGTTTTCCTCGTAGGATTCGAAGTTGCCCTCGAACCAGTGCCAGTGACCCGGGCTCGCGTCGGTGCCCTCGTAAGCCAGGATGTGGGTGGCGATGCGGTCGAGGAACCACCGATCGTGAGTAATGACCACCGCGCAGCCGGGAAACTCAAGCAGCGCATTCTCGAGGCTGCCGAGGGTTTCGACGTCCAGGTCGTTGGTTGGTTCGTCGAGCAGGAGCAGGTTGCCGCCCTGCTTGAGAGTGAGCGCGAGGTTGAGGCGGTTTCGCTCTCCACCGGAGAGTATGCCGGCCTTCTTCTGCTGGTCCGGACCCTTGAAACCGAACTGCGAGACGTAGCCGCGGGAGGGAATCTCGGTCTTGCCCACCTGGATGTAGTCCTGTCCGTCGGACACGACCTCCCACAGGGTCTTCGTCGGGTCGATTCCGCCACGATCCTGGTCGACGTAGGAGATGTCGACGGTCTCACCGATCTTCAGGTCGCCGCCGTCGAGAGGCTCAAGACCGGTGATCGTCTTGAACAGAGTGGTCTTGCCGACGCCATTCGGGCCGATGACGCCCACGATTCCGTTGCGTGGCAGCGTGAAGCTCAGGCCATCGATGAGCACGCGGCCATCGAAGCCCTTTTCGAGCTTCTTGGCGTCGATCACCTGGGCGCCGAGACGCGGGCCCACCGGGATCACGAGTTCTTCGAAGTCGAGCTTGCGCGTCTTCTCCGCTTCGTTAGCCATCTCCTCGTAGCGCGCGAGACGGGCCTTCGACTTGACCTGGCGACCCTTGGCGTTGCTGCGCACCCACTCCAGCTCACTCGACAGCCGCTTCGCGAGCTTGGCATCTTTTTTGCCCTGCACTTCGAGGCGGGCGCCCTTCTTCTCGAGGTAGGTCGAGTAGTTGCCCTCGTACGGGTAAAGGTGGCCTCGGTCGACTTCGGCGATCCACTCGGCCACGTGGTCGAGGAAGTACCTATCGTGAGTCACGGCGAGAACGGCACCGTGATACTGGGCGAGGTGCTGCTCGAGCCAGAGGACACTCTCGGCGTCGAGGTGGTTGGTCGGTTCGTCGAGAAGCAGGAGATCCGGCTTCTGAAGCAGCAGCTTGGTGAGCGCGACACGGCGCTTCTCTCCGCCCGAGAGGTTCGAGACGCTGGCATCCCCGGGTGGCGTGCGTAGAGCATCCATCGCCTGCTCGAGTTGGGAGTCGAGGTCCCACGCGTCAGCGGCATCGATGGCC
>JANYEI010000187.1 GCA_025363205.1 Frigoribacterium sp.
AATATTGTGGCCACTGGAATCGTCATGAGGATGGCTGCGGCGAGCTTGAGCGGAAATTGGTTTCCCGACCCGAGCTGCCCGGAGAACAGGCTCGCTATCCCGGTGGTGAGGGTGTTGAGATTGGGATTCTGCCGCGAGACAACGAAAGCGCCAAATTCGTTCCACGACCCCTGGAAACTCAGGATGAATAAAGTCACGAGTGCTGGCCTCGCCATGGGAAGCACGATGGTCCAGAAGGTGCGGAAGATACCGGCGCCGTCGATGCGTGCGGCCTCCTCCACGCTCACCGGAATCGACTCGAAGAACTGCTTCATGATGAAGATCCCGCCCGCATCGACGATCAGCGGGATGATCATGCCCGCGTAGCTGTCGTAGAGCCCGAACTGCTTGAGGATGAGGAAGCGCGGAATCAGCAGCACCACATTCGGCACAGCCATCACGGCGATCAGCGCGCTGAAGACGACCGTGCGGCCGCGGAATTTCAACCGGGAGAGCGCATAGCCGGCCAGCGAGTCGAAGAAGACCCTCGCGGCGGTGACGATGATCGTGATGAACGCCGAGTTGAGCGCCCACAGCGGCAACGGCGAGCCCGAGAACAACTGCTGGTAGGCGGCGACCGTCCAGGTCTGCGGGATTAGCGCGAGCGGATTATTCGTGGCGTCGCCATCCGTCTTGAATGACGACGACACCGCCACCAGGAATGGATAGATGTAGACAATCGCGAAGAGGAGCAGCATCGCATAGCTGAGGATTGCACCGATATGGAACCGCTGCCATACTCGATGCACTCCCGAGAGCGGTCGGGGCGGCGTGCGCACGATCGTCGCCGTTACAGCGGCGTTCACATCCGGAGGAAGCGCCACGGTGGTCATCGGCCGCCCCTGTTCTGTGCGGAAGGAATGTTCTGTGCGGAAGGAGCATTCGCTGCAGCAAGCAGGCGACTCAGCGGCCGGTCCAGCCGTTCCTTTTCGCGATCCCGCAACACCAGTCGTTGCAGCAGGGTGAGAACCACGATGATCGCGAACAGAATGAAGGAGATGGCCGCGCCATCCCCCCAGTTGAGATCCTTAAACGAGGTCTGGTAGGCGAGGAAGGCCGGCGTGAGGGTGGTCTTCGCCGGCTTTCCCTGACCGAGGATGTAGATCTGGTCAAAGATCTGCCAGGTACCGATGAGACCGAGCGTGAGCACGGTGAACAGCGTGGGACGCAGCATCGGCAGCGTCACGGAGAAAAACTTGCGGAAGGGACCGGCACCGTCGATGAGCGACGCCTCTTCCACTTCGATGCCGATGTTCTGAAGTGCGGCAAGGAAAAGCAGCATGAAGGTACCAGAGGTGGTGAAAATGACGAGGATGATGATTACGCACATCGCCACGCTTGGCCCAGACAGCCAGTCCCACCAGCTCAACTCGAGCAGCACCGGCGAGGAGAGCACCGGCGGGTTGTCGCCGACCCCGAACACTCCGGCGATGATGTGGAACAGGCCACGAGGATCCGCGAACCAGGTCGGTCCCTTCGCGCCAAGCGCTGCGATCACCGAGTTGACGGCACCCGAGGAGGCGAAGAGGAACGCGAAGATGCCGGTGATGGCGACGGCGCTCGTGACCGAGGGGAAATAGTAGGCCGTGCGGAATAAGCTGCGGCCGCGAAGGACACGCCGGTTCACCTGCACCGCGAGAAACAGCGCGAGCGCAGTCTGCAGCGGCACCACGAACACGACGAACCAGAAGTTGTTGCGGATGCTCGTGCCGAAATCCTTCTCCGCGAGGCCCCCGGAAGTGAGCACGTGAGCGAAGTTTTTCGAGCCCACAAATTCGACCTGCGAATTGATCGGCGAGCCGAGTCCTCCCCAGTCGCTCACGCTTACCCAGAGCGCCAGGAAGATCGGAAACACGAGGAAGACGCCGATGATCACGATGGCCGGGGCGGTGAACAACCAGCCGAAGCGCCCCTCCCCCGACCGGATACCGCCGCCGTGGTTGCGGTTGCGCGGGGAATCCTTCGCCGGTCGGGGGAGGGGGCTCGTCGACATGATGCCTACTTGCCGTTCGCGGTGTCGAGCGCCGACTGCAGGTTTTTCTGCAGCGCTGACAGTATCGCCTTCGGGTCACCGCTGGCGATGCCCTCAAGCTGCGAGTTGAAGTCGGCGATCACCGAGGCGGCGCCCGCAAAGGCGACCGGGCTCACGGCATAGTTATTGCCCTTCACGAACGGGGCGTTATTCGGATACGTGGTGGCGTAGGTCTTCGCTGCACTCTCCGTGCTCGGGATGACGCCGAAGGCCGCCGAGAACTTGAGTTGCTGCGCATCCGAGGTCAGGTATTTGACCAGGCTCTCTGTCTCCGTCGCGGTCTTGGACTGGGCCGGGATACCCCAGCAGTTGCTGAACGTGAACGTCGACTTTCCGCCCGGGCCAGCCGGCAGCTCCGCTACCGTGTACTTGAGGTTCGGGTAGTCGCCCTTCAGCCCGCTGATCCACGGGCCCTCGATGACCATCGCGGCCTTGCCTTTGCCGAGTGCCTCACCACTCCAGCCGGAGTCGAGCGCCGACGGGAACTTGAGCACACCCGCGGTCGCAAGCTTCTTCACCTCGGTCAGACCGGCGATGTTTTCGGCGGTATCCGCGGTGACCTTCTTGCCGTCCTTCGACAGCAGCGATCCGCCTGCCTGGTTCATGAAGGTGCCGATTCGGGCGTACTCCGCACCGAACGCGAGTCCGACGGTGTCCCCCGTTGTCAACTTCTTTGCTACGGTCTCGAGACTCGCCCAGTCCTTGGGGACGTCGGAGGCGGTGAGTCCGGCCGCCGCCCACTTGTCGGAGTTGATGATGAGGCCGAGCGTCGAGAAGTCCTTCGGCTCGCAGTAGAACTTGCTCTTATAGGTGAAGGCCTTGGTGAGCGCGGGGTAGAAGGCACCCTTGTTCGTCTGGTTCGCCGCATAGGGCTCGAGATACTTCTTGCTCGCGTAGGTCTGGAACTGGTCCCAACTCATGTAGAAGAGATCCGGAGGATTGCCTCCGGAGAATCCCTGTCCGAGTTGCTGCGTGAGGTCGCTCGCCGCGGTGACGGTCACCTTGGTTTTGTTGGTGGCGGCCCAGGCATCCGAGGCATCCTGCACGGCCTTGGTCTCCGCTGCGCCGCTCGAACCGATGAGTATCGTCAACGGCTTGTTAGAGGAGGCGTTGCCGCCACTGGATCCGGACGAGCATGCCGCGAGGCCGGCGACCATGCCGACCGCGAGCAGCGCCGCGCCCCATTTCCTGTTGGTGTTCATTGTGTTTCCCTTCTTGGTGGTCAGGAGTCGTGCCTGTCAGCACTACGTATTGGTCGAATTCGGCTCGCGGATCGAAAGTTGATTGGGCCGCCGGATCACCAGTTCCGGGGTTATGAGCCGGTGGGCCTCGCCAGGAAACGGCCTGCGGCCGACAAGGTCGCTGCCGGTCGCGCCCATGAGCAGCTCAAGCGCTCCCGCGGCGACAAGGCCGAGCGACTGTTCGATGCTCGAGAACCCGACGGCCTGCGCGATCGGGGTGTTGTCGAAGCCGATGATCGGCAGTTGCGGACGACCAGCGGATGCCGCGGCGATCATGGCCCCGAGCGCGAGCGAGTCACTCACGCACACCAGTGCGTCGATAGTTGGCTGCCTCTCCAGCAGCTCCGCGACGACGGCAGTGGCTTTCGAGACGTCCTCCACGGTGATGCTCTGGAGGTTCTCGAGGGCCGCGTCATCCGAGCCGAGACGCTCGCGCATGGCGTCCGCCCACCCACGGCGGCGATCGTCTCCGGTACCGGAGGGGCTGGGCCAGCCCAGGTAGTGCACCCGAGTGGCACCCGATTCAATGAGGTGGTTGGTGGCGGCGCGTACGCCCGCTGAGCCGTCGACATCCACCCACAAGTGCTGCGGGTCGTTCATGTCATCGATCCCCCAGGGACGCCCGAAAGTCACAAACGGCACCTGGTTAGCGATGAGCCACTCCGTGCGGGGGTCGCCGTGAAAAGTGGCCGTGAGCACGAAGGCGTCAACATCCGAACCGTCCCGGAGCCGACGGATCTGCTCGATCTCGGCTTCCGGCGTGGCGGCGGTGAAGAGCAGCACGCGCATCCCTCGAACATCGGCCTGCTCGGTGAGGGCGTGGAGAAAACGGTCGAGGACAGAGCCGGAGATGCCATTGACCATCGGATCGAGGCGGATGCCGATAGTCGACGATTTTTGCGTGCGCAGACGCCGGGCCGATGCATTCTGTCGATAGCCGAGTTGTGCGATGGCGTTCTCGACCCGCTGGCGGGTGGCCGGTTTCACGATAGTCGGCGTATTCAGCACATTGGACACGGTCTGGCGCGAGACGCTGGCGAGAAGCGCCACATCTTCCACCGTTGGGAGTAGTCCCACTGCTGCCTCCTTTGGCTGCCGGAAATGCTGAAACACAGTTTTTGATCGTTCAACTAATTCGGGGATGTGATGGTCGACTTCGACCGCAACGAAGATGACCCGATGTTTTGATCGTTCAAATTATGAGTGCTACATTACATCGGGTACCCGGTTTGTCAATGCCGGTGATCGCCGATTGCGCAAATCGGCCCGACCCACGAAGGAGTCGTGATGCGCTGATGTCGCACCCCGTGCAGCCCCTGCTCCATGCCGAGACCGTTGTCTTGAAAGCTCCAACCCAGGCCTGGTCGGCCGGCGATGGATCAATGGGCTCGTCTCCGATCCATGGTCTCTACCTGTCAGACGTGCGCATTCTGTCTGGCCTCAACGTCTTGATCGGAGGCCTCCCCAGCGAACCAATCGCCACCGTTCCGGACGGGGCGGATGCGGCAGCCTTCCTCGCTGTTGCCCGTCAGCTCGACGATCGCTCTCCCGACCCGCGCGTGAGAGCGACCCATCGTCGTCGGGTTACCGTCGGCGGTGACTCCGAGACCGTTCAGGTTAAGTCCGCGCTGGATGAGCCGATCGAGACGACGGTGACGGTGCGCCTCACCACCGACCTCGCCTCCATGGACACGGTGAAGGCCGGACTCGCCAGCGACCCCGTGGAGATTAGCGTGGCCGGGGTATCCGCGATCTGGAAAAATGATTACGTCTCCGCCTCACTCACGGCCCCCGGCGCGACGCTGTCCACGCGCGACGGGGTGCTCGAACTCTCCTGGGCAGTTGTCGTGCCCGCGCAGGGAGAGGTCACCGTCGGGTGGACTGTCACGGCGATCGACGACCGAGCGGTTGTGCTCGGATCGATCACCCCTGCACGCTGGTCAACGCCCGTCGTCTCCGCGGGTGACGACCGATTGACCCGTTGGCTCGACACCGCGCTTGCCGACCTCGACAGCTTGCGCCTCTCGACCGTTGCGGATCCGGCATCCGAATTCCTCGCCGCCGGTGCACCCTGGTTCTTCACCCTTTTCGGTCGAGACTCACTCTGGGCTGCACGCTTCATGCTGCCGCTCGGCACGACTCTCGCTGGCGACACACTTCGCGTGCTCGCCGGGCTGCAGGGCACCACGTCGGTTGCCGAGACTGCCGAGCAGCCGGGCAAGATCATGCATGAGCTGCGTCGAGGCGTGCTCGAAATCCCGGGTGAGGGCATCTCGCTTCCTCCGCTCTACTTCGGCACTGTCGACGCCACGGCACTGTGGGTCTGCCTTCTTCATGACGCGTGGACCTGGGGGCTGCCCGAGACCGAGGTGATCGTGTTGATTCCACACCTCGTCGCGGCACTGGAGTGGATGCGCGACTACGGCGATGCAGACGGGGATGGCCTCCTGGAGTACGTCGACGCCACCGGTCGAGGGCTGGCAAATCAGGGCTGGAAAGACTCCGGCGACTCTGTCCAGTGGCGCGACGGCACGCTCGCTGAGGGTCCGATCGCACTGTGCGAGGTGCAGGCCTACGCCTACGAGGCGGCGAACGGCGGCGCCGCTCTGCTCGAACACTTCGGGCACGATGCGTCGGAGTGGCGCACTTGGGCTGCCCGGCTGCGCTCGAAGTTTCATGAGAAATTCTGGATCGACGATCCCGCAGGTGCGTTTCCGGCGATCGCGCTCGACGCCACCAAGCGGCCAGTCGATACGGTCACCAGCAATATCGGCCACCTCCTCGGCACCGGCCTGCTCGATCCGCGCCAGGCCGCCCTGGTCGCCCGACGTCTTGTGTCGCCAGAGATGGACTCCGGCTTCGGTCTCCGCACCATGTCAACGGATTCCGCCGGATACTGGCCGCTGAGCTACCACGGAGGCAGCGTCTGGACCCACGACACCGCTATTGCGATCGCTGGTCTGGCGCGCGAGGGGTTCACCGCCGAAGCGGCGTCACTCTCGGCCGGACTGTTGGCCGCGGCATCCGGTTTCGACTATCGGATGCCTGAACTCCACTCCGGCGACTCGGCGACCGAATTCGGCGCCCCCGTTCCTTACCCCGCCGCATGCCGCCCACAGGCCTGGTCTGCCGCCGCGGCTGTCTC
>JANYEI010000213.1 GCA_025363205.1 Frigoribacterium sp.
GCGCAGCGCCGTCGGAGTGGTCTCGTACACCGCCTGCACGGTCTCGTTGAACTGACGGATACTGGAGAATCCCGATGCGAACGCGATGTCGGCGATCGACAGGTCGGTTCCCGACAGCAGGGTGTGAGCGGTCTGCGCGCGGTGGGCACGGGAGAGTGCGAGCGCACCCGCCCCAAGCTCGTTCACCAACACGCGACCAAGGTGGCGGGGCGTGTAGCCCAGTCGTTTGGCGAGGCCGGGAACACCATCGCGGTCGACGGTTCCGTCCGCGATGAGCCGCATCGCCCGGGAAGCGACGTCATCGTGGATATTCCACTCCGGCGATCCCGGAACCGCGTCCGGGAGGCAGCGCTTACAGGCACGGAGCCCGGCCTGGTGAGCGGCGGCGGCGGTGCGATAGAAGGTGACGTTCGAGGGTTTCGGGGTCATCGCCGGGCAACTCGGTCGACAGTAGATACCGGTCGAATGCACGCCGGTGATGAACTGCCCGTCGAATCGAGAGTCGCGCGATGACATCGCGCGGTACCGCTCTACGAACCGGGGATCAGCGCTCGTGACGCTGGCGATGGATTCGGTGCTCATTCGTCAACTCTCGCACCGGCCACCGACTGCAGCTAGCGGGAATCAGACACCGCGCGAAACGTCTACGCTGGCGTGATGGGCGGCTCGACATGATGAATGGCGTGAAGTGATGAACGGCCCTGCGCGTGTTCGCACCGGCGTTTCAATTCTGGGAATTACCAACCTAGACCTCGCCAGTCGAATGGAGCGCACGCCGGAGCGGTGGGAGACCTTGCACGCCAAGCCGACCCAGGAGCGCGCGCGCGGCACGAGACGTGACCGGGCGATCGGTGCGATACGCCTCGCGGTGATACCCGCACAGATCGACGCGGCACGGATTCAGTGCACAGAGGCAGAGGGAGCACAGTGACCGTCATCGACGCCCTGCGCGACCTGCTTGGCGACGCCGTGTCGACGGATGCCGCTGTGCTCGCTCCGCTCACCACAGACAAGTCCGGTCACGACTCCCGCAGCGCGCCTCTCGCCCTCGTGATGGCACGATCGATCGACGATGTGCAGGCCACCCTCCGTATCGCGACGGAGCACGGCGTCGGGGTCGTGACGCGCGGGGCGGGAACCGGCCTCGCTGGCGGTTCCATCGCGAGCGCTGGCCAGATCGTGCTCTCGACCCTCGCGATGAACCACATCCTCGAGGTGTCCGTCGCCGATGAGCTCGCCGTCGTCGAGCCGGGCATCCTCAACGGTGATCTCAACGCAGCCCTTGCGAGCCACGGCTTGTGGTTCACCCCCGATCCGGCCAGCCGGGCAATCTCCACGGTCGGTGGCAATATCGCCACGAATGCGGGCGGACTGCTGTGCGCAAAGTACGGCGTCACCCGGGAGTCTGTGCTTGCACTGAAGGTCGTGCTCGCTGACGGTCGGTTACTCACCATCGGACACCGCAGCGTGAAAGGCGTGACCGGCCTCGACCTCACCGCTCTGATGATCGGCTCGGAGGGCACCCTCGGGGTGATCGTCGAGGCCACCGTGCGACTGCGACCGTTGCCGACCGGACCGGTCGCGACCATCGGTGCGTGGTTCGGGGACGTGGTGACCGCGGCCGCCGCGTGCGCCGCCATCACGGCGGCCGGCATCCGTCCCGCTGCCCTGGAACTGATGGATGCTGCGTCTCTCACCGCCATCGATGCCTATCTCGGCGAGGCACTCTCGAACCGCGGCAACACCTTCCTGCTTCTCCAGGCGGATGGCGCGGCAGGCGCCGACGAGGCGGCCGTTGCGCTCGAGATCATCCGCCGGTGTGGTGGTGATGCCGAACTCACCTCGGATCCGGCTGAGGGGGAGCGGCTGTTCGCGATCAGGCGTGCGTTCCACCCGGCTCTCGAAGCGCAGGGCACTGTGCTCATCGAGGATGTCGCGGTGCCCCGAAGTGCACTTCCGCAGATCTTCGCCGAAATCGCCCGGATCGGTGAACGTTACGGGATCAGCATTCCAACGGTGGCCCATGCGGGGGACGGCAACCTGCATCCCAACTTTGTCTACGAGCCGGAGGCGGACGGATCGGTGCCCGGGGTGATCTGGACGGCCGCGGGAGAACTCTTCGCCACGGCGCTTCGCCTCGGCGGCACCCTGACCGGTGAGCACGGGGTCGGCCTGCTGAAGCGCAATTGGTTACGGGATGAACTCGGTGACGACCAGTTCGATATTCAGCGCCAGATCAAGGCCGTGTTCGACCCACTGGGAGTGTTGAACCCCGGCAAGGTCTTCTAGTCTGAGTTCATGGATTTTCTGCCACTCACCCGTGCCGACGACCTCGGTTGGCACGCCCTCCGCGATGAAATCGCGCCGTGGATCGGGGAACGTGCCGTCACACTCTTCTCCTACGCGATCTCCGACGAGTACGGGTCTGCGGTCACGACACGATATTTTCGCGACCTCCTCACGGCGGCGGGGGACGATCCGGATCATCCGCAGGTCACCGAGACGGAACAGCTCATTATCGACTGGGGCCGGCTCATAGTGTCGAGACCGCGCGATATCCCGGAGGCGTTTTATGCCCGTCTCGAGGGCGCGTTCACTCCAGGGAGACGTCTGGCACTCCTGTCGTTTGCAGCGCGGGTTGTTGCCATCAACCTCGTCAACACCGTCGGTCGCGTGCCGGTCGATGCCTGATGCCTGGTGCCCCTGATGCCTGATGCCTGATACCGCTGGTGCGGTCCCCTCGGTCGCGATCAATAGCTATCCCGTGTCTGAGCAGAGCGGCCAGGAGCGGATCACTCGTCCCGTTCGTCGCACTGCCGCGACCGTGCTGCTCGCTTCGCTCGGATTAGTTGTGCTCACAATCGTGATCCTGCTCGTGGCCAGGTACCTCTTGGTCGTGCTGGGACCAACGGCGTTGACCGTGGCGCTCCTGCTCGCGACCATTCCCCTCGTGGGAGTGCTGCTTTTCATCCGCTGGATCGATCGCTGGGAGCCGGAACCGCGCGGGGCACTGCTGTTCGCGCTGCTGTGGGGGGCCGGGGCATCCGTTCTGATCGCGTTGATCTTTTCCGGCGTCACCCGGCATTACGAGGCGCTCGCCGGGCTTGCTGGATCAGGGGTCGCCACGTTCTTCGAGACCGTCGTGCAGGCTCCGATAATCGAGGAGTTCGCCAAGGGGCTCGGCATCCTGCTGATCCTGTGGGTGATGCGCCGCACCTTCGACGGCCCGGTCGACGGTGTCGTGTACGCCGCGACGATCGCTACCGGGTTCGCCTTCACCGAGAACCTGCAGTACTTCGGCCTGGCGATCAACCATGACGGCGGATTGGGCAGTGATGTCGCTCAGACCTTCCTGCTGCGCGCCATCCTCTCACCGTTCGCGCACGTGATGTTCACCGCCTGCACGGGAGTGCTGCTCGGCCTGGCCGCCCAGCGCACCGGCCGCCTCGGAGCGATCGGCTACTTCGTGCTCGGCCTGGTGCCGGCGGTTTTTCTGCACTCCTTCTGGAACAGCGCCGGATACTGGGCAACCGACTGGTATCGCTACTACTTCGTGGTGCAGGTGCCGCTCTTCCTGCTCGCGATCGCGGGGGTCACCCGCCTGCGCCGGCTGGAACAGCGACTCACCCGCGCCCGGCTTTCCGAGTACGCGGCGGCCGGCTGGTTTACCGGCTCGGAGGTCAACCTGCTGTCGACCGCGGCAGGTCGCCAGCAGGTCATCGGTTGGGCGGCACGCCATGGGCTTGGCCGTCCCTACCGAATGTTTGTGCGGGATGCGACGAAATTGGCCTTCACTCGCGAGCGGCTGGTGAACGGGCGCGACGGAATCGGGGCGAGCCTCGACGAGGCAGTGATCCTCGCGTCGATCGTGAAGCATCGCCGGGAGCTCGCAGCGCTACCGCCGATGCACTGACGTCTGATGCACTGACGTCCGATGCACTGACGTCCGATGCACTGGCGTCCGATGCACTGGCGTCCGATGCACCCACGTCTGCAATCGACTTGGTAGTTGTTGCGACTTTTTCGGCGCCAAAGTCACAACAACTACCAAGTCGATGACGGGCGGCCCGGGAGGCGCCGCGCCGCCTCGGGCTACCGGGCAGAATCACCTCGGTAAGTTGCCCACGCGGGGACACGTAAACTTGATAGCCGCATTTCAGGACGGCGTTCGAGGGGAATTTGCCAGTGGTAGACCGTGAACTTCAGCGCGAACAGCAGTACGTAGCAACGCTGTACGCGCGCCTTGACGCGCTGCAGCGGGAAGCCGAACAGCAGCTCGACGCGGTGCGCCTGCTCGACGTGGGAGGCAACCATCAGGGCCGATCCGAGCGCGACACCTTCGCCCGCATCTATGAAGATCGCATCCTGCAATTGCGTGAGGTCGACGAGAGACTCGCCTTCGGGCGCCTCGAGTTCGAACCGGAGACCTCGGGTGGCGCGGACGACGGCACAAACGGCTCCGTGTTCCGCTACATCGGCCGCATCGGCCTGCGCGATGAAGACCTGCAGCCGCTGTTGCTCGACTGGCGGGTGCCGCAAGCGAGTGCGTTCTACCAGGCCACCGCCGCGACGCCGCTCGGAGCGCGAGCCCGCCGGCACCTGCTCTCGAAGGGGCGGGGCATCATCCGCATCGAGGATGAGATCTTCGACGCAGAGCTGCTCGAGAGCGCGACCTCCGAGTTGCAGGGCGAGGGTGCCCTCCTTGCCGCGCTCACCGCCCAGCGCACCGGACGGATGTCCGACATCGTCGCCACCATCCAGGGTGAACAGGACCGCATCATCCGCTCCGATCTCAGGGGAGTGCTCGTCGTGCAGGGAGGGCCAGGCACCGGCAAGACCGCCGTCGCCCTGCACCGGGCGGCCTACCTGCTGTATTCCCACCGGGATCGCCTTCGTAACTCCGGTGTGCTCATCGTCGGGCCGTCCCGATCGTTCCTGCAGTACATCGAGGCGGTGCTTCCCTCGCTCGGCGAGACCGGCGTCGTACTCGCGAGCGTCGGCCAGCTCTACCCCGGCGTCGAAGCGACACGGGAGGATGCCCCCGCCACCGCCGCGATCAAAGGCCGGGCGTCGATGGCGGGGCTTGTTGCCCGCGCGGTACGTTCGCGCCAGCGTGTGCCCTCCGCACCGCAGGACCTTGAGGTGAACGGTGACCGGCTCACCCTCGACCCACGTCTGATCGCGACGGCGATCGGCCGGGCGCGCGAGAGTAACAAGACCCACAACGAAGCGCGCGTGGTGTTTGTGAAGAATGCCCTGAACGCGCTGTCCCGCCAGTGGCTCATGCAGCTGCAGGATGCCGGCAACTCGATGGACGATACCGATCTGTCGATGTTGCGCGAAGACCTGCGAGCGGCCGAAGATGTGCGGGTGGCGCTGAATACGGCATGGCTGCCGCTCACCCCCCAAAAGCTGCTGCAAGACCTCTACGCCCGTCCCCAGTGGCTCGCCGAACTCACCCCAGGGTGGACCGAGACCGACCGTGCCCTGCTGCAGCGCGACCGCGAGGCAGAGTTCACGATCGCCGACATCCCGCTGCTCGACGAGGCCGCTGAGCACCTCGGCGAATACAGCGTTGCGGATGCCGCGCAGAAGCGCGAGGCGAAGCAGCAGCGCAAACGGGACATCGAAAACGCCGAACGTGCGATCGAGAACATGCAGGTGGGCGGCCTGGTGAATGCCAAGGCGCTCGCCGACAACTTCGCGGAGCTCGGCGATCGGGCAACCACTGCCGAGAAGGCTGCGGTTGATCGCACCTGGACCTACGGCCATGTGGTGGTGGATGAGGCCCAGGAGCTCTCGCCGATGCAGTGGCGGCTGTTGCTTCGTCGGGGTCCGCAGCGCTCGTTCACGATCGTGGGTGACATTGCCCAGGCGGCATCGGCGGCCGCGGCATCCAACTGGAAGGATGCTCTCGCGCCTCTGCTCGCGGATTCTCCGGAGTCCGATCGGTGGCGGCTCGAGGAACTGACGGTCAACTACCGCACGCCGAGCCAGATTGCGGCCGCGGCCGAGTCGATGGCGATCGCGAACGGCCTGCACGTGACCGAATCCCGTGCGGTGCGCTCGAGCGAATGGCCGATCACCGTTGTGGCGGATGCGGTGGAGGCGGTGCGGATCGATCGCGCGCCGGATGGCGCGGGCGGCACCCTCGCCGTGATCGTGCTCGAGTCGGGCATCCGCGAGCTCACGGATCGTCTCGTTGCCGATTTCGGCGATGCGGTGGGGCTCGGCGCGGTCGGACTCACCCGGGACATCGCCGTGATCACCCCCCAGGAGGCGAAGGGGCTGGAATTCGATTCGGTCGTGGTCGTGGATCCGGCGGCGATCCTCGCGGCATCCGAGCGGGGGGCAGGGGCGCTCTACGTCGCGATGACCCGCGCCACCCAGCGCCTCACGCTCGTTGCCGACGGAGAGTTGCCCGCCGGCATCCGGTGAGTCCTACGCCGTGGGCGCCAGCGCGTCGTAGCGAAGGAAACCGCGCTGCAGACGCGTGAGAAATACCAAGATCACAATTATCGCGAGTCCACCGAGCAACGGCGGCAGCCAGATCGCGCCGATACTCGCGATAATTCCGATGTAAATATCGCCTACCCGCGGTCCACCGGTGACGACCACCGTGAAGACCCCCTGCAGCCGCCCGCGCATGCTGTCAGGCACCGCGACCTGCAGCATCGTCTGCCGGAAGATGCTGCTGACGTTGTCGGCCGCTCCGGCCCCCGCGAGCATCACGCTTGCGACAATGATCGCCGGAACATTGGCCCGGGTAGGGCTCACCGGCCCGAATCCGCCGAGAGACAGGGTGAGCAGTACCCCTCCGAACCCCGCGATGAAGGCTCCGTAGACGACAATCGAGGTGCGGATGGCCCGGCCGTGCCAGCGCACCCCGCCGAGTCGACCCGACAGCAGGCTGCACAGCAGCAGGCCGATCGCCCCGGCCGCCGTCAGCACGCCGACGGTCACCGCGCCTCCGCCGAGCACGAGGGCGCCGACGGCGGGGAACAGCACACGGGGCTGGCCGAGGGTCATCGCGATGATGTCAACGACGAAGGTCATTCGGATGTTCGGTGCAGACCGCAGGAAGTTGATTCCCGAGCGTAGCGAGGCGAGCCCCGGCCGCTGCGTGTCACCCTCTGGTGCGAGTTTCGGCAGCGAGAAGATACCGGCGAACGCGGTGAGAAAGAGCACGACATCCACGGTGTAGGTCCACCCGAATCCCACGGTCGCGACCAGCACGCCAGCGAGCGCAGGGCCGATCGTCACCATCACGCCGAAGCTCATGCCGGTGAGGGCGGATGCCGAGGGCATCAGCCGCGCCGGAAGCAGCCGCGGCAGCACGGCCGACCGCACCGTGTTCATCACCGTCGCGGCGACCGCGTTCAGGGTGGTGAGCAGGTAAAACGGCCAGATGATGTCTACGCCGGTCCACGCGATGAGGGCGAGAGCGATGGTCGATCCCCACGCGACGATCGCGGCCAGCAGCAGGATGAGCCGTCGGTCGAAGGCGTCCGCGAGCATCCCGCCATAGAGCCCGGCGAAAATCATCGGCACGAGGGCGAAGGCACCGACAAGCGAGACCGCGAGGGTGGACTGGGTCAGCTGGTAGATGTGAAGGCCGACCGCGACAATTGTCATCTGGCCGCCGATGCCGGAGATCGCGTTGCCGGCCCAGAGCTTTCTGAATGCCGCACTCTCTCTCAACGGGGACAGATCGATGAGGTGCGAGCTTCTCCCGACATATTCCTGATGCGTGCTCACCCGCACCATTCTCACCCGAGCGCGGTGTCATGCTTGACCGATGACTGTTCTCACTGACGAGCTGCTGGCCCGCATCCACGAGCGGGCGCCGGGCTACGATCGCGACAACGTGTTCTTCACCGAGGATCTCGAGGAGCTCGCCTCTGCCGGCTACCTGCGTGCTCTCGTGCCCGAGTCCTTCGGTGGCCTCGGCCTGAGCCTCCAACAGGTTGCCCACCATCAGATGCGTCTCGCGATGGCCGCCCCGGCGACGGCGCTCGCCGTGAACATGCACCTGGTCTGGACCGGCGTCGCGAAGACCCTGCACGACCGCGGGGTCGACTCGCTCGACTTCGTTTTGCGGGATGCTGCGGCGGGGGAGATCTACGCCTTCGCGATCAGCGAAGCCGGCAACGACCTCGTGCTGTTCGACAGCACCACGGACGCCAAGCCGCTTCCGGACGGCGGCTACGCCTTCACCGGCACCAAGATCTTCACCAGCCTCTCGCCGGCATGGACCCGGCTTGGTCTCTTCGGACTTGACACCGAGTCAGCGGATGCGCCAAAGCTCGTGCATGCCGTCGTCACCCGCGAGGCGCCGGGAATCTCTATCGCCGAGGACTGGAACACCCTTGGCATGCGGGCGAGCCAGAGCAACACCACCCACCTCGATTCGGTGGCCGCGACATCCGACCGGGTGTTCCGCCGCCTCGACCCAGGTCCGAGCCGTGACGCCCTCATCTTCGCCATCTTTGCCAACTTTGAAATCCTCATCTCCTCCGTGTACGTGGGCATTGGTCAGCGGGCTCTCGAACTCGCGGTCGAATCCGCGCGCTCCCGCGGTTCGCGGAAAACGGGGCTCGGCCGCGACCAGGATCCGAACGTGCGCTGGAAAATTGCGGATGCGGCGCTCGCGCAGGACGCCATGCTTCCGCAGCTTGATGCGCTGGCGGTCGACCTCGACTCCGGCGTCGATCGCGGTGCAGAGTGGTTTCGCGCTCTCGTCGGACTCAAGTCCCGATCGACCCGAACGGCCCGCTACGTAGTCGACCAGGCCATCGCGGTCGCGGGAGGAGCGGCGTTCTCGGCCACGAGTGAACTCTCCCGGTTGTATCGGGACGTACTCGCGGGCGGATTCCACCCGAGCAACGACGACTCAGTGCACTCAACGGTTGCAACGGCGCTGCTGGGGCCGATCATCGAAGACCCGTCGCCTACCCTGAAGACATGACCTCTTCGCTCGCGATCGATCCCTCTGTCGTCGTCTGGTCCGTTCCCGAATCAGCGCGGGCGCAGGAGCTCACGACGCGTCCCCTGCTGGTGCTGATGCACGGTCGCGGGTCGCACGAACATGATCTCTTCGCCCTCGCCGCGATGCTTCCCCCGCAGTTCGTGATCGCCGCGCTCCGCGCGCCGCTTGAGTTGGGTCCGGGGTCATACTCGTGGTTTCCGGTCGGAGAGCCCGGTCGGCCGAGTTCCGTGGCCGCGGATGTCGCCGTCCAGGCTCTGTTCGACTGGCTGGATTCGATGCGGTCCGTTGCCTCGGTCTCGCTTCTCGGGTTCTCCCAGGGCGGTGCAATGACCCTTCATGCCCTGCGGCACGCTCCGGAGCGGTTCACCGCCCTGGTGAATCTCGCCGGCTTTGTGATTGGTGGCGACGCTCCCGCCGATCATTCGCTCGAGACACTGCGACCACCGGTGTTCTGGGGCAGCGATCCGGCGGATCCGGTGATCCCCGCCGAAGCGATTGCGCGCACCGCCGTGTGGCTTCCCTCGCACTCGACTCTTACGGAGCGTCACTACGCCGGCATCGGGCACTCGATCTCGCGCGAAGAACTTGAGGATGTGAATACGTTTCTGAACAGCGCCGTCTGAACAGCGCCGTTACTTGAACAGTTCCGTCTGAACAGCGCCGTCTCAACAGCGCCGTCTGAACAAGTCCGCCCCCACACAGACTCGTCGCCCGGTGCGGCACTTGGTGCGGCTCTTCCGGGCGACGGGTTGTTCTACTGACAGGATGCTCTCCTCGGGGCCAGAGCGCAATACCCCCATTGCTCGAAACCCGCATTGCTCAAAACCCGCATTGCTCGAAACCCGCATTGCTCAGATCGAACTTCGCGCGGGGTGATCGGGCCGCACGCGCTGCCGAGCCACCCGCAGTGCGCTGTCGAGCTCCGAAAGAAATCGGTCGGCGTCAGCCAGGCTGAAGCAGAGCGGCGGTCGTATCTTCAGCGTGTTTCGGGCTGCTCCGGATGCCCCGAGCAGCACTCCCCGCCGGCGCAGCTCGTTCACCACGAGGAGGGTCGTCGCCTCGTCAGGGGATTCCCCGCGCACGAGGTCGACCCCAAGAAACAGGCCGGCCCCGCGTACCTCCCCGAGGGAGTCGTGGAAGCCCGCGAGCATGCCAAGCCCGGCGGTGAGGTACTCGCCGACGACCCGTGCGTTCTCGATCAATCCTTCATCGCGAATGATGTCGAGCACCGCCTGTGCGGCGGCGATCGAGACCGCTGTGCCACCGAATGTGCTGAAGTATCGCCCGTTGGCAGCGAAGTTATCCACGAGCTCGCGACAGGCGACAACCGCGCCGATCGGCATGCCGTTACCCATCGGTTTGCCGACCGTCACGAGGTCGGGTACCACTGCCCCGAGGGCGGAGTCGTGGCGGCTGAAGCCCCACAGGCCGTGGCCAAGACGCCCGAAGCCAGCCTGCACCTCGTCGGCGATGTAGAGGCCGTCCGCGTCGTGCACGATGTCGCTGATGCGGCCGAGGAAGGCCGCACTGCCCGGCTGTACGCCGTCGGAGGCAAAGATCGAGTCCGCGATGAGCGCGGCAAATCCATGCTCGGAAGTGCCGAGATCTGCGGCTGCGGTCGCGACGGCGTCCGCGAACACCGCGCCGTCGCCGGTAGGAGCCTCCACGAGGCGCACCCACGGAGCGATGTTGTCGACGCCGCCGAGGGACGGCGAGACCGCTGCGGTCTCGGTGGTGACCCCGTGGTAGGCGTTTCGAGTGACGATCACGCCTCGTTTGCCGGTCACGGTTGTCGCGATCCGCAGGGCGAGATCATTCGCCTCGGAACCGGTGCAGGTGTACATGACGTTCGCGAGCGCAGGGGGCAGCGTGCCGAGCAGATCTTCGGAGTAGTCGATCAGCGAACGGTCGAGGTAGCGGGTATTCGTATTGACGAGAGCCGCCTGGCGCGAAATGGCCTCGACCACCCGAGGATGCGAATGGCCCACTGAGGGCACGTTGTTGTACACGTCGAGGAACTCGGTGCCCGCCGCATCCCAAAGCTTCGAGCCGAGGCCGCGCACGATCTCGACGGGCTCGTCGTAGAACAGCCGATAGGCCGACCCGAGGCTGCGGTTACGGCGTTCGACCAGCAGGCGGGTCGGCTCGCTCAATTCGTCGAGGCGGTCGTTGCTCAAATAGGTGCTCGGTCCTGGCATGATTCGACCCTACTGGCGCACCCCTCCCGTCGGCACAGGCGATTGCCGCAGACTCACGAACTGTCGCCAGGTGGATTCGAGATTGCGCGCGGTGTACTGCGAATTCTCGGGCCGTGCTTCGGCCAGCCAGGATGCGAGGAGCAGCCGCTGGGCGAGCCGACCGAGCACGAGGTGCGGAAGGAGAACTGACTCCGCGTCAGATAGCGACACCAGTTCGCGATAGCCGGAGGCGAGAGCGATGGCCGGGGCCCAGGGGTTGTCCGCCCGCGACGATGGCCTCGCATACGACATCGCGATAGCGAGGTCTGCGACACGATGGCTTCGCACGACATCGCCGAAGTCGAGGATTCCGGTGATGAAGTCGGGCGCCTCGGGGTGAACGACAAGGTTGCCGCCGTGGAAGTCGTTGTGCACCACCCGCCTCGGGGTCAGCTGCAGCGCTGGCAGCGTCTCGGCTGACAGCTCCGCGAGCAGGGTGGCAACTGCGCGCCGCCGATGCTCGCCATCGATCACGGGCGCCAGCTCCGATAATTCGCCGAGGCGCGCGAGATCCCAGGCGAGCCAGCGGTCGGCTGCCGGATGCTCGAAGTCGACCAACGCGCCGGTGAGGCGCCCGAGCATCCGCCCGACCGCGCGCCAGTCGGACGGGGAGGGATCGACCTCGCTAAGCAGACGGCCCGGGAGATAGCGGAAGAGCCTCACCGCGCGGTCGCCGTGGCTGGTTGAGGGGCCGAGCGAAGGCACGAATTGTTGGAGCGGCAGCGAGCTGTCCTGCGCCGCGGCGTGGGCGATAGCGGCCTCCTGGAGCCCGATCTCAGCCGGATCGTCGCCGGGTGCTGAGATCTTTAGCACGAAGCCGTGGGGGTCGCCGGTGACGGCCAACCGAAAGGTATCGTCGCGCTCGGTTGCGAGCCTGGTGATGGAGGCGGCCGTCACCCCGAAGCATCGCAGCGCGACGGTGGCGGCCTCGGCCGGTGGGGTGCGCTCGAACGCGACGCCGAGTCCGGCAAGGAGACGGCGTGTCAACTCAGTTGCCGGGAGTGCCTCATGCATTCATCGAGTCTGCTGCATTGACGCCCCGGGAGCGGGCAGACACAGCAGCAGCCAGACACAGCAGCAGGCAGACACAGCAGCAGCCAGACACAGCAGCAGCCAGGCACCGCAGTCGACCAAAGCGGGCTTCTCGGGGCTCACCTGTTTTGGGGAGTTCGCCTGCTGCGGCCGACGACTATATTCGAGTCAGAGGGCACAGCACACGACCTGCAGGGAAACATCCCGCGCACGGCATCTACCGTTGGGGGACGGAATCATCACTATGGGGGATGATCATGTGACGCTGTCTGTGTCTCGGCGCCCGGCCGGAGACCCGGGCGGCCCTGCAGACTGGGTGCCGTCGAACCACGCCCTGCGGGAGTGCCTTGCACTGCAAGCAGAGGCACCGCCCATTTCGCTGTTCGCCCGTCTGTTCGGAGTCGATCCGCTCTCGCGGCACGCGCGGCGCTCCTACAGCGGAGCCCTCGCCGAGATCGCACTCGCAGACTCCCTTGCCGCTCTCGGGCCAGAGTGGACCGTGCTGCATTCGGTGCCGGTCGATGCTGTCCTCACCGCGAGACATTCACCTCAGACCATCGATCACCTCGTGATCGGTCCGGCCGGAATCTTCTCGATTACCGTTCACAGCCACGCCGGGCAAACAGTTTGGGTCGGTGAGCGCACGTTCATGGTCGATGATGAGCGACTCGATCACCTTGCCGTCGCCGAGGACGCGGCATCGGCCGCGTCCCGGTTGCTGGCGGTTGCGCTCGCAGCCGCGGGAATGACGGCGGATGTCGTGGTGACTCCCTGTATTGTCGTGGACTCGCCCGTTGCGCTGCAGGTGCGCCAGCGCCCCGATCGCATTCAGATAAGCACCGCCCGCAATTTCACCGCGTGGCTCGCCGCACTGCCCCGGCTGATTTCGCCGGCGGTCGTGAATTCCCTTTCAGTGGTTTCGCTCCGGGCCTCGACCTGGTCGGCGAGCGCAGCCGTCCCACTCCACGACGCCTATCACCGGCGTGATGACTTCGATCAGCTGCGTCTCCAGATCGCCTCCGCGAAACTCCGCCGCTTGGTCTGGACCGGTCTCGGTGTCATTCTCACCTACTGCCAGGTCATTTCGAGTGCCACCGGATTGTCTCCTTTGTCGGTGGTGTACCGCTAGGGATCTTCAGCGGCCGCGCAGCGCGCCGACCGCCACGATGCGCCTCGGCAGCAGACCGGAGAGCAGCACCACGAATTTGTAGCGCAGGGTGGGTATCGAAATGGCGCGGCCCTTCGCGACATCCTGCAGTGCGAGGCGCACGAGAGTCGCAGCATCGAGCCAGAGAAATGCGGGCACACCATCTTTCGATACGTGCATGCGGTCGTGGAACTCGGTGTGCACGAAGCCCGGGGCGACGGCGGTCACGGTGACGCCTCGTCGGCGATAGGTGAGATTGGCCCAGCGACTGAAGCTCAGCACCCACGCTTTCGACGCACCATAGGTGCCGCGCGGGGTGAACCCGGCGACGCTCGCGATGTTGACGATCGTGCCGGATCCGCTCGCCAGCATCTGCTGCAGCGCGGCATGGGCGAGGCGCATCGGGGCGGTCACGAGCAGGTCGAGCAGGCGCTGTTCCTCGTCGACCGGATTCTCGTCGAACGGTTTTGGCAGCCCGAAACCCGCATTGTTGACAAGCATGGTCACTCGGCGGGCTCCGGATGCTCCGACCCTGGCCTCCACCATCGCGAGGTCCGCCCGGCTCACGAGATCTGCCGCGAGCACCTCGACCGTCACTCCGAACTCGGTACGCAACTCGGCGGCACGCTCCTCCAGCCGGTCCGCATCGCGAGCGACCAGCACGAGGTCGAAGCCATCCGCGGCGAGTTGACGGGCGAATTCTGCCCCGATCCCGGCGGTGGCCCCTGTGATGAGGGCGAGGCGTGTTTCGGTCGCAGAATTCATTCATTCACGCTAGCCGGTGTTTCCCCGCGACCGAAGAATCTTCGCCGCAACCAGCACACCGCGCACACTGGCGAAGCTGGCAGAGTTATGAAATGACTTTTGCTGATTCGACGACAATCACCCTGCCCATCCCGGCCGCCACCATCGCCGCCCAGGCCTCCGTCGGTGACCGGGGTGTCACCGCCACGGAATTTTCCGCCTCTGTGGCGCGCCCTGAGGGCCCGCCCAAGGGCGCCCTGGTGGTCATCCATGAAATCTGGGGGCTTGTCGAGCACATCACTGGCATTGCCGATCGCTTTGCCGCGGAGGGGTACCTTGTGATCGCGCCCGACCTGCTGTCGTCGATCGGCATCGATGCGCAGGTCGGAGCGGAGGCGAACGCCATCATGAATAGTCCGGACGCGACAGTGCGGTCGAATGGCCAGCCACGCTTGCGGGCCGCTTTCGCCAGTCTCAACGTTCCCGAGTTCGGGGCGTGGGCCCTCGCCGCGCTCGGCTCGAGTGTTGACTATCTCGCTGACCAGCCCGGTATCGACGGTCGTATCGCGGTCACGGGATTCTGTTTCGGCGGTAGCTACAGTTTTGCGCTCGCGGCGGCCGATCCTCGCATCCGCGCTGCTGTGCCGTTTTACGGGGTGCCGCCCGAGACTGCGACGATCTCGACGATCGAGGGCGCGGTGCTCGCCTTCTACGGTGAGACCGACACGAAACTCATCGACTCTCTGCCCGAAGTCACCGCGGCCATGCAGGCCGGTGGTGTCGACTTCACCGCAAAAATTTACGAAAATGCTGGTCATGCATTTTTCAACGACACGAACGTCCTCATGTATCGGGCGAACGCCGCTGTCGACTCGTGGCAACGCACGCTGGCGTTCCTCGACACCGCCATCGAGACCGCCATCGAAGCCTGACCCGCGGTCGGCCGGATTCAGCGGCGTGAGTCAGCCGCGCGTACAGGTGCCGGATGACACGGCCGCGCTCAAGCCCTGTGCCCGGGCGACCACCGGTGCCAGCTCCTGTGTCGTCATGGCGAACCCGAGGTGGCTGGTCGTCGCCGAGCGCGCGAAGATCACGCCGGTTACGCTGCCAGCGGCATCGATCAGCGGACCACCGGAGTTACCCTCCTGCACGTCTGCCGCGAGGTAGTACACCTCTCGCGGACTGGGATTGGCGCCGTAGATATCCGGAGAGTTGATCGTGGCAACATTCTGCACAGCGGCCGGGCTCGACAGGAACGGACCACCGAGGGGATACCCGTCGAAAACGGCAGTCGCACCGGTCGCGAGGTCAGCGCCGAGCGGGAGCGGGGCGGTGGGAAGACCATTGACCGCGATTACGGCGAGATCCTGAACGGCATCGAAGTAGACGACCCTGCCGGTGTAGGTCGAGCCGGAGGGGGTGAGTACGACCGGTTGCGTGACGCCAGCCACGACATGTGCATTGGTGACGACGCGCCCGGACGAAGAGACGAATCCGCTTCCCGACTGGTTCTGGCCGCACTGGTAGGCGTTGCCGGTGATCTTCACGACGGAGCGAGCGGATGCCTGCTGGGCGGCGGTCGCTCCCGACGCTGGCACCGCAAGCGGAGTTCCGGTCCCGATCTCTTCGAACAGGCGCGGAAGGCCGTCGAGCGCGAAGAGTGACCGTACCTTCGCTTCGAGTGCTTTGACCGGATCGGGAGTGACCCGGTCGATCGTCGAGACGACGGTCGATGATCCGATGGCCTGGGATACCACCGGCACGCCGAGCGATCCGAACCCGAAGGCGAGCATCGACACGACAAGCGCGGCGCCGACCAGCGTGATCGCGGCGCCGAACAGTCGATCGATCGCGCGCAGCGGCGTCTTGTCGACGCGTCGGCGGATGGCGCGGCCGAGCGCCGATCCGACAGCCTGCCCGAGCGCTATCAGCGCCACGACCACCACGAGAATCACCGGAAGCCTGAACTGGCTTGCGGTAACCCAGCTTGTCACCAGCGGTATCGCAAAAAAGGCGGCTGCCGCTCCCGCGACGATTCCGACGAAACTGCCGACGCTCAGGATGAAGCCTCGCCGGAATCCGTATACGGCGTAGATGACGAGCAGGACGATGAGCAAGAGGTCAAGCACCACAGAGCCGGTCATACCATCGTCCTCTCGGTCCCAGCGCTGTCGCCCGGAGCCGTGCCAAGTGTCCCACGGGTGCCTGTACACCAATCGCTACCGCTGTCGAGCCCGCGGAGAAATTCCTCGACTGTGTAAGGGTGGAGGAATGGATGAATGTGACGCGATCGTCGTCGGAGCCGGACCGAACGGCCTGGCGGCAGCGGTGGTACTCGCCCGCGCTGGTCTCTCGGTGCGGGTCTACGAACGCGACGATACGATCGGCGGGGGAGCGCGCACCGAGGAGCTGACCCTTCCGGGGTTCCTCCACGACGTCTGCTCGGCCGTGCACCCCCAGGCGCTGTCCTCCGGATTCTTCCGTGCGTTCGAGCTCGAAAAGCGCCTGAGTTTCGTCGTGCCGGAAATCTCGTACGCGCACCCTCTCGACGACGGCCGCTCCGGCATCGCCTGGCGCGACCTGGATCGCACCGCCGATGGCCTCGGTATCGATGGGGCAGCGTGGAAGCGACTGTTGGGGCCACTCGTGCGGCATGCCGACCAGGTGGCACAGTTCGCTGGGTCGCAGGTGCTGCAGTTGCCGAGGCATCCGCTAACCCTCGCTCGACTCGGGTTGCGTATCCTCGAGCAGGGTAGTCGTGGCTGGAATCTGCGCTTTCGTGAAGACCTCGCACCGGCGATGCTCACCGGAGTCAACGTGCACGCGATTCGACCGGTTCCCAGCCTCTCGACCGCCGCAGCCGGCCTCGTGCTCGCGACGACGGGCCACGCGCGCGGCTGGCCGATCCCGATCGGGGGCAGCAGGTCGATCATCGACGCACTGGCCGACGACCTGCTCGCGCACGGGGGTGAAATTGTCACGGGCAGTGAGATTACTTCCGTGGCGGAGCTCCCGCAGGCACGGGTTATTCTCTTCGACGTCTCGCCGCGCGCTCTCTCGCGCATCGCCGGCGACCGCCTTCCCGACCGCTACCGTCGCTCGCTCGAAAAGTTCCGCTACGGTAACGCGGTCGCCAAGGTCGATTTCGCCCTCTCCGCAGCGGTCCCGTGGACAGACGACCGCCTCGCTGCGGCCGCGACTCTGCATGTTGGTGGAACCCGCCAGGAAATAGAGTCCTCCGAAGCGGATGTCGCGGCCGGACGGCATCCCGAGGATCCTTACGTTCTGGTGAGCCAGCCGACTGCCTTCGACCCGTCCCGAGCGCCGGAAGGCAAACACGTGCTGTGGGCTTACACCCACGTGCCGCGAGGCTCGACGGAGGACCGCACCGAGGCGATCACCGCGAAGATCGAACGCTATGCCCCCGGATTCCGAGACACGATCCTCGCATCGGCGAGCCGCTCGGCAGTGGAGGTCGAACGACACAATCCGAATTACATCGGGGGGGACATCGCGGCGGGAGATGTGACCATTGCGCAACTGCTCGCCCGCCCTGTGCTGTCGCCGACGCCGTGGCGCACCGCCGCCCGTGGGCTCTACCTGTGCTCGTCGTCAACGCCACCCGGGCCAGCCGTGCACGGACTCGCCGGATATTACGCCGCAATGACGGCGCTGCGGGATGAATTCGGCATCACCCGCCGACCGTTTCTCGGCGTGCAGAAGTAGCGGATCAGATCAGGTCGCGCAGTACCTGTGCAGGACGCACGCCTCGCGTGCGCGCTCGGGCGGCCAGACGCTCGAATTCGGCGGCGCTGAGGGTCACGATCACGTCGATGGTGTCAGCGCCGTCGGATTGCCCGCTCGAAGGCTCGTCGAAGTCGAAGAGCGATGCGGGCGGGGCAACCGCAGCTACCGTTATCGCCTCTTCCGATCGCGCGGCAAAAAGGCGTGTCTCTGCCGGGCGTTCCACGGCGCCGTCGCCCGCACGCACGAAGCCCGGGCCAACCGGAACGGTCGCCCTGCGCTGGTACGCCTCTGAGACGGCGCGCGCGCGTGCGTCCGCCGCTTCATTGAGCGGATGATTCGCATGGCCCTTCACCCACTCGAAGCGATAGCGCCGACCGGGTAGCTCCGCGTCGATCTCCTGAAGAAGCTCCACGTTCATCACGGGTTTGCCGTCAGCCTTTCGCCAGCCCTTCCTCTTCCAGCCTGGCAACCATTTGGTGACGCAGTTAATCACGTACTGGCTGTCGCAGAGGATCAGCAGGTCGTCGTCGAGATGGGCGGTAGCCCGAAAGAACTGGAGCACCGCGGTGAGCTCGGCCTGGTTGTTGGTGGCATGCTTCCATCCGCCAGCTGCCCAGCAGGTGTCGTCGACGTACCAGGCCCATCCGGCCGGTCCCGGGTTGCCGAGAGCAGACCCATCGGCGGCGGCACGGATTGTCATTCTGGCTCCCGAAGTGATCATTGATCGGTGTGGTCGTAGATCGAAGTGCAGGATCGATCGACGGAGTGTCGCTGCCCGCTGGCATCGCACACCAGTCTGCCCCACGCCCGATGCCAGATTTTCACCGATGTGACGAATCGCATGAGCGTGGGGCATTGCCGTGCGTTACTCGCTCGTGTGCCAGCAGCGGATGCTCCCCGGCTGCGTTCCCGTTCTTCCTTCTACGACCTGTTAGTTGCCAGTCCGGATCAGATCGAGCCCGCCATCAAGACGACAAAGTCCTAGTCCCGCCAATGAGCCCAGTCCCGCCAATGAGCCCGGTCGAGGAAAATCTCGGGGTAGCCTCGGCGCGTGTCACCGCCACCCTGCCGGGCTGCATCATGGTGCACCGGTGACCGTCGATCGCGCCTGCTTGCGCCTGCTCGCACGTTCGGCCTCCGTCGCTGCGGCTTCGGCCGGTGTCGGCGCGGTGCCTCCCAGCGAACGTGGCTGCCACCACTGTCCGGTCCCGTCGACCGGATAGCCGGACTGAAGGCCATTGACCATGCCCTGCATCGTCTCCCGCAGCGAGTCCGTTATGGCCCGGGGGTCGTCTGTCGGAACAACATTAATTGGTGCGCCGAAGGCGAAGGAGATCGGCACCCCGAACCGCTCGCGGAACGCCACCGGATGGTTCTTGGTCATCAGCCGCTGCCCGCCCCAGACCGCCACTGGAATCACCGGAACTCCTGCTTCTGCCGCCAGGCGCACGGCGCCCGACTTGAGCTCGCGAACCTCGAATGATGCGCTGACGCCTGCTTCGGGGAACACCCCGATCAGCTCGCCGGCTCGAAGAGCGGCGACGGCTTCGGCATAGGCGGCGGCGCCGCGCTCCATGTCGACCGGGATGTGATGCATGCCCTTGAGCAGCCAGCCGATTCCTGGCTTGTCGAAGGCGCGCTTGGTGGCGAGGAAGCGGATGCGTCGGCGATTGTGCGTCCAGGCCGTCCATTCGATGAGGGCGAATTCGAGGTACCCGAAGTGGGTCATCGACAGCACCGCGCCGCCAGTGGCAGGCAGGTGGCCGAGACCGGTTTCGATTCGGCGCAATCTCCAAAATCGGAACAGCGCCAGTCCCAGGCTCGTCGCCGCGCGATAGATCGGCTCCGGATGCGACACGGGGAGAGAAGACATGACAGAAGCGTAAAACGGGATACTGCGTATTTGCGGTGGGAGAAAGAGCATGCTCCCCGCGGCATATGTCGATGCCGCACCCTGTGTAAAACTCCGCAAAGCTCCCGTGATACCCCCGTGATACCCCCGTGCAAAACCCCGTGCCAAAGCGCGTGCCAAACCGTGTGCAAAGCCCCCGTGCAATACCCCCGTTTAGGCGTGCCCTTTTTTGGGGACTGCCGATTTTTCGCAAGCCCGAGTTATCGTAAGGGCATCACAATTCGGGGGAAACAGTGACAGATCTTGCAGCGAACAGAGGGGCCGATTCGAGGCGGCACGGTCGCGCGGAGTTTGTTACCACGGAGACGACGCGGCGCATCGGTTTCACTTTCCGTGCTCTATTCGGTCGCGGGGGCGCACCGGAGGCCACGCCAGGATGGAACACTGAGGCTCCCACGGAGTATGAGCTCGGTCGCATGCTGACATCGCTCGACGACCGCTTCACGGTGCTCCGCGCATTCGACGTCTTCGGCGACCTGGATGCCGACTTCGTGGTCGTGGGGCCCGCCGGACTCTTTCTCATCACCAGCAGGGTGCAAAGTAACGCCAAGGTCTGGGTCGACGAAGAGGTTCTCTGGGTCAATGGTCGACCGACCAACCGGGTGCGCGATGCGCGAAATGCTGCCGATCGGGCATCCGCTCGGTTTAGTGCGGTGGTAGGTCAACCCGTTCGCGCGACCCCGGTCATTGCGGTCATGAATCCTCTCTCGTTGTCGTTCGGCGGCGAGCCCACACAACGTGTCGTCACCCTTCCGGCGGATCTGGTGACCCAGTGGCTCTCCGACTGTTCCCGAACGCTCTCCGATGACGCTGTCGCCGACTTCGCACTAATTGCGGAAGATCGTGCCACCTGGGGACCGCCACCGAGCGGCTCCAGCCGGCTGGCGCGAGTGCGCTGAGTTAGTCGGGTGCGCTGAGTTAATCGGGTGCAGGGTCTTTCGTCGGCTGTTCCCACCCGTTCTGTTCCCACCCGTTCTGCTGCCACCCGTTCTGCTGCCACCCGTTCTGGGGCTGCCCGTTCTGGGGATACACAGTGCTCGATCCCCCGTCTAGCCTTGCAATATCAGAGCTTGGGGGAGCGATGAACGACTCGCGTGGGAGCGCAGTGCACGAAGCGACAACGGTTATGCAGAACGGGCAGTTGCACTGCATCGAAACCCCCGTCTCTCCCGTTGGCCTCGTCGCTGCTGAGGAGTCTCCCTTCTCGGGTCCGATCACCACTGGTCCACTGCTCCCCGGCCTCTGTTTCACCCAGGGGTTCGACAGCGAACCCTTCGTCGTCTCCGCACACACGGCGGCACCGGTGCCCGCGGAACGAACTGGCGTCGAGCAGGTCGCAGGAAAGCCGGCGACCACTGCCGTCCCGACCACTGCCGTCCCAACCACTTCCGTCCCGACCACTGCCGCCGCACGAGTCGACCCTCTGGCTGCTGTCGCATCTGACTTCACCGCCGAGTCCCGCTCCTGGTGCATCGAACCGAACCTCGCAGCACGCGGTCCGGCATACTCCGTTATGCAGGAGTGTCTCGCTCGCCAGGAGGTGGCTACGCCTCGCGGTCGACTCGCTCGGGCGCTGGGCAGCAGCCCGCTGCATCCGGATGCCCGCACTTGGTACAGCGGCGCTCTCGGCGAGATCGTGGTCGCGAACGCGCTTGCCCAGCTGGGAGAGGGGTGGACCGTACTGCACGCGGTGCCGGTGGGCTCCACGAGCGCCGAGATCGATCACCTGATTCTCGGCCCCGGCGGCATCTTCACAATCAACACCAAGAACCACTCTGGCAAGAAGATCTGGATTGGCGGAAGCACGTTCCTGGTGAACGGCTATAAGCAGGAGCACATGCGAAACTCCGCCCATCAGGCCGAGCGGGCATCTCGGCTGCTCAGCAGCGTGACCGGGCGCCCGGTCACGGTGACCCCGCTCATCGTGGTGGTCAATCCGTCATCCATCACGACCGGGCGTAAGCAACCGCGCATCACCGTACTCTCCAGCAACACGCTCAAGCGCTGGCTGGTGAAACGACCCCGCGTGCTGTCGGATCGCGCCGTCGCCCACTTCTCGATGTTCGCTGAAGAGCGCAGCACCTGGCACACCGAGCCCGTGACGATGAATGACACCACCGACCGGCTGTGTCGATTTGGGGAGCTCCGAATTGCGGTGGATACCGCCCGCCAGCGCGCCCGCCTGTGGCTCCTTGTATTCGGTGTGGGAGCCATCCTGATAACCCCGGTCGCCATCGCCCAGATTGTGCGCCTGCTCGCGTCGTTTCTGGTCATTCCCGGCCGCTGACCTGCGACTGGCACGGACTGCGACTGGCACGGACTGCGGCTGGCACGGACTCACGACTGGGTTAGGCCGCGGCTCTGATCGCAGCCGTCATCATCACACGCGACCGTCCGACCGGTCGCCACTGTTGATCCGGATCCAGCCACAGCGGGGCGAGCATCTCCGGTCGACCGTCAACCATTCGCATCAGGTACGCCGACCCGTGCAGCATGTGGTGATGTGCTTCGCACAGCAACACGCCATTGTCGATATCGGTGGCTCCACTGTTCCCGTGTGAATTGAACTCCTCGACGTGATGCGCTTGGCACCAGCCCGGGGGCGCCTGGCAGTTGGGCCAGACGCAGCCGCCATCGCGCACCGCCAGCGCGTATCGCTGGGCCGCGGTAAACAGTCGCTGCAATCGGCCGACGTACAGAATCTCTCCCGCGTTTCCCAGAAGCACCTTGCGGTGCCCGGCATCGCAGACCAATTCCCGGATGCTGGCCATCGACAGCGGTTCGACTACGTCATCGAGCCAGCCAACTCCGCGACCTGATTCCAGGTCTTCGAGCCGCACCACCGCCATCACGGTGGCTGTGCTGCGCATTCCGCCGGGTTCGAGCCCGGTCGAGCGGGTTCCGGCGGTGACGAGGCCGACGAGCACGTCGAGCTGCCGCTGTTCGCGCGTGCGCGGATCCCGAATGTGTTCCACCCGATTGCCCTGTTCGGTGGTGCGTGACTCGACCGCGCGCTCGCGATCCTCGTCGCTGAGAAACCGGGGCTCAGAGTGTGGCCGGGACGACTCAGTGAAGACGGCTCGTAGCAGGGCAGAGGATGCCGGATCACAGGCTCCCCAGAAAGGCACCAGACCATGCTTTTCGCGCCCGAGCCACAGCCCACGCCGAGCGCGAAGCTCAGCTTCGCGCGGCTCCGCACCATCGCTGTCGAGTCTTTCTCGCCAGACCCTGGCCCAGGTGGCCACGTGGTCGGCCGAGTCCGTCTCGGAGAGCGTCACGAGTTGCCGCTCGGCATCCGAAAAGAGCTCAACCTCGAGGCTGTGGCCGCGCGCTTGCTCGAGGCATCGCACTACCTGCGTCGCGGCATCCATGCCCATGACTCCGTCGGCCAGCGCATCGGCCACCAGTGGATAGTGGGGCGGTAGCGTGTGGCCGTCGAGCATGGTGCGCGGTCGCACCGCCGCACCAAGGCGGATCCGTCGGGCCGCCTCGCCTTGAGACACCCGAGTGAGCTGCTCTACGAAATGCACGCTCCGTCGGTGGCCGTAGTGGAAGGCCAGCCCGGCACTGCCGAGTTCGAAACGAGACCTCTCGTCGATCTCGCCGGCGGCCTGAACTCGAACGGAATCGATGAGGCGGCCAGCGGTTTCAGCGACAGTCGTCAACTCGCAGAGTTCGTTGTCACCGCGGGTGACGAGAGAGGCGTGCGACACTCGCTCGAGCAGGCTGATTGCCTGTCGCAGGAGTTCGAGTTCATCGCCCATGAACAGACTCTCCCAGGAGCCACCGACATTCGTGTGATGCTGGACAGAGGTGGGCGAGCGATGGTGAAAAGAGACATAAACGTGATCTGTTCCGAAAAATACTGAGGGAATCTCGTGCGCCAGGGCGCGTCATCACTTTCGCACAGCGGCGGTAGTCACTCGGTCGCACAGTGATATTCCGGACCGGCACCGACGCCCTCGCGTGATTCTGAAATAGTTGTGAAACAAGAAGACCGGGCAACCCGACCGCACACGATCGGCGTACCGTTCAGCACATGACCGAACAGCTCAGAGCATGACCGAACAGCAGCCCTTCGAGGTCGAGCGCTCCTTCGACGAATTCGAACTCCGGCGATATCCCGATCACGTGCTCGTGCAGGTGACGGTGGATGGCGACTTCTTCCGTGCCGGAAATCTCGGCTTCCGCCCGCTCATCAGGTACATCAGCGGTCGGAATGCACAGGCCACGCGCATTCCGATGACCGCTCCGGTGACGCAGGAGCCGCTCGGCGACGACTCCCATACGGTGAGTTTCGTGCTGCCCGATGGCACCGACCCAACTACCGTGCCGGTGCCAACCGATGCCTCCGTAGCGACCGTGGCTGTCCCGGCCAGCCTCGTGGCTGCCCGCCGGTTCGGCGGCGGATGGACGGACGCCCGCTTCGAACAGAACGGCAGAATGCTGCTTGCGGCCGTCGAGCGCGCTGGCCTGCGGGCGGCTGGCAACCTGTACTTCGCCCGCTACGACCCGCCCTGGAAGCCCGGCTTTCTCAAGCACAATGAGGCGCTCGTGCAAGTGGAGGAGTAAGCGGCGCCCACACGCTAAGTTCGGGAGTCATGGGGGACAACCGGCAGAGGAACATCGCGCTTCTCGTCGCCGGCACATTCTTCATGGAGAATCTCGACGGCACGATCCTCACCACTGCCGCCCCGAGCATCGGTCGGTCGCTCGGTGTGCCGTCGGTTGCGGTCGGCATCACGATCACGGCCTACTTGCTGACGCTCGCCGTGCTCATCCCGCTGAGTGGATGGATCACCCGGCGCCTCGGGTCACGTCGTGTTTTCCTTGCAGCCATTGCGATCTTCACCCTCGCCTCGGTGCTCTGTGCGCTCAGCACGAGCCTGCCCGAACTCACCATCATGAGGGTGCTGCAGGGCGTTGGGGGAGCGATGATGGTGCCGGTCGGTCGGCTCGCGGTGCTCCGCGTCACCGACCGCACCGATCTCATCCGCGCCATCGCACTGCTCACCTGGCCGGCGCTGGTTGCGCCCATCGTCGCGCCTCTCGCCGGGGGGATCATCACGACCTACTTCACCTGGCACTGGATCTTTCTCATCAACGTGCCGCTCGGTATCGTCGCCTTCGTGACCGCTCTGCTGATAATCCCCGCGGAGGAGCGCGAGTCGCCGCCCCGGCTGGACTGGCTGGGGCTCGCGCTCACCTGCACCGGACTCGGCTCGCTGGTCTACCTCGGCTCCCTGTTGGCCGAGCGCGATCCCGGCGTGCTCGCAACCATCGGCTGGGCGGTCGTCGGTTTTGGCCTGGTGGGCCTCGCGATCACGCACCAGTTGCGCGCGCGGCATCCGTTGCTCGACCTCCGGGCGCTGCGCATTGAGACCTTTCGCCTCTCGCACGCGGGCGGATCCCTGTTCCGGCTCACGGTGAACGCGGTTCCATTCTTGCTACCGCTGCTCTTCCAGGATGTCTTCGGTTACTCGCCGCTGCTCTCCGGTGCGCTCGTGCTTTTCGTGTTTGTCGGCAATCTCGCCATCAAACCGGCAACGACATTCTTGCTGCGGCGCTTCGGATTCCAACCGGTGATCGTGGCTGCCAGCGCTGCGGCCGCCCTGTCGATGGCGCTCATGGCTCTGCTTTCTCGCTCGACCCCGTTGTGGCTCGTGATCGTGCTCCTCACCGCCAGCGGGGTGGCGCGCTCCACCGGTTTCACCGCCTACAACACCATCGCGTTCGCCGACGTGGAGCGGTTCGAAATGACGGATGCCAACACCCTCGCCTCAACGCTGCAACAGCTCGCGGCGGGCTTCGGCGTCGCCGTCGGGGCCGTAGCCCTGCGGCTGGGGGAGGGCTTCGCTTCCGGATCGAGCGGATCGAGCGGATCGGGTGCCTTCGGCTTCGCGTTCGCGGTGCTCGCGGTGCTCACGGCGTTCGCGACCGTTGAGGCATTGCTGTTGTCGCGGACTGCGGGGGAGAACATCCGTCCGGGGCGAGGGTAGTGGCGCGAGTGGCCGTCGAGTGCCTGCCGCAGTGCCATCCGGATTTCTGCTTGCGGCATCCGCATCCGCGCTCAACATCATCAGTGCCCGTTCACTCCCGGAAAACTACTGTTGAACGGCAACTTCGATGAAAAACTGATGTTGAACCCGCACGTCCGTCCGCCGTCCGAAGTCCGCCGTCATCCGCCGTCATCCCCGTCATTCCCGCGATCCCGATCTGTAGGACTCGTCCCCGACGAACTCGGAGACTGAAGCCATCAAGGAACCCACTGGATGGCCCACGCGATTTCTACCGGATGGTCACAGGCACGCTCAGGTCCCCGGTCTTCACCACGCGAGAGACCCGCTTCGGTGTGGCTGGCACCTGTCCTGGGAGGCTCCGAATCGGATCCGAAGCGCCCTCAGGATCTGGCTGGGTGATTGTTCAGTCCCAGGTGCTCCCCTATCCACCCGCTCTGCTAAACTCCCAAGGTTGCCGTGTAACGGCCGCGGACAAAGAGAGCTCACACATCAAGTGGCGGGCACCGCGCAACGAGTGAAAGGGGCCATCTATGCCATTAGCACCAGATGCCAAAAAGACAATCATCGACGAGTACGCCACCCATCCTGGTGATACCGGTAGCCCCGAGGTGCAGGTCGCAATGCTGACCGCCCGCATCAAGGATCTCACCGAGCACTTGAAAGAGCACAAGCACGACCACCACTCGCGTCGTGGCCTGCTTCTGCTCGTTGGCCAGCGCCGCCGTCTGCTTGGCTATCTTCAGGACATTGACATCGCGCGATACCGCACGCTGATTGAGCGCCTCGGCTTGCGCCGCTAGTCATTCGCTCTTGGACGAAAGCCGTCATCCCTCGGGATGGCGGCTTTCGTCATTCCGCGTGCCGCTTCACCGCCGCACAACGATGCAAAGCCGCCCTCCGCTGTCAGTTACCTGTGAAGCGCCTCCGAGGAATCATCCGATGCTTTTTTGCGTTTACTAGTAGAGCAACAGTACAGAGAGGCCCACCATGGGAAGAGTAAACGAAGAAGTAGAGGCCGAGAACGGTACGGTTCTCAAATACCAGCATCACGCCAACGGTCGGGGATTTGTCTCGCCAAAGGCGCGTGTGCAGGCGAGCACTTTTGTGGCCGCGACGGCGTACATCGAGGCGGATGCCAGAATCGGCGACAACGGCACGATCGGTTCAGGCAGCTGGATCGATCAGGGTGTTGTGCTGGGTGAGCGTGTGTTCATCGGGCAAAACGTGCATATCGGCCGCGACACTGTCGTGGGCAACGACGTGCGTCTCGGCAGCCACTCCCGAATCGGCACGAACGTGCGCATAGCCGGCGGTATGCGTATCGACGCAGACGCTCAGGTCGCCAATGCTGCCGTGCTTGGAACGCCGCGTGAGTCGGCCATGCCAGTGAAACGCCCGGCGGGCCGGGTCAGCAGCTACGTGTCGGATAAGGCCGCGTAAGCGCGTCAGAAGCACAAAAAGAGCAAGGTAAGAAGAGGCCGACCCCGCAGGGTCGGCCTCTTCTTTCGTGGGTGAGTTGCTGTCAGCGGGACCTTACCGGCTGGCGTTCCGAGTCTTCGACGGTGAGGGTGGTCGCGGCACTGGATTTAGCGGTGGTCGGCACGGAGTCGCTGCTGTGGCCATCCGTCCCGGTCAGCATCGACTCAAGGTACGGGCGATCACCCGAGAGCACAGCTCGCACCTTGGCACTATCGATCTGGCGGGTCCAGCGACCGATGAGGAGAGTTGCGACAGCGTTTCCGGTGAAGTTCGTGACGGCGCGCGCCTCCGACATGAACCGGTCGATTCCCACGATTACACCGACACCGTTGACGAGGTCAGGGCGGTAGGTCTGCAGGCCGCCGGCCAGCGTTGGAGCCCGGCACCGGTAACTCCCGCGGCGCCCTTCGAGGCGATGATCATGAAGGCGAGAAGGCCGATCTGGGCTCCGATCTCCAGCGGTTTGCCCATCGCGTTGGCGATGAACAGCGATGCCATCGTGAGATAGATAGCAGTGCCGCCGAGATTGAACGAATAGCCCGTCGGTACGGTGATTCCGACAACTGACTTCGACACACCGAGGTGCTCCATCTTGGAGATGAGGCGGGGGAGCGCGGCTTCGGAAGACGAGGTTCCCACGATGAGCAGATATTCGCGCCCGAGGTATTTCATCAGGCTGAAAATATTCACTCCGGTGACGACCCGGAGCAGAGTGCCGAGGATCACGATGATGAATACCGCACAGGTGATGTAGAAACCCACGAGCAGGGTCGCGAGACTCAGTAGCGCGCCACCCCCGGTGTTTCCGACCACCGCGGCGATCGCTCCGAAGGCGCCGATCGGGGCCAGCCAGAGCACCATGCTCAGGATGCGGAACACCAGTGCCTGCAGTTTTTTGACGGCCTCAAGGATGCTCGTGCCATTCTCACCGAGGCCCTGCAGCGCGAAGCCCACGAGCAGCGCGACCAGAAGTACCTGGAGGATGCTGCCGGAGGTGAAGGATGAGAACAGCGTCTCCGGGATGATGCCGAGAATGAAGGCGGTACCGCTCACCGGTTCGCCGACTGCCTTGTAGGTAGAGGTGGCGATGTTGAGTCCGGTGCCGGGATGAAGCAGGTTACCGACAACGAGTCCGATCCCGAGCGCGAAGGTGGACATGATGAGGAAGTAGCCGATCGCCAGTCCACCGATCTTGCCGACGGTGGCTGCTTTCGCGATGGAACCGACACCGATCACGATCGTGCAGAAGATCACCGGGGCGATCATCATCTTGATCAGCGCGACGAATCCTTTGCCGACCGGGTCGAGGGTCTTGGCGAACTCCGGGGCGGTGAGCCCCACGATCGCGCCAGCTGCCACGGCAACGATCACCGCAAGGTAGAGGTAGTGGTTGCGGTCGATGCGGCGAAGTATTCTCCGCTTGGGCATTGTCTGTGATTGTGCCGCCGGCATCTCTGCCATGGGGAGTCCTGTCTCTCGGAACGTCTTTGTGCCCGACCCCTGATGAGGTATGTCAGCAGCCTGTCCGATCAGGCAGCGGTGGCCTAGTTATGGTCATATTGGTCACAGCAACCGATGGAGAGGTGAGCGGCATGGCGCGACTGGAGGGGCGATGGAGCATCGCGAGCAGGGTCTTCGCCGCGCAGCTCGTTGCGGTGATCCTGCTGAGTGGATGCCTCACGCTCGCGCTCTGGTTCGTGTCGCGCCAGTCCGCCGATGACACGGCCGCACGCCTGAGCCTCGGCATCTCGGCGACGCTCGCCCGTGACCCCTACGTGATCGCGGGTGTACAGAAAGCTGATCCCACCGCTGAGCTCGAGCCATATGCACTCGCAATCGTGAAGACCGCCGGCGTGGATTTCGTGACGATCATGGATACCTCGGGCATCAGATACACGCACCCCGACCGCACACAGATCGGGGGCAGGTTCCTCGGCACCATCAACCGAGCGCTGCAGGGTCAGAGTCTCACCGAAACCTACACCGGCACCCTCGGTCCGTCGGTGCGAGCGGTCGTTCCGGTGATGCAGGGCGGCAGGGTGATCGCGATAGTCGCGGCCGGAGTCACCGTCGACCGGGTACTCGCCTCGCTCGCGCCGCGTATTCCGCTCGTGGTCGGGGCGGCGGTGCTGCTCGTCGCACTCGGCACCGCCGGAGCTTTCCTGGCCCGACGATCGCTCAGCCGGGTCACCGGTTCCCTGCGTCCCACCGAGCTTGCCCGCATGATCGGATACTACGAGTCGATGCTGCACTCGGTGCGGGAGGGACTCATCCTCACTGACGACCGTGGACGCGTCGTGCTCTACAACGATGAGGCAGCGGACCTGCTCGGGCTCGCGCCGGCCGCGAGCGATCAGCCTCCCTCGACGGTGGCCGAGCTTGGGCTACCGCCGTCAATCTCGGCACTCATCGAGAGTCGGGCACGCATCGTCGAGGAGTCGCACCTCGCCGGCGACCGGGTACTGCTCGTCAACCAGGAGCCTGCGAAACCCACCGGTGCGCGCTCCGGTACCTCTCTCGGCAGCCTTACCACCCTCCGCGACCTCACGGAGGTGCAGCGGCTGTCGGGAGAGCTCGAATCGGTGCGCACGCTCAGCGACGCGCTGCGCTCGCAGACGCACGAGTACGCGAACCGCCTGCACACCGTCGTATCGCTCCTCGAGCTCGGTCGAACGCGCGAAGCGATCGAGCTGATCGCCCAAGAGACCGAGACCAGCCAGTCGCTCGCCGACGACCTGGTCGGCGCCTCCTCCGAGCCGGCGCTCGCCGCACTGCTGCTCGGCAAGGTCGCGCAGGCGGGTGAGCGGGGCGTAGAGCTGCGCCTTGGGGTGGATGACGAGCTCGAGGCATCCGCCCTTTCCGCCTCGGACCTTGTCTCGGTGGTCGGAAACCTCGTCGACAATGCGCTGGATGCCGCGGCGGGGGGAGCCTCGCCTGCCCGGGTCAGTGTGCGCCTCACCATCGATCGCGCCGCGGGTGTCATCGAGCTCACCGTCACCGACAGCGGGGGAGGCATCGACCCCGATCACCTTCACCACATCTTCGACCGCGGGTTCTCTACCAAGCCGCCGGGATCCTCGGGGCGCGGCTTCGGCCTCGCGGTGGTGCGTGACACCCTGGCCCGCCGAGGCGGGGTCGTCGACGTGGCGTCCTCCGGCGTGAAGGGAACTCGGTTCGTCGCCCACTGGCCACTTGCCACGGTGGATCCGACGTGATCCGCACCCTTGTCGTCGAGGACGACGCGCTCACGGCCGAGGCTCACGCAAATTATCTCGGCCGGCTCGAGGGCTTCGAACTCGCGGGCATCGCGCGAACGGCGGCGTCGGCTCAGGCGGCGATCCAGGCCTCGGCGCAGGGCGCGCCGATTGATCTCGTACTGCTCGACATGAATCTGCCCGACGGTCACGGACTCGAACTGGCCCGGCGCATCCGCTCGTCGGGGATTGCGGTCGATATCATCGCAATCACGGCCGTGCGGGAGACGGATGTGGTGCGCACGGCGATCTCTGCCGGTGTCGTGCAGTACCTGATCAAGCCGTTCTCTTTCGCCGTCTTCCGTGACCGCCTCGAGTCGTATCTCGAATGCCGGCGCCAACTCGAGTCTTCGGGTACGGCGACGACACAGGCGGATATCGACGGAATGCTCGCCTCCCTCCGCCCCTCGGCGCCTGCCCCCCTGCCCAAGGGGATCGCGGCACCAACCCTGGCGGTCGTCATGGCCTACCTCAGGGCTGCACCGGTGCCGGTCACCTCGGTCCAGGCCGCGGAGGCCCTCGATCTCTCGCGGGTCACCGCTCGTCGCTATCTCGAATATCTTGCCGATGGCTCTCGGGCGATCCGCACGCCGCGCTACGGCGCTCCCGGCAGACCCGAATTCGAATATCACTGGGTTGAGTGAAACCACGGATTCGGTCGGCGCGCGGAGCAGTGTTCGGTTCGGCCCTGTTTAGTTCGGCACTGTTCGGTTCGGAGCATCGGTATCGCTCGCGCTCGGTAGCATTCACGCATGGCTTTCTGGAATCGCGCGCGCGTTGACACGTCCCTCCCGAGCGATGATCGAGGATCCGGCTCGTTCGACGACTATAGATACAACCTGCTGCCGAATAAGACGCGCACAACCCTGCGGCTTGCTAACAGCGCCCCGTACCAGACTGAACTGCAGCGCATCATCGACAGCGGAGAGTCGGAGCTCGAAACGGCGATTTCGCGCCGGAGTGCGGAAGATGAGCGTACGGATGCCCCGATGGACATCCGACTCTTCTCCGGATCACGGGTGACCGGCATTGTGGGCAGGATCCCGCGTGGACTTGAACCGGTCATCGATGAGGCTCTCAGTCGTCTCGACGGTGCCGGCAAGAAAGCCCGCATCCCGGCATCCGTTCAGAAGGCGCGGAGCGGATGGCGCGTCGACCTGCTCATCGGCCGCACGCGCTGACCCGCTCACAGTAACGAAGGCCAGTCCGGCCACGGTGGGAGAATCGGCCATGGCGATCCTTTCGAGACGCGCCCGAACATCGGCGCTCGACCGCAGGGCAGGCACTGCTCGCGTGTTCCTTCGGCCTGTGGTGATACTGGTCGGCATCGCCCTGCTGGCAGGCTGCGCGCCGGTCACCCGCTTGGCCGAGCTCTCGTCCGCCGAGCGCGCCGCGATCCGTGTCGATTTGCAAGCCGATCACTGGAAGATCGTGGCCTCGCAGTTTCCCGATGCGAAACGTCCGCGGGTGGTGGTCACTCACACGGCGAATGACGGCAACTGGCAGGCGTTGATGGTCGACTGCCTTCGTGCCGAAGGCTTTACAGTCTTCGTCGACGGCCGTTACTTCCAGTTCGGCCAGACCGCGGGGCGGACAGCCGAGGATGTCGCGGTCGTGACCTACCGGTGCATCTCGCGCTATCCCACCGCCGAAGATATTATGTACTTTCTCGACCGTGACCGCCTCGAGGCGCTCTATCGCTACTACGTCGGCACCGTGCGACCCTGCCTGTTGGTATCTGGCGTGCGCTCAGAGGCTCCGCCCTCTTTGTTGACGTTCCTGCGGAGCGGGTACACGCGCGACAGTTGGAATCCCTATCGGCTCGCCTGGAACAGCTCGATGCCGACGCCGCGCCTTGCCTTCATCCAGAACCTTTGCCCGCCCCTGCCCGGCTGGATGGATCTCGCCACGTGAAGCCCACCCCGACTCGCCCTGGCGGGTGCACGACCAATCACCAGACTCCGCTGACACACTCTGGCAATGGGTCGACTTCGCGCAACAGCGGCAACCGCTGCGGTGGTGACAGCGATCACCCTGCTCGGTGGGTGCGTGCCCGTGAATGGTGAATCGGGTGCGGTCGTCTTCACTGATCGCCAACGAGCCTCAATCCGCACCACGATCCTCGACTTGAAATGGTCGCCAGTCGCGGCGGAGTACCCCGAGGCGATCCGCCCGGAGGTCACCATGATGGTGACGGTTCCCGATCACGACTGGCCAGATGCCATGGTGGAGTGCCTGAGGTTGGCCGGGATCGTGGCCCACGTCGTGAACGGGAATGCTGTCTACGGCAGTGCGGGTCAAACTCCGCTCGAAGTGGCAGTGAGCTTCTACTCCTGCGAGGCGGGGCATCCGGCGGAGTCCCAGGTGGCGTCATATTTCACGCCAGCGCAGTCCGCAGCTCTCTATGACTACTACCTCCGGGTTGTTCGGCCGTGTCTTCTCACCGCCGGAGCGCCGTCGCCAGCCTCGCCTGACCGATCGGCTGCTGTGGGCCTCGCGGGGCTGGCCGGGTGGAACCCCTATCAGGTGATCTGGACCAGCACCATTACTGCCCAGACTCAGACCTATCTCGAACAGCGCTGCCCGCCGACGCCGATCTGGCTCAACCTCACACCGTGACATTCTCCGGGCGCAGGTTAGTTGTAGTTATCACGGCCGCCGCCGGTGCGTTGCTCCTCGTGGGCTGCGTGGAGGCCCCTGCCATCGATCCGCTTGGACCGCAACGCCGGGAGCAGATCCGGCAGTCCATCCTTGACATTAACTGGGCGGATGTCGTCAAGGACTATCCCGACGCGCTGCGCCCCGAGGTGCCCGCTATGCGTCCCGTGACCGACCACGATCAGCGCGCGGTTGTCTTCACCTGTCTTCGGGCCAACGGCATCCCGGCATCACCCACCGACAACGGTTTCCGCTACCAATCGAGTCTCGGTCAGTCCCAGCTCGAGTTCGAGATGCAGCGGTACGTCTGCGAGGCCAGTTCCCCGAGCGAGTCGGAGGTGGTGTCGTACCTGAGCGGAAGCTCCCGAGCCGCGCTGTTCGACTACCAGCGGAAGATCGTGCGACCGTGTCTCCTCTCCGCAGGCGCGAAGTCCCCCGCCCCGCCTGATGGTGGCCCGGCCTATTACCTGTTCACGGCCCTTGCCGCGTGGAATCCCTACGTGGATATTCTGGCGGCACAGCCACGCTCCAGTGTCGTCGCGTATTTCGAGCGACGCTGTCCGCCCCTCCCGCCCTGGCTCACCCTCAGCACTCCGGCAATGTCCGGAGACTCCACGCGTTAGCGTCGCCGTAGACGAATTCAACGGTTGAGGCGATTGTGCAGTCGTAATTTTCACTGCGCTGCGTCGCTGTGTCGGGCGTGTCGAAAGGGGGATACGGCGAGGAAAACTGTGACGACGACAAACCCGGAAATGGCGATCCACAACGTTGGTTGATATCCGATGGCGACCGCGAGGAATCCGCCAAGGGGTGCGCCGATGACGATCATTGCGCGGTTGGCGGATCGAATCGTCGTGTTCATCCGGCCTTGCAGGCGATCGGGAGTGACGAGTTGGCGATAGCCCATTTCGTTTGCGTTGCTCAGCCCGAGCGCCAGCCCGTAAAGGGACTGACCGACAGCGAGTATGGCGATGACAATCCAGGTGGGGCTATGCCCTGTCGGGACCACGGCAATCACCGCCCACGCGACAACCATGAGCGCATCGCAGAGGATGACCGTGCGTCCGGCTCCCCAGAGCAGTCCGACACGGGTCGAGTACGAGCTGCCAACCAGTGCGGTGACGCCGGCTGCGGCCAGCGTGATTCCGAACTGCAGAGCAGACAGATGCAAATCAAGAAGAGCGAATGAGACGAACACGGTTCCGAGCATGCTGTTGAAGAGGAACCAGCCGTGGGAGCCGATCGCCATCGGCCCAAGCACTCGATGCCGGTACACCCACCGAAGTCCCTCCGCGATTTCAGAACGAAGTCCACGCGACTGCCCGGCACCCTCTTTACGGGTTTCGTCGACGTGAATTCGGGATATGGCCAGTGCAGAGAACAGGTAAGAAGCGGCGTCGACAAGCACTGCGAGAGGTGCGCCGGCGAGGGCGACCAGTCCGCCCGCGACGAGAGGACCGGAGGTTTGGGCTACTGCGTCGCTTTGGTCTGTCCGTGCGTGCGCCGCCAACAGCGATCGTTTCGGCACGACGCGGGGGAGGAACGATTGAGATGCTGCGTCGCCGAAAAGGGAAAAAACACCGAAGAAGGCCACGAACACAATCAGGACAGCGGTGTTCAGCCAGCCCGCGATGTAGAGGATCGGAATCGCCCCGAGAAGGACGGCTCGAGCAAGATCGGTGCCGATGAGGATCGGTCTGCGTCGTCGACGATCAACGAGCGCACCGACGATCACGCCCAGCAGCAGATATGGCAGCCATCTGGCCGCGTTCAGCAGCCCAACATCCCCCGCAGTGCCGTGCAGCGTCAGCAGAACAAGAACCTGGAGCGCAAGGGTCGTGACGTATGTACCGAAACCCGACACCGTGTAGGCCGACCAGAACGCAAAGTAGCCGGGAATCCGGAAGACATCCTCCGGGTCGCGAACCGCCATCGGTACCCCCGCCTGTGTCCGCCTCTACAACACAGTATCGGCACAACACAGTATCGGCACAGCGCTCTTTCGCGCCCGGCAATCTGCGCTCATCGCGGTACCTCCGAGGTTGGCTGGGCAGATCTCAATAACTCCCGCGTGCAATTAAAGAATGTACTTTCTAAATAAGAAACAACATGCAAGTATGACTTCATGACAACCAGCGAAAATGACGACTCCTACGACCGTGGACCAGAGCATGCGATGGACGACCTTGGCACCGCCGCCAGGAGTGCTGACCGTGCTCGCGCGGGGAGCTGGCGTTGGGTGCGCATCTACCTTCTGGTCTGGGCGCTCGCCAGTATCGGTCTCGTTATCGGACTCGGACTCGATGATAAAGCGGTTACCATCAGCATATTATTGGCCTGGGTAATTTTGTCCCTCGTCGGTGGCATCTGGAGTAGATCCCGCGGGCTAACACCCCGCGGAGGCGCTCGCCGTATTGGCCGAGCGGCAGGACTGTGGGCGGCGTGCTACGCAATCGTGCTCGCCGTCGGCGTCACCCGGCAGTCGCAGACCAGCGGATTCTGGATCGCCGCGGCCGTGTTCACCGCCATACCGTTGGTTGTCGCCGCGCTCATCCCCGCACCGAAAGCCGCTGATGTCTCCTGAGCCCCATCCGCGGCATGGATTGAAGCAGACTCTTCTCTCCCCGGTCAGGCTGTCGATCGTCGCGGCGCTGTCTGAAGTAGAGCGAGCAGACTTCAAATCGCTGGGTGCCATCATCGAACTGTCCGACTCCACACTGTCGAAGAATCTGGCGACACTGGAGGAAGAAGAAATCGTGAGCATTGAGAAGGGACGAATCAACCGGAAACCCCGAACCTGGGTTCGGCTCACTCCAGCCGGTCGACAGGCGTTCCACGCCCACCTTGAAGCGCTTCGTGCCACCATCTCCACCAAATACTCTGGCCTTGAGGACTGAACGTCAAATCTTCCTCGACGGCAACGCGGACCTCGCGCGTTTCCCGACTCTTGGTCACTTGGCCCCTCATAGCGCTCCTGAACATCATTCGACTATTGGAGTCGAATCTGCTTGGTGGCGGGGTTGATCCGATACCCGCACGATTGCCATTCGACCCCAGCTCACCGCGATCGCCATTCCGCCATCCGGGCGCTTTCAGGGGCAGCCAAGTTCACGCGCTGGCGAAGACGGAGCCGGTCGACAACTGCGTAATTCACAGCGGTTCGTCCTGATGCTCGGGGGTTCAACCGAATGTGACGGCGACCCGATTCGGCATCCTGGTAGCGCGGTTCCGGCCCGTCCGGGCGTCCTGCCGGAATGCTCAGGATGGCCCGGCATGATTATTGGATGTTCCGTCGGCATCCCTTTCTCAGCCTTACGACTGTGATCTACCTCGCGGTCGTCTGCTGGATCACACTCGGTCCGCAGCCGATCAACACCGGCAACGGCTATTAGCTCTGGCGTGCGCTGCGCTTTTTCTCAAGCCACGAATCGACCAGATGGCTCACCTATAACCGCGTCGAGTTTCTCGCGAACGTGGCGATGTTCGTGCCGATCGGTATCTTCTTCGTGCTGTTGTTTGGGCGCCGGCTGTGGTTCATGAGTGTCATCAGCGGCATCCTGCTCACCCTGGCGATCGAGTTCGCCCAACTATTCATCCCCGGGCGAGTCTCCGATGTGCGGGATCTGGTCGCCAACAGCCTCGGCACGATGATCGGAGTCCTGGTCGCGCTGGTGCTCACGCGCGCGAAGGCCCGTCGATTGCGCACCCAGCGAGCCTGATTGCGCTATTCGGCCGCGCTGGTGCTCACGAGGTTATTGACGGCAGTGCGAAACACCCGGTGGCGATGGCCTTATTCCATTCGCTGCCGAGGTGATGGCGCGGGCGGCGCGCACCTTAGGTGCAAAGGGAGGCGACTGGTACCATGTGAGAGGTTGTTTGGTTGGGTCTGTCGTCTGCGGCGTCCTGCTGACAACCATTGGAGCAGGTCGGCACGAAGCTGGTCAGTAGTGGTGAACCCCTGAATCGAACCGATTCAGTGTTTTTCTACTGTTGGCCAGAGCTGTGTGTCTGTGTGGCATGGCCGCACTAGACACCACAGCCAAAGCGCCACACGTGTGTAGTTATTCACCATGCGAGTGCGCTTCTTTCTGCCGAGACTCCTGCTCCGTGACGAGTCGCGACCCGCACGGGGTTACGACGTAAAACAAAGGAGATAACCCCCCTATGGAGGGTCCAGAAATCAAATTCGCCGAAACCGTTCTCGATAACGGCAAGTTCGGCACGCGCACGGTCCGCTTTGAGACCGGTCGCCTCGCGCAGCAGGCACAGGGTGCCGTCGCCGCGTACCTCGATGAAGAAACCATGATCCTGTCGGCTACCTCGGCGGGCAAGCACCCCCGCGACGGCTTTGACTTTTTCCCCCTCACGGTGGATGTCGAAGAGCGCTCCTACGCCGCCGGCAAGATCCCCGGCTCGTTCTTCCGCCGTGAAGGACGCCCGTCGACCGAGGCCATCCTCGTCTGCCGCCTGATCGACCGCCCGCTGCGCCCGACCTTCGTCGAGGGTCTTCGCAACGAGGTGCAGATCGTCATCACCGTCCTCGCCATCGCGCCGGACGAGTTCTACGACGCCCTGGCTATCAACGCGGCGAGCCTCTCGACCCAGATCTCGGGCCTGCCGTTCTACGGACCGGTCGCGGGCATCCGCCTCGCCCTCATCCCCGGTTCCAACGGGGCAGACCAGTGGGTTGCTTTCCCCAAGTATTCGCAGCTCGAAGAGGCCGTCTTCGATCTCACCGTCGCCGGCCGTCTCACCACTGACAACGACGGTAACGAAGACGTCGCGATCATGATGGTCGAAGCCGAAGCCACCGAAGGCAGCTGGGACCTCATCAAGGGCGGTGCCACCAAGCCCGACGAGACCGTCGTCGCCCAGGGCCTCGAGGCGTCCAAGCCGTTCCTCAAGCAGCTCATCAAGGCCCAACTCGAGTTGGCCGCGCAGGCTGCCAAGCCGATCGCCGACTACCCGGTCTTCCCGCCCTACGAGCAGGCCACCTACGACGCTGTCGCCAGCTTCGCCTACGACGAGCTGAAGGGGATCTACCAGATCGCCGACAAGGTCGAGCGCCAGAACGCGGATGACGCCCTCAAGGACCGCGCGAAGGGTCACGTCGACGGCCTCATCGAGTCCGGCAACCTCCCGGAGTCTGCTCGTGGACAGGTCGGAGCCGCCTACAAGTCGGTCACCAAGAAGATCGTCCGAGGACGCATCCTCACCGACGGTGTGCGCATCGACGGCCGTGGCCTCTCGGACATCCGTGCCCTCGACGCCGAAGTGCAGGTCATCCCGCGCGTTCACGGTTCCGCGATCTTCCAGCGCGGAGAGACCCAGATCCTGGGTGTCACCACGCTGAACATGCTCAAGATGGAGCAGCAGATCGACTCCCTCGCCCCGGTGAAGAAGAAGCGTTACCTCCACCACTACAACTTCCCGCCCTACTCGACCGGTGAGACCGGCCGCGTCGGATCGCCGAAGCGTCGCGAGATCGGGCACGGCTTCCTCGCCGAGCGCGCCCTCGTTCCGGTGCTGCCGCCCCGCGAGGAGTTCCCCTACGCGATCCGCCAGGTCTCCGAGGCGCTCTCGTCCAACGGATCAACCTCAATGGGTTCCGTCTGCGCTTCGACCCTCTCGCTCCTGAACGCCGGAGTGCCGCTGCGCGCTCCGGTTGCCGGCATCGCGATGGGTCTCGTCTCCGACGAGGTCGATGGCCAGACTCGCTATGCGGCTTTGACCGACATCCTCGGCGCGGAAGACGCTCTTGGCGACATGGACTTCAAGGTCGCCGGCACCAGCGAGTTCATCACCGCGATCCAGCTTGACACCAAGCTCGCCGGTCTCCCGTCCTCCGTGCTCGATGGCGCGCTCAAGCAGGCGAAGGAGGCTCGCACGGCGATCCTTGCGGTCCTGAACGCGGCGATCGACGCTCCGGATGAGATGGCACCGACCGCCCCTCGCGTGATCTCGGTACAGATCCCGATCGATAAGATCGGCGAGCTGATCGGCCCGAAGGGCAAGACGATCAACCAGATCCAGGACGACACCGGAGCCGACATCTCAATCGAGGATGACGGAACGGTTTACATCGGTGCTGTCGATGGTCCGTCGGCTGAAGCGGCACGCGCGGCGGTCAACGCCATCGCGAACCCGCTGAACCCCGAGGTCGGCGAGCGGTTTCTCGGAACCGTCGTGAAGATTGCGACCTTCGGTGCGTTCGTCTCGCTCACCCCTGGCAAGGACGGGCTGCTGCATATCAGCGAGGTCCGCAAGCTTGCCGGCGGAAAGCGCGTCGAGAACGTCGAAGACGTGCTCGCGGTCGGCCAGAAGATCCAGGTGGAGATCACCAAGATCGACGACCGTGGAAAGCTCTCGCTCGCTCCGGTCGAGGCTGACGATGCAGAGGGCCAGGGCAGCGAAGTCGGCGCGGAGAAGGTCGATACGTCGTCAGAAGGCGGCTCGACCGAGGTCTAGCCCCGCTGGTCGAGTGAGCCGCTCGCGGCCGCGCCGAGACCAGAAGAAAACCCCGCCCCCACAGTCGTGGGGGCGGGGTTTTCTCGTCACCCCTGGGAGTCTCCAACGGAAATCGTTCGTCATAATCGTCGCCCCATCTATCGCCCGGTCTCGGGCAGATAACGATTGGCTCGACGCTAGTGAGATTTCAGGTGTGGGACCGTGAATTCTCAGCACTCGCCTCTAGTGTGAGATGAAATCGAACATCGTGGGAAAGAGAGTTCTGGCATGGTCATGGCGCAGGTATCGCCGCCGAACGTAGTGTCTTCCGGCGACCTCCCGACACTCGAGGTTTCACTGCCGATTCGTCGGCCGCTCGGCCAGTCTGCCCTGCGGGTCTTCCCCCTCGCTATCGGGGGCAATGTTTTCGGTTGGACCGCGGATGGCGGCGCGACCAACGATATTCTCGACACCTATTTCGACCATGGCGGAAATTTCATCGACACCGCCGACTCCTATGCCGCCGGTCGAAGCGAGACCATGATCGGCAACTGGATGCGCGATCGAGGGGTGCGCGACGGCATCGTCGTCGCGACCAAAGTGGGCAAGAGCGCCAACAACCCTGGGGTGACAGCCCAGGCAATCAGCCGCTCGGTGAATGCGTCGCTCGAACGTCTCAAGACCGACTACATCGACCTGCTCTACCTGCACATCGACGACCCCGAGGTGCCATTCGAAGAGACTCTGCTAGCGGTGGACGACCTCATCCGTGCGGGGAAGGTTCGTCATTTCGGCGCGTCGGATCACTCGAGCAACCGACTCGTCGAGGCTCGGGTTATTGCCGCCCAGCTCGGAGTCGCGCCAATGCTCGCCGTGCAAAATCATTACAACCTGATGCATCGCACCGGCTACGAAGGGGATCTCGCTCGCGTCGCCAACCAACAGGGTCTCGCCGTAATGCCGCGATTCGCCCTCGCGAGTGGATTCCTCACCGGCAAGTACCGCACGAAGGGTGATCTCGGCAACAATAACCGAGGAACGGAATTGGCCAATCACCTCTCGAAGCGTGGCCAGCGCATCCTCGCCGTCCTCGATCAGGTCGCGCGCCAACAGCAATCGAGTGTCGCGACCATCGCTCTTGCCTGGTTGCTTTCCAAGCCCGGAATTGTTGCGCCTGTGGCGAGCGCGAGCCGTCCTGAACAGGTGATCGAACTTGTCGACGCGGCCAAGATCCAGCTGGGACGTCACCAGGTGGCTGAGCTCGACCGGGTCTCGGCCTAGTCGAACTTAGCCTCGTGCTGTGCGGTCCAGAACGCGGTTGACGACGCGCACGAACGCGGTCGTCGCGGCGATCGGGTCTCCGGCGAAGCCGCCGGTCATCACTCCGTCGCGGGCCAGTACCAGCTCGTCACCGCCATCGCCGGGCAGGGGATGACCGAGTTCTTTGAGGAGGTCGCTCAGGGTCTCGGCGTACCACTCTCGGTGCTCGGCGACTATCTGACGCACGGCATGCCGGGGATCGGTGAATTCGGTTGCAGCATTGATGAAGGCGCAACCCCGGAACCCAGGGGCCACGACTTCTGCCACGATGTTCTCGATCAGCGTGCGAAGTGCAAGTTTCGGGTCATCCTTTTCACGGATGAGCTCGTGCACGGACTCTCGGTCGCGCGCATGACGTTGGGAGATGTACTCCACGATGAGGCGGTCCTTAGACCCGTAGTGCTTATAGAAGGTGGCCTTGGTCACCTCGGATTCGCTGATCAGTCGATCGATTCCCACCGATCGGATGCCCTCGTCATAGAAGAGGCGGTTGGCGGTTTCGAGAATTCGGCGCTTGGCTGGTGCCACGGAGGCGAGACGAGCACCAGCAGCCCACGAGGCACGCTGGCCGATCGGATGGGTATCAACAATCGGCACAGCGTGGCTCCCTTGGGCTAGTCGGCTAGGTGTCCTCGAAGCCGTTCGGCAGCTAACCGGATTATTGGGGATTGTCCGGTGTTGTTGCCCCGCAAATTTGGCATCTGCGGTCTTATAGTTTGAAGCACGGTCACTCCGCTCAAGAGCGAAATTCCCAGCGACCACCAGGTGGTTTGCTCGCCGTGGAAACAGTAACACGAAAATGAGGACAGACAGCTCTGTTTGTCCGCATTCACCGCCTCGGTCTTCCCGCCGGTGGGTCGGGCGGGCCCGTGTGCACTGAATCCCCCATGGGGTGACGTAAACTCGGTCCAATGATCGGTGCTGTCCCGCTTCCCCTCGACCTCGCTGAACTCACAATCAGCTCCTCCGGAGATTCGCTCGTGCGACGCACCGTGCTCCCGAGTGGCGTGCGCATCCTCAGCGAACAGGTGCCCGGTGCCCGCAGTGCGACGGTCGGCTACTGGATAGCCGTCGGCTCACGAGACGAGCTCCCCGCGACCTTCGGCAGCACACACTTCCTCGAGCATCTTCTCTTCAAGGGCACCGCGGCGCGGACCGCACTCGATATCGCGGTGAGCTTCGACGCCGTGGGCGGCGAGCACAACGCCATGACGGCGAAGGAATACACCTGCTATTACGCCAAGGTGCAGGATCGCGACCTTCCCATGGCAGTGGACGTACTTTCCGACATGGTCACCTCTTCGCTCATCGATGCGGGGGAGTTCGAGACCGAACGCGACGTGATCCTTGAAGAGTTGGCCATGGCCGACGACGATCCATCGGACGTCACGAGTGAGCGTTTCTTTGAGGCGGTGCTCGGCGAACACCCGCTCGGTCGACCGATCGGGGGAAGCCCGGAAACCATCCGAGCGGCGACTCGGGACTCGGTCTGGAACCACTACCGTGCCAATTATCGGGCCAAGGACCTCGTCATCACTGTCGCGGGTTCCGTCGACCACGATGGACTCGTCGCGGGAGTGCAGCGTGCGCTCGCCTCGGCTGGCTGGGACCTCGACACGAAGGCGACTCCGGTAGAGCGCCGGGATGCCACCCTCGGCGTGATCCAGCGCGGCAGCCCCCTCGTGGTCGTGCATCGTCCCATCGAGCAGGCGAATATCCTCATGGGTGTTCCCGGCATCCCCGCGTCCGACGACCGCCGGTCCACCATGGCCGTGCTGAACTCCATCCTGGGCGGTGGAATGTCATCCCGACTCTTTCAGGAGATCCGCGAGAAGCGCGGCCTCGCATACTCCGTCTACTCGTTCTCGCCGAGCTATTCAGACGCTGGCCTCTTCGGCCTCTACGCCGGATGCTCGCCGGCCAAGGCGGGACAGGTGGCCGAGTTGCTGCTGGCCGAGTTCCGGCGCCTCGGCTCGGGCGGCGTGACCGACGACGAAATGCGGCGCGCCGTTGGCCAGTTGAGCGGAGCGTCCGCCCTCGCCCTCGAGGACTCAGACACTCGGATGTCGCGCCTCGGACGTTCCGAGATCACACTCGGTGAGTATGCCGACCTCGACGAGTCGTTGCGCCGGCTGGCGCTCGTCACTCCGGACGACGTACGCGAACTCGCGGTCGAACTCGCCTCGCGGCCGTTGTCGATTGCGGCCGTCGGCACTGTCGAGTCCTCGGTCTTCGACGGACTCGTCGATCAGCCCGCGTCCGTCTGACCGTTACCCACTTTCCAGAGGAACAACGATGTCCCACTTCATCTATCTCGTGCGCCATGGCGAGCAGCAGGATGCCGAGCACGGCATGCCCGATGGTCCGCTTTCCGGTCGGGGCACGCGTCAGGCCAAGCTCGTGGCTGAACGGCTGAGCGGTGTGCCATTCACCGGCGCGTGGCACTCGCCACTACAGCGCGCGGAGGAAACCGCCAACATCATGACGGCGAGCATGCCGAGCCTCGATTCAAAGCCTTCGGCGCTGCTCTTCGACTGCATCCCGTCCGGCCCGACTCCCGACATGCCGCATGCCTTCGAGCCATTCTTCGGCTCGGTCACTCGCGATCAGATCGAGGCGGGCAAGGCTCAGATGGCGGATGCCGTGAGCGAGTGGCTCACGCCCGCCCGGGAAGACCGGCATGACCTGCTCATCACCCACAACTTCGTGATCGCCTGGTTCGTGCGCGAGGTGTTCGACGCGCCGCACTGGCGTTGGATGGGACTCAACCAGGCGAACTGCGGACTCACGATCATCCGCGTCCGTTCCGCCAAACCCCCCGTGCTCATCACCCACAACGATCTTGGTCACCTGCCGGCCGAGTTACGCACGGGTTTGC